>CACWZA010000010.1 GCA_902765215.1 uncultured bacterium | reverse complement strand
CAAACAGTGAACTCATTGAGTAAAATCCAACATCTGCGGATTACTCCGAAAAGGTCGGATTACCCCCTCCCTACCCTCCCCCTATGTAAAGGGGGAGGGTGTAGTTGTAGAAATCTATGATTTCTTACAAATACGGGTGAGGGTTAATTATACATTTACTCCTGAACAAGAATTTACAAAATCTTAATTTACATTTTCTCGTTTTTGCTTGACAGCGCAACTATGAGGAAAGTAAAATAATAACCATGTGTAGAATTGGGGCAATTAAATCAAATAATTTTATTCATCCGTCAACAGCTTTAAAATTAATGCGTTCACAACAGGAAGGACATGATGACTCGGGTTTTGCGTTTGTTATGCAGGACTTGGGCGGAATTTTTGAAGCCTATAAAGATTTGCCTATCTTATCAATGGCAGCAACAATTGAGGGAACGCGTCTGGCGGAAGATATTTTGCACGATATAGGGTTTACCCGTGTCCTCCAGTGGACTCCCGATATCAATAACCAGCCGGGGCTTAAAATAAGTCCTATGCCTAACTATATTTTTGAGGTTTTGGAATATCCAAAGAGTCATAAATATGCAACAAAAGAAGAAAAGGAAGAACTGCTTGTTGATACAAGTATCAGATTAAGAAAAGAGTTAGAGAAAAATAATTCGGGATATATTTATTCCTTCTGGACTGATGTTTTAACTCTGAAAGAAATCGGAAGCCCGAAAGATATAGGTACATATTTTAACCTTTGGAACGATGACAGTGATTTGTCTGCAAAAATAATTACTGCACAATGCCGTCAAAACACAAACTACGGTATTGTCAGATATGCGGCTCACCCGTTCTTTTTAGAAGGGTATACAGTTCTTGCCAATGGTGAAAATACCTTCTATGAAAAAAACAGACTTTACCAGCAGGGGCTTTATAAAGGGTATTTGGGGTTCGAATCTGATTCTCAGTGTTTCCTCTATTCTCTGCATTATGTGAATAAGATTTTAAAATGGCCTCTGGAATACTTTATGCACACTGTGTTCCCGCTTTCTTATAATGATATAGACAAAAAAGAGGAACACCAAAAAGAAATACTTTTAAGGATAAAAGCTTCAATGGAACATCTTGCGGCGAACGGGCCTAATACGGTTCTCGGGGTATTGCCGAACGGGAATTTAATCTGTATTTGTGATCCGAAAAAATTAAGACCTGTCGTAATAGGAAGAGATGAAAATACGGTTATTATGACATCAGAAGTTGCGGGTATAAACGACCTGATGCCTGACCGTGATATCAGCAAAGATATCTATCCGAAGGAAAGAGAAATGATTATAGTTAATGATAATCTGAAAGTTGAAAGAATAGGGCAATAGATGACAGAAGTAAGAATAAATCAATTGCATAAAGACGACTTGCCTTGGATAATAGAGTATGATGAATCCAAGTGTATTCAGTGCGGTAAATGTACCGCAACCTGTTCTTTCGGTGCGATTAAACCTGCAATAGAACAACGCAAAAAATCTTGTTCTATCGCAGAAAAAAACAAACTTGAAAAAGTTATTGTAATAAAACAGGAATTAGGTTTTGATAATCATTGCCGCGGCTGCGGAATGTGTGAAAGGGTTTGCCCTAACGGTGCAATAAAAGCAGTCAGAAATACTGACGACAGATATTCAATCAGATACAGAGCCCAAACGGGTCAGTCTGTTAAAAAAGGCGGCCGTTCTAACCTTAACACGGAAGGCAGAACTCTGGATAAGATTAAAATAGGTCGTATTTCGCAGATGACAGACCCGTCACTTGATGCTGTCCGTCATACTTTTGAAATAAAAACACCGTTCGGTCGTGTATTATCTGCGGATAAACTTAATTTCAGCGTAAACGGCGATAAGCTGGAATGCAGCAGTCCGCTCCCGCCGAACAGATTTATCTATCCGATTATTATGGGTGATATGTCAATTGGTGCGGTTTCGTGGAGAATGTGGGAAGCGATGGCTATTGCAACTGCATATCTTAACGAGGTTTACGGTATTCCGATTAGAATGTGTACGGGGGAAGGCGGTATCCCTGTTAGACTTCTTAAATCAAAGTATGTAAAATATATGATTTTGCAAATCGCTTCAGGTCACTTCGGGTGGAACAGAATTATTGATGCTATGCCTGATATGGTTGAGGATCCTGCAGGGATACTTATTAAGATAGGGCAGGGTGCAAAACCGGGTGACGGCGGTATGCTTATGGCAAATAAAGTCGCAAAATATGTACAGGAAATCAGAGGGGTACCAAAGGCAGATTTATTGAGTCCGCCTACCCATCAGGGGTTATATTCTATTGAAGAAAGCGTTCAGAAGATGTTTTTATCAATGAATGCAGCCTTTAATTTTAAAGTGCCTGTTGCTATTAAGGTTGCGGCATCAGTTACAAGTGTGTCTGTTTACAACAACTTATTGCGTGATCCTTACAATATCGTAGGCGGGTTCTTCCTTGACGGGCTTGCTGCAGGTACGGGTGCGGCTCATGAAATATCACTGAACCACACGGGACACACGATTACATCAAAACTGAGAGATTGTTATAAGGCAGCTATCAAACAAGGCAGACAGGGTGAAATTCCTATCTTTGCAGGCGGCGGACTCGGTCAGACGGGTAGTTTTGCGGCTGATGCGTTTAAACTCATCTGTCTTGGTGCAAACGGGGTATTCTCAGGCAGATTATTACTCCAGATTGCAGGTTGTGTAGGTAACGATACGGAACGG
This sequence comes from uncultured bacterium, assembly GCA_902765215.1. Classification (GTDB taxonomy): domain Bacteria; phylum Cyanobacteriota; class Vampirovibrionia; order Gastranaerophilales; family Gastranaerophilaceae; genus UBA2883. The sequence continues at coordinate 91,542 of CACWZA010000010.1, read as the reverse complement.
TGTAATGCTTGTAACACAGGGCTTTGTCCTGCAGGTATTGCAAGTCAGGATGTTTGTCTTACAAAAAGACTTGATATTGATAAGGTTGCGGAAAATCTCGTTAATTACTTTATCGCAACAGATTTGGAATTGCGTAAACTTATGGCTCCGACAGGTTGTTCATCACTTCCTATAGGTCGGTCGGATACCTTGATTACTGTTGACAAGAATGTCGCAGACAGACTCGATATACAATATGTATGTTAGGGGTAAATATTTATGGAAAAAGTAGTCATAAACGGAATAGAAAATAACGACAGAATGTCAACACAGGCACTTCTTCAGCTCATAGAAGAAAAGCTGGAAGAAGGTTATACGGATTTTGAAATAAATGCGTGCGGTCAACACGATATAGGCGGTTCTGCGTGGTCAAGAACAGAAGGAAAAGAGCTGAATTTTTATATAACTAATCCCGGTCAGAGAGTCGGCGCAATGGCGCGCAAAGGTACAAATATATTCGTAAACGGTTCAACTCCTGCCGATGTCGGTTGGTTAAATTCGGGAGCGAATATAGTTGTTAAAGGTGATTGCGGTGATACTGCAGGACACTGTGCCGCAAGCGGTAAAATATATGTATCCGGCAGAGTCGGAACCCGCTCGGGTGCTTTAATGAAGCACGACCCTAAGTTTGAAACTCCTCAGTTCTGGATACTTAAAAACACAGGCTCATTCAGTTTTGAGTTTATGGGCGGAGGGATAGCCGTTGTTTGCGGTTATGATTGTGCAGGTTTAAAATCTGTACTAGGAAAACGCTCTTGTGTCGGTATGGTAGGCGGTATTATCTATGTCAGAGGTAATGTTGCCGATATCGCAAAAACAGTTTCCCTAAAAGAACTGGATGATGAGGATAAAAAGTTCCTTAAGTCAGGCATGAAGGACTTTTTGACCGCTATCGACAAGAAAGGGCTTGCTGATACCCTGCTTGATTTTTCTGAGTGGCATAAGATAGAGCCGTTACCGACGGAAGAAAAGGTTAAAAAGGTTTCAGTCCGTGAGTTTAGAAAAACTCAATGGATAGAAGGCGGTATTTTTGGCGATTTTATTGAGGACGATATGTCTATTTATCCGCTTGCAGCAACGGGTAAAGGCAGACTGAGACAGCCTGTCTGGAACAAAGAATTGTGTGTTGATTGTGAACTTTGTATGAAGAATTGCCCTAACAGTGCAATCACAAAAGACGATAATAAAATCTATTCAAGTTGTGATGATAAATGTATAGGTTGTTCGATTTGCGAAACGGTTTGCCCGAAAGCTGCGTGGACAATGAAAAATAATCAAAAGGAAGTTGATTAAATTCGGTTTATAAATAAAAAAAGGACAGATTTTTCTGTCCTTTTTTATTATTTATTTTTGTTATTTCTTATTAAATAGAATATTTAGAATCAACGCTGTCAGCGATTACACCGTGGCGTTTGCCGATTTCAACATATTCCTGAATCTTACCGCGTAACCAGTCGTGGCGAGATAAGTAAGAATTTTTGATACCTTCTGCAAAGTCGTCTTTGTTTTTGAACCATTCTTCTGCTGTTTCAAATGCATCAGCCCAAGCCTGACCGTTGTGGTGAAGAGCTTCTTCTTTAGAGTGAGTATCTTTATCCATAAATCTTACGAAGATAGCGTTAGCGCCTTGGTTTTCTTCTTTGCTGCCGTTTCTTACGTAAGCTTTAAGACCGTCAGTCAAACCGCCTACGATATTATCGATAGAGATAGCACCGCTCATATAGCCGATTTCTTTGTGAACAAGTCCGCAAGGTTCATCCCAAGATGACATATTTGAGAAATCTGAGAATAATTTACAAGCATCATATCTTCCTGCCTCAGAGAACAAACCTGCATAAACCATACGGTTAGATGCTTTAGGGTCAAATTCTCTTAACCAAGCTTTTACGCCCATAAATGCATCGATATATGATTCGTCACCGATACCTTGTAAGTAGTATACAGGAGGGTTTTCTTTGTCGTAATGTCCTCTTGCATATCTTTCTTTGATACCTGCAACCCAGTTATCAATACCTTTTTGGTCAACTATTCTGCCTGCCATACCGTAAACCATTGTGTTTTCATCAACACCTGCGAGGTCTGTATGTTCAGGGTCTTTTATCTTCATAGGGTTTTCAGCACCCTTTGTTGATCTTGCTAATTCAATATCAGGGATAACTCTTTCTTTAAGAATTACACCTTTGTTGTGCTGGTGAGCTTTGAACGGATCTTTGATTGCAAGTTCATCAGAAACTAATGAACCCGGTTTAAGACCTAAAACTTTTTCAAGTGTTCTTGCTTTTTGAGAGTTAAGAACATTGTTAACTCTGTCGCAGCCGTTTGTGATACCTTTTGCTGTAGCATAATGAGGAACTTCTTCAGGACGGATACCGTTAGCCATTGCAATATTTTCTAAGTATTCGTGGTTGCCATACTGCCAAGTTCTGCCTCTCATAGAAGCAAGTGCGTAGTTTGTTCCGCCTTTTTCCATTGTTCCTGATGCTTCAGCGAAGTTACCTCTTGATACGAAAACGATATCGTCTGCGTATGTCATAGCCATTGTTTGAGGGTTCAGGTTGTTGCCTGAGAATAAACCGTTCATAAGGTGTCCCGGCATACCTGAATCTTTTGGCATCCAAGCATTTTCAGTAACTTTTGCTGCGTGTTCTCCAAACATTACGTTCAGCAATTTGCCTTGTGAGTGATCTACTGAACCTTGAAGTTTGAAGTTATGCATAATTGTGATAATTGGAATGTTTTGAATTTTGTCTGCAACATCAGGTTCAACTTCGCCCATTGCTTTCTTAGCAGGGGTTAATAATCTTGTCATTGCAGAGATTGGGCCTGTGTGCCAATCGTTACCGATAATCATATCTGCTCTTAATTTCTTGGTTGAGCTTTCGTGATTAGAGAACAAGTTTTCGTAGAAATATTTGCCGAAGTATACAAATTTTTCTGTTTCACCTGATTGAGTTGTCTGGTTGTTATAAATATTTTTGATTTGACCTTCCTGTACAGGGCCGTCCATTTTGAACTTGTCGTTCTTGTAGAAGACGGTTTTGAATTTTACTTCTGCCTTAGGTGATTCGCCAACATTCTTAGATGGGGTGAATACAACAAGCGGAGTTTCGTAAGCTTCACCTGCTGCCATTTTATCTTTGATAATTTGTGCAGTCTTTTCGTCAAATTGAGCAACTGTATCTGCGTAATCAACAGGAGCACGCATTTCGTCAGTCATATAAACACCGACTTTTTCTTTTACGATGTCTGTATATGTATGAATTGGAACTTCCATTTCATCTATTTTGTTAACGGTTGCCATAACCTGTTCTTTTCCGCCTGATTTGCTTACATAGTCAAATTTGCCGTCAGCGCGTCTGATTAGTTTGAAGAACTTAGAGTTTTCAACCTGACCGAGATACATCGGAGTATCAACAATGATTTCTGCTTTTTGTTTGTTGTTGATAACTGCTCCGAGGTTAGCAGCCAATTCTTTAGGTACGATTGCCAAACCGCCTGTTTTAGCAAAACCGGTAAATTCTGCGGTCGGGATTCTTATCATTGCATTTTCAGGGAGTTCAACAGGTTTAACAGCGCCGAGTATTCTGCGTGCAGATTCTGTTTGAAGTTGTTTGCTCAGAGCATATTCTTCTTTTCCGTAACCGTGCATAACGGTTGCTAACTGGAAGTGCTGTCCGTTTACTTCTACATTTTTATTAGGGAAGTTTATTACGGGAGCTTTATTAACTGCACCTTTTACAGATTCAATATCGCCCTTAACTGAGTTAACTTCGTTACGAACTGAACCTATCTGGCTGTCAATGTGTCCTCTTAACCCGTTTATTCCTTCTTCTGTGTTTGTTCTTACTGTGTTGATTGAGTTTGTTAATGTTTCTTGTGCTTTTTTGTTTTCTGTTAAATCATTTACAATAGTGTCAAGTTTTCTTTCTACATTTTTCATTCCGGATGGTTTTCTCAAAACTGCATAAGCTGCAAGCCCTAATGATGCCAGTGCTACTGCTGATGAAACCAAAGGCAGGGTCTTACTCATCGCATCTGATGATGTAGTCGGTGCCGGCGGTTGTTGCACCATTGGCTTTGTAACAGTTTGTTTGAACGCGTAGTTGCCACGTCTTGAGCGTAGGCTATCTAAGCTTGACACAGTTAAGGAATCCATTTTTTAAACCTCCTGACAGAAAACACATGAAATTTTATTATTATAAAACACTAACTATATATATAATAACATGATAGACTTGAGAATTGCCATCATGTAACAATATGTTAAGATAAATTTTTTCTATTTTTAAACTCTGTAATCAATAGTTATTACTGGCTTTGAATTGGGTCAAAGATTAATCTTTTTCGGCGCTTATATAAAATTTATCTCGAAGGCGAATTTTAAGGTCAATTAATTGAAAAACAAATACTTTATATAGAAGTAAGGAATTAAGAGGAAGTTATTTTAATGGTTTCAATTTCTATTGCAAACGGACAAGGTTTAACTCAGGGCTTAAAGGCTTATGCTGAAGCTCAGGGTTATGATACTTCCAAAATTTCAAAACAAAACTGGGAATCAACAATCTCAAGATTAGAAGAGATTCAGGCTTCAAGAACAAAAAATAATCAAAATTCTATATATACAGACTATGCCAACAAATCAGGCTGGCAGGGCAAAATGGTTGTAAATCAGGGAAATGTTGAATTTTCTGATGCAGAAGTTCAGTCATTATTCGCTTCTATGGGTTTACAAACAAGTGCTCAGGGTTATGAAAACTGGACAGTTGCAGTTGATAAAACACTCGCTTCTAATCCGAGTGCATTATTAACAGAAAAAGGTCAAAACCAAACTGTCGGTGCCGTAAAAATGTTTTCATACAAACAGGGCGATGCTGCTTCTTATTTTGAACAATTAGGCAAATTCGCAGGCGATTATGTTGCAATAATGGATGAAAATAAAGACGGTAAGATTTCTAAATCAGAATTTTTCAAATATGAAGAAGCTCAGACAAGAAAAGAAGGCACAAAACCTGTAAACGAACAGGATCTTGCTCAGGCTCTTAAATCTGCTGAAGTTATATTCAATCGTCTGAATATTAACGATAAGTCTGATTCTAAAGATGCTTTGGATAAAACAGAAATCGCTAACTTCTTCTTCACAATGGACAAGACTCCAGACGGTTTGGCAGAAGGAGAAATTTCATTCGATAATTACTTCTCATTTATGGCTTCAATTTCAGATGAGGCTAAATTGGACGAAAAAGGTAATAAATCTGCAGGTATGCTGATAGTTGAATTTTTAAATCAGGGTTACAATGCAGTTAAAAAGTTTATAAAATAATTTTTTCATTAGTCCCCCCCAAAAAAAAAATCCGCTGTCCCCCCGGCGGATTTTTTAGTATGTCCGTTTCTGTCATATAAGTGTTTTACTATATTTATATAAGATGATAAAATATAGAAACAGAATAGTGAGGGAAATATGACAACAGCAGAATTATTGATGGGGAACAGTGTGGGGTTTGAACCTAATGAAAAACAAATGGAATGTATAAAACAAACAGAAGGGCCTGTTATGGTTTTGGCAGGGCCGGGGACAGGTAAGACTTTTACCGTAACAAAAAGAATTAAGTATATGCTTGAGCAGGGGATATTGCCTGAAAGCATTTTGTGTCTGACATATTCGGAAACCGCTGCGACAGAAATGAAAACAAAACTTGTTGCGGAAGTAGGTTCTATTGGTTCTGCGGTTACCATTCATACTTATCACGCTTTTTGTAATGATATTATTAAACATAACCCAACCGATTTTGATTTGCTGGACGGACTTTCTCTTGCTGATGATATTACTCAGCAGACTACAATGTCCGATGCAATAAAAGAGTATCAACCTGAATTTTATGTAACAAGATGGGGCGATTCTGAGTTCTTTGTTGAAACGCTGTTGAAGTGTGTTCAGGAAATTAAAAAGAGTCAGATTACAAAGGAAGAATATTTTTATAACCTTGAACACCACTCTTTGTGGCAGGGTGAAATGGACAGACTGGAAGCCGAATATAAAGAAAGAGAAGCGAAAGGTAAACTTGTAAAAACTTTTCTCGGCAACTATGAAACTCATAAGAAAAAGATGGGAAAAGCTCGCGAAGCGTGGGAAATATACGAAATTTATGACCGTCTTTTAAAGCAACGAAATTTTATTGATTTTGACGATATGATTACTATGGTTTTGAGAGTTTTTGATTCTAATGAGGAATTGCTTAAACGGGTTTCAAAACAGTATAAATATTTCCTTGTTGATGAGTATCAGGATACAAACCCGGCTCAAAATAACATAGTGTTTAAACTTGCAGAAGGTGCAGGTAATGAAAATATTTTTGTTGTGGGTGATGATGATCAGATTATATACGAATTTCAGGGGGCAAAAACCGATACCCTTGCCAAGTTCTTAAAACGATATCCGAATACAAAAGTTATTTGTCTGAAAGAGAATAATCGTTCAACCCAGACAATACTTGATTTTAGTTATGATGTTATATCTCAGGATAAAACAAGATTGGAATTTAACCCTGAATTTTCAAAATACAAAATAGATAAAAAACTTATAGCAAAGAACGGGAAAGTCTGTGCAAATGACAGAAAGATAAAACTTCACAGTTTTGCTGATGTTTCGCAGGAATTTAACTATATTGTTGACGATGTGGAAAGACTTTCAAAAACGGCTGATTTTCCGAAAACTGAGGACGGGGAACCTGATTTGTCATCAATTGCTATTCTTACAAGAAACAATGCTGAATTAGACAAGTTTGCGGAATTGCTGAGAGGTAAAAATATAAAATATCAGATAAAGGTTACAAGAAGTATCTTTGATATGAAACCGTCTTTGCTCATATATTTTTATCTGAAAGCGCTGTATAACAACCATTATTATGCAGAAAAATTATTTGGTCTGCTCGGTTCCGAGCCTTTTGCGTTTGATGCGGAAGATTACAGTTTCCTTCTTTCAGAGAACAGAAAAAACGGCAAAGATTTTGTTGAAAATATAAGACCAAATCTTAATCATGAGTGGAATAATAAGGATAAGGTTTTAGGGTTTATAAACACTTACGATAAGTTAAAAGAGCTGCAGAGTACGGAAAGTTTAAGAAACCTCGTTTTTGCAGTATGTAACGAAACAGGTATTCTTGACTATTATGTTAAATCTGATGTTAATAAAGTCGATAACATTCTTGCAATAAAGAAAATTATTGAGCAGGCTGATGCAGTCAGCAGAGTGGTCAAAGGTGCAGGTTTAGGTGATTTTATTGATTATCTTGATACGGCATTGGCAAGAAATATTCCTATAAACATTGATAAGGATGAATATGTTCAGAATGCTATTCAGCTTGTAACCCTTCACAGCAGTAAAGGTCGTCAGTTTGACTATGTTTATATGCCAAATCTTACGGCATCTCAATGGGAGAAAAAGCGTACGAAAAATGATGTGTCTATACCGATTATTGATGAAGAAAAATTTTATGACAATGATGAGGCGAAGAAATCGGAAAATCTCAGACTGCTTTTTGTCGGTATTACCCGTGCAAAATATGATTTAACACTGTCTTATTCTGTGTCTGCTAATCAGAAGGGGAATGAGTTCACTTCATATCTTGCAAATGTTATTGATAATCCTGATTTGATAGAAAGTGAAAACCACGAGCTTTCAAGAGAAGAATACACGACAGAATTGTTCAAATCGTTTAGTCAGACGAATTATGATTATAAAGGTGCCTTCAAGGATGAAATAGAAAAACGGGTTGAAAAACTTGTGTTGAGTCCGAGTACTTTGAATTCATATTTGTCTTGTCCTAGAAACTTCTTCTACACTTATGTTTTGAAGGTTCCCGTATATGATGATAACTGGAACAATGCAAATTACGGTACTGCAGTTCACGCTGTTTTGGAAAATTCGGGCAGAATGCTTTTATCGGAAGGGAAGTATCCGACAAAAGAAGAATTTCTGCAAGAGTTTGAATCAAGTTTTTCAAAAGAGGAATTTCAAAACGATAAAGACAGAGAACTTTTCCATAAGCGCGGGCTTGAAAAGTTGGGCGAATATTATTCCCGTTTTATTGAAACAAGTGAAAACAGACTCTATGATGTTGAAGAATCTTTTGAGGCTGTTCCGATAGACGGTGAAATCGTAAAAGGTAAAATTGACCGTATCGAACGAAATGCAGACGGAACTTTCGGACTTTTCGATTACAAAACGGGTGCTGCAAAACCGCACAAAAAGATTTCTGATGGCGGTGAATATGAACATTATCTGAATCAGTTGAGATTTTATAAGCTTGCTTATGAGTCGAAAAATGCAGGGGCAAAGGTTTCTACTGCGGGACTTATATTTGTTGAAGAATCAGATAAAAGTTATTATACAGAATTAACTGACGAAGATAACGCAATCATTAAGGATAAGATTTTGAGCACATATAAGAATATGCGTGCGCTTAATTTTGAGCCGTGCGAAACTGAAAACGGGTGCAAATACTGTTCCCATAAGCATTTGTGCAAACTTAATGTATTATGAATTTCAGGGGGCATCGCCCCCTTTTTTAGTGTGGTTGGGGAATATATTCTACCCCGATTTACGAGCAAATCTAAAAAGCAAGACTACGTGTAGTTTTGTAAAGTTTCAAAATAAATTTTTACATCTTGAAACAATTGGTTTCAATTCATTTGTTTTATGATACATTTAATAATGTCATAAATCAAAAAGTTAGAACTAGGGATGAGAATAGGAGATTCCGAATGGCTGAATTTTTAAGCAAAGAAGAGATAAAACAATGGAGAAGTTCACTGGAGAAAATAACTTTAGAAGAATTTGCTGCAAGACTTGGGAAAGAGGTTGCAGAATCAAGACCAACTAATGATTTAATTGACATTGTGTTTAGTGAAGGTTCTTCATCTAATAAAGCTAAAATAGAAACTAATAATAAATTATCAAAGATTGCTGAACGTGCTTTTGAAAGAGAACGTCAGTTATCTCATACTCCGTTTTCTTTTAAGGCTCCTGTTGAAAGCAGCGATAAAAAGTCCGTTAAGAGTGCTAAAGCAGAACCTGTAAAAGAAGTTAAAGCGGAAGTTAAGTCCGTTAAAGCTGAGCCTATTATTAAATCAGCTCCGATTATCGAAGAAAAATCACCTGCTATTATAGAGGATCCTTTGAGAGAAGAAGTTGATATTGTATTGAAGAAGAATTTAACAGACAGAGAACAGGTTGTTTTTGAATATTTACTTGAACACAAAAATACAACCGTTTATGCAAAAGATTTGGCTGTCCTTCTTGATTTGCCAAGAGATTACATTTATAAATATATCAAAAATCTCAGATCAAAAATTGAAGGGGACAGACTTAAAAATGCTGATAAAGGCGGGTTTATTCTTTCGGTTTAGCAGATTAAATTATGATATAAAAAAGGGTTGGGCTTTATCCCAACCTTTTTTTGTTTGCAACTCGGGAAAATTACGATATAATTGAAATAACATAAAATATAAATCCGATGAGGCAAAAATGGAGATTAATAAAAATTATTTAAATTTAGAAGCGAGTTATCTTTTTTCAACAATAGCTAAAAAAGTAAATGAATATTCTGAAAAGAACCCTGATAAAAATATAATCAGACTCGGAATAGGTGATGTAACACTTCCTCTTTGCGGTGCGGTTGTAGACGCAATGAAAACGGCAACGGAAGAAATGGGTGTTCAGGAAACCTTCAGAGGTTACGGGCCTGAGCAGGGTTATGACTTTTTAAAAAGTGCAATAAAAGATTATTACAAATCTCATAGCGTAGATTTGGAATCTGATGAAATATTTATAAGTGACGGTGCAAAAAGTGATTTGGGCAATATATTGGATATTCTCGGAACAAATAATACCGTAATGGTACAGAACCCTGTTTATCCTGTTTATGTTGATACAAATATAATGGCAGGAAGAAAAATTGTTTATTCTGACTGTAACGAAGAAAACGGTTTTCTTTCTATGCCGTCTGAGGATGTAAAAGCAGATATTATTTATTTATGTTCTCCAAACAATCCGACGGGTGCTGTCTATAACAGAGAACAATTATCCGAGTGGGTAAATTATGCGATTAAAAATAATGCTTTGATTTTATTTGATGCCGCTTATGAATGTTTTATTTCTGATGAAACATTACCAAGAAGTATTTATGAGATTGAGGGTGCAAAAAAATGTGCGATAGAGTTCTGCTCATTATCTAAAACAGCAGGCTTTACCGGAACAAGATGCGGTTACACAGTAGTGCCTGATAGTCTTATATACGACGGTGTTTCCTTAAATAAGTTGTGGTTAAGACGCCAGACAACGAAATTTAACGGTGTTCCTTATATCGTTCAAAAGGGTGCGGCAGCTGTATTCACCCCTCAGGGGCAAAAAGAGATAGCTGAAAATATCGGTTATTACAAAGAAAATGCCAAGATTATAATGAAAGCACTTGACGAGTTGGGTATCTGGTATACGGGCGGTGCAAATTCTCCGTATATTTGGCTTAAATGCCCTGATAATATGAAGTCGTGGGAGTTTTTTGACTATCTTTTGAATAATATGCAGATAGTCGGAACTCCGGGGGTAGGTTTTGGGACTAACGGCGAAGGATATTTTAGATTGACTTCGTTCGGCAGTCGTGAAAAGACTATCGAGGCAATGGACAGACTCCTTAATTATTCGTTGGCAGTTAAATAAATATATTGTAAAAGGAATTTTATATGAAGAAGAATATTTTAATAGTAGGAAATTCGGTAAAAGAATCTGCATTGGCAAAAATTTTTGCTGATGAATTTAATGTTTTTGTTGCTCCGGGCAGTGATGAAATGAAAGAATATGCTACAACGGTTGATATAAGAGAAAGTAATGTTATTGAGCTTTTGAATTTCGCGCTGGAAAATGATATTTATTTCACCATTGTATGTTCCGAGGATGCTATAAAAAACGATATTGCAGATATGTTCAGCGATAACGGACTGATGATATTTGCACCTACTGCAGAGTCGGCTCAATTTACAATAAGCCGCGGTATTGCAAAGAAAATGTTCTATAAATTAAGACTTCCAACCCCAAGATTTGCAATTTATGAGAAGAAAAATCTTGCGTTGGATTATATCAGAAAATGTGATATGCCTGTTGTTATTAAAACTGACGGGCATAAATCAAAAAATTCGGTTATGGTTTGCCCATCTTATAACATAGCAAAATCGTTTATCGAAGATTGTTTCTTCGGGGATGAAAGCAAAGTTATTATAGAAGAATATGTTTACGGTACACCGTTTTCTTTCTATGTAATAACAGACGGGTTTAAGGCGTTGCCTTTCGGAAGCACGAGAGATTATAAATTCTCGCTTGAGGGTGACGGCGGAATCTGGACTGACGGAATTGGCGCTTGTTCTCCGTTTACGAAACTGACTTATGATCATGAAGATTATCTTATGAACGAGGTTGTTTATCCTGTTATAAATTACCTTGCAGAAGGGTTAAAGCCTTATATGGGGATAATCGGTTTTGAGGGAGTTCTCACTCCTGAGGGCGATATTGCAATAACAGAATGTACTTCGTTCTTACAAAACCACGATGCACAGGGTATTTTGTCACTGGTTGAATCTGATATCTTCAAAATGATGCACGCTTGTGCAATCGGTTCTTTCTCTGACGATTACGATTTAATCGATTTTAAAGAAGAATACGCAGTTAGTGCCGTGTTATCAAGCGGACAGGTTAAGGGTGAAGTTATAGAAGGTTTAGACGACCTTCAGGACGAAACTGTTGTCGGACATCTGAACACAAAACGCAACGAGTATACGGAATATGAAGTTATGGGTGACAGGGTGCTTGTACTGACGACTAAAGCAAGTACGGCAGGCCGTGCATCCGAAAAATTGTATGACGAGATTGATGCACTTCAGTTCAGAGGGAAAACCTACAGAAAGGATATTTGCAGAGTTGCAGAGTATGTGTAAAATTACTCTTGTTTGATTTATAATATAACTACTATGAAGAATATAATATTTGTATTTGGGACTCGTCCCGAAATCATAAAATTAGCTCCCGTAATATTGGAATTACGCAAGTATCCTCAGGATTACAATGTAATTATATGTAATACGGAGCAGCAAAAAGAATTATCAAATCAGACTTTGGCATATTTTGGCTTAAAGGCTGATATAAACCTTGACTGTATGAGAGATAACCAAACTTTAGCAGGGGTTCAGACTAAAATTCTGTCATCCCTTGAAGAGGTTTATAACTCTTATGATATTGATGCAACAATTGTTCAGGGTGATACAATAACCGTCTTGTGCGGTGCGTTGATTAGTTTCTATCATAAAATACCTGTATATCATGTTGAAGCAGGTTTGCGTTCTTATGATATATTTGAACCGTTCCCTGAAGAAGTTATGCGTCAAATGACCAGCCGTGTTGCAGATATCCATTTTGCACCAACGGAAGTTAATAAAAAAGCTTTATTAAAAGAAAATATTGACGAGAACAAAATTCATGTTGTCGGCAATACCGTAATTGATGCTTTGTTCTGTCTTTCTGATGAAGTTATTGAACAATCCCGTCAGTTCTTTGTGGATAAAGGGATAGATGTTAATGACAAATTGGTTTTAATCACCGCTCACAGACGAGAAAACCACGGAGAAAGAATAGACAGAATACTTGATGCTATTGAACATTTGGCAACAGAGTTTAGCGACCATACATTTGTTATACCTGTTCATCCGAACCCGAATGTTAAAAACAAAATTCATGCAAGACTGGAAAAGTACGAAAATGTAAAATTGCTTACACCGTTAGATTATCCGTATCTTGTTTATTTGATGAAACACGCAAAACTGATTTTAACGGATTCAGGCGGTATTCAGGAAGAAGCACCTTCTTTCAGTTGTCCTACCCTTGTAATGCGTTATGAAACAGAACGCACTGAAGGTATTGAAGCAGGCGTTTCTGTTCTTGTCGGGGCAGATTACGACAAGATTGTTAAGCTGAGTTCTGATATTTTGTCAAAACCGATAGCAGAAACAAGATTAAAGGCTAAAAACCCGTATGGGGACGGGAATACATCAAAACGTATTGAAGCAATAATAAGACAGAACTAATGAAAAATACAAGACTGACACAGTTGAATACTCACAGAGATGCGTGGGTTGAGATAAATCTTGACTCTATAGCTCATAATGTCAGCGAGTTCAGAAAAAATATCCCTGCGGATAAAAAGATATTGGGAATAGTAAAAGCTGATGCCTACGGGCATGGGGCATCAATGGTTGCTCCGATTATGCTCGCATCGGGTATTGATATGCTCGGGGTTGCATCTATCGACGAGGGGTTAGATTTAAGGAAAGATAAAATAAACTGCGACATTCTTGTTGTCGGAGCGGTGCCTGTTTGGTCTTTTGAAATTGCGGCAGAAAATGATATTTCTTTGTCAATATTTTCTGATAAGCACCTTGAAGCGTGTAAACAGGCCTACGAAAGAACAGGTATTAAGCCGAAAGTACATATTAAACTCGATACCGGCATGAACAGAATAGGTTTAGAGCCTGATTATGCGGTTGAATATATTAAAAAGGTTCAAAACTCTGATTTTGTCGATTTTAAAGGAATTTTCACCCATCTTGCAAACGCAGAAACAGTTGACGAAACCAAAAAACAGTTTGATTGCTGGAACAGTATTATTAATAGTATTAATACAGAAGGGCTTTTGCTCCATATATTAAATACGGCAGGTTCAATGACTTATGATGTCAAATCAAATATGGTGAGAATGGGGATTGCAATATATGGACTTTATCCTGATTTAGCGGATAATTTAAAATTCAAACCTGATTTGAAACAGGTTATGGGGTTAAAAGGAAGAATTACTAATATCCACATAATGCACAAAGGAAGCGGTATCAGTTACGGGTACAGTTATGTGGCAGATAAAGATATTAAAGTTGCAACAATACCTGTAGGTTATGCCGACGGTGTCCCGAGAGCATTGTCTAATAAGATTTATGCGGAACTCAACGGACAAAAAATCAAACAAATCGGTAATATCACGATGGATCAGATGATGTTTGATATAACAGGAGTTGATGCAAACGAAGGTGATATTATTACCCTGCTTGATGATAAAGATTTATCTATTGATAATTGGGCAAATATTATCGGCACAATAAACTATGAACTTACTTGTCGTCTGAAAGTGCGTTTACCGAGAGTTTATGTCAGATAATATTATTAATTAATAAAAAATTCGCTGTTACCCAAGGTCATATTTGAGGTAAATTCTTTTACTTTTTCTGAGTTGATTATCCAGTCAATTTTCCCGTTTGGGTATTTCATATAGTGTTCTGTTGAACAGAGGGTTGATACCATACACGCATCCATTATGTTCAGTCGTGTTATATCGACTGTCATGTGTTCACAACTGCACAGTTTGATATGTTCGTTAATCATATCAATGTTACTTTGCGGGGTATTATTATCAAGTACTATTTTTGAGTCGTTTTGAGATATTATTTGTAGCATTATTTAACCTCTATATTAAATATATCGGCAAATAATAATTATTATTTGATGTGTTTGGGGAAATATAATATATTTGGTTGATTAATAATCAGAGGCTGCGACGTATTCTTATTGGCTGCCCCATACGGTTAAACCCTCTTTCCCCTATCCAGTGCACAACAAGATTTCCTTTCCCGTCAAAATTATATTGTTCTCTGTCTGATATATATAAAACAACAGAGTTTAAATTCCCTTTGTTGTTATAAGTCAGAGTTCTTTTAGGGTATGTCGGCGGGTTATTATTATCAAATTCTATTCTTAAAAGATTTCCTTTTGAGTTGTAATAATATACCTTATCCGGTTTTTCTGCATATCTTATTCCGTATGAGATGAGGGTGTCACCTATATATAGCGGGAATAAAAGTCTTGAGCCGTCAGCACTTGTGTTTAGTTGCTTGTTCATATATGAAACATTTGCGGCATAATCTCTGTCTGTTAAATCTGATTTAAAATGAATGACGGGAAGATAGTTTTTTACATCTTTAAATGCTTCTGCTTTTGCAGTAGGAACGGTGTAGCCCGTCTGAGCAGGTTTTACCGTTTTTACGGTTTTTTTTGTTGTCTTTTTCGCGGTTTTTTTTATAACTTTTGAGTATGAGGGTAAATTCAAACTGCAAAATATTATAAATATTAATAACCAAATTTTTTTCATTGTGTACTTATCCTTACATTTACCCCTACCCCTTGAGGTCTTGTTCAAACATGTCTTCGGTTATTTTTGAGGCAAGTTGGGTAAAACTTTCTGTTATATTTGAATTTTCATTCACTTCAGATACAGGTATGCCCTTATTAATAGAGGACATCATTGTATAATAATTGTTTGGTATCTTCCAGTAGACCTGTTTTTTGATGGCTTTTTCAACATCATCAACCGTTATTTCATCATTTTCAAGATAACGGTTTACAACAATTTTTGTCTTTGATTCAGGGAAACCAAGTCCGCCAAACAAATCAAGACATCTTTGACAATTTCTTATAAGCGGCAGATTGATAACCGTTACAAGCATAATAAAGTCTGAATATTCCAGTATGGACATATTCAGTTTATCAACATTTGTGCCCATATCAACCACAATATATGAAAAAGCATTTCTCAGACATTCAAACAGTTTTAAAACCTGTTTCGGGGTTATTGTTCTGGATTGTTCTATATAAGGCGGCTCTGCCAATACATACAAATCAGTATCTTTATATTTACAGCATGCTTCTCTGATAAAGTCTGTGTTTTCAGGGTTAGCATTGTTTACGATTTCTGCTATATCAATAGACGGTTTGACATCTAAAAAGGTTGTAACATCGCCTATCGGCATATTTAAGTCTACAAGAGCAACTTTATCTCTTGTGAGTTTTGTTAATTCTACCGCCAGATTTGCGGCAATAGCTGTTTTCCCTACCCCGCCTTTGTTTGAATATACAGCAACAATTTGTGATTTTTTCATCACTTTTACATCTGCCTGACTGCATTTTTCTGCTGCTTCAAGAAAATCTTTTTTTATAACAGGCTTTGATACAAAATCTTTTGCCCCGTGTCTTAATGCCTGAATAATGTTTGAGGTTGTGTAATCTTCCGAAAGCACAATAACATTAGCCCCAAACTCACACATCCTGTGTATCATTTTGTAGCAGGTACTCTTGTCAGGGGTCATAGAAAAAACAACTATCTTTGGGCTATTTTCTTTAATATAACGAACACCCTTATTGTAGTCGTCAAAAACTTCATTGATTACAATATCCGTTTTTTCTGATAAGTAGCCTTTAATAATTTCTACCGTATCAGGCTCTCTTTCAAATATAACCAAACTAAGGCTCATAAGTGCTCCATAACTAAATTATATTATTATAATAGCACATTTTTATTTTTTGTTGAACAACGCTTCAAAATCTTTTCTCAGGTTTTTAAAAGCATCGCTAAGGCCTTTGATAGACATTTTGGTGTCAGCAAAGAAATAGTTTCCTGTGGCATCGTTGTATCTCAGGCTGTTAGAATTTGCAACGTAGGTGTCGTTTTCAAGTTTCATGTTTGCAGACTGGATACCGTATTTTGTTTTGATAAACTTTTCGGTTTTCAGTTTTTTTGAGATTTTCTTGTACATCTCTAATTCCTGAGTAGCATCAAGAAGGTCTCCTGTTTTAACCCTGTTGCTGTTTTTGTAGTTTCTGAAGGCTATTCCAAATGATATTGTTGGTTTGTTAGAATCAATAGTATTCATTTTTATCCCCTGGTCTTTCTCATAAATTTAGTTTAAAAAACCCCGCAAGGTATGCGGGGTTATATTATTCTTATCTGTAGTGAGCAAACGCTTTGTTAGCTTCAGCCATCTTGTGGGTGTCTTCACGTTTCTTACATGCTGCACCTTGTCCGTTTGAAGCATCCATAAGTTCGTTTGTTAACTTATCGATGAAAGATTTACCGCCTCTGTTCTTAGCTGCTGCGATGAGCCAAGAAGAAGCGAGAGCGAAACCTCTGTCAGCTTTAACTTCGATAGGTACTTGGTAAGTAGAACCACCGATACGTCTTGCTTTAACTTCCAATAACGGAGTTGCGTTTTGCAAAGCCTTTTGGAAAGTTTCGATAGGGTTTTCGTTTGTTCTTTCTTTAATTCTTTCTAATGTTGCGTAGAAAATTCTTTCTGCGAGTGATTTTTTACCACGACGCATAATTCTGTTAATGAATTTTGAAATATCTACGTTGTTATATATTGGATCCGGAGCCGGTATACGTCTTTCCGGTTTAGAACGTCTTGACATTATTTATTACCTCCTTTTTTAGCACCGTATTTAGAACGGCTTTGGTTTCTGTTAGCAACACCTGCGGTATCTAATGTACCACGTACAATGTGATAACGAACACCAGGTAAATCCTTAACACGGCCGCCTCTGATAAGAACAACACTGTGTTCTTGGAGGTTGTGTCCGATTCCCGGAATATAAGAAGTAACTTCAAATCCGTTAGTCAATCTTACTCTGGCAACTTTTCTAAGTGCTGAGTTTGGTTTTTTAGGGGTTGTTGTGTAAACCCTTGTACATACTCCACGTCTTTGAGGACAATTCATCAAAGCAGGAGATTTAGTTTTGTCTGTTAGTTTTTTACGTTCTTGACGTACTAACTGGTTAATTGTAGGCATTTTTTTCTCCTTTTCATTTCCTTAGCAAATCAGTACAACTCATCGAAGAACCCTTACTTATTCCCGACAACTGTTTGCCATTTATATTTCAATACGGGCAGTCAGTCCTACCCACAAATATTGAACAACAGACATGCCTGCGTGTCAATTGATTTGTTAAGATAAATTATTGTTTAGAGTGAGGGGTGTTTTATATATTTACCCCAAACAATAATTTACCAATTTCATAATTTGCGGTATAATAGATACAGGTAGGGAAATTGAGGTGTAAATGAACGTGATTGATGTAAACAAGGTAGCATGTGAAGTATTTGATATAGAAGCAAACGCAATATTGAGGCTTAAAAACTCATTAGGTCCTGATTTTGACAGAGCAATAGACCTTATGTATAACTGCAAAGGCAGAGTTATTATTACAGGTATGGGTAAATCAGGACTTATAGGTAAAAAGATTGCGGCTACACTTACATCAACAGGAACTCCGTCATATTTTCTTCACCCTGCAGAAAGTACACACGGTGATAGTGGTATAATAACCCGTGATGATTTGGTTATTGCCATTTCAAACAGCGGTGAAACTCAGGAGTTGTTGAACCTGTTACCTTTAATTAAACGATTTGGGGTTCCTATTATATCTATGACAGGGAATATGAGTTCAACACTTGCAAAAGCAGGCGAATGTGTGCTTGATATTTCTGTTGAGAAAGAGGCTTGCCCTCTCGGGAAAGCACCTACTGCAAGTACAACGGCAACCCTTGCCATGGGTGATGCGTTGGCAGTATGTTTGCTGGAAAAACGCGGGTTTACGGCAGAGGACTTTTTAATCTATCATCCGGGCGGAGCACTGGGTAAAGGTATCAAATACCATGTTGAAGATCTTATGATGTCGCAGGAAAGAGCATTACCTATTGCAAAAGAGGATACTAAATTTACTGATTTAATAAAACTTATTACTGATTACAAACTCGGTATGGCAATGATTGTTGATTCATCAGGCAGACTCTCAGGTATGCTCACGGATGGTGATATAAGAAGAACTGTTCTAAAATATAGCGATATTACAAACCTTTTGGCAAAAGAGGTTATGACAGTAAACCCTAAAACAGTTCAAACGACAGATTTTGCGGCAAGTGCCCTTCATCTTATGGAAAAGCACTCTATTACAACCCTTCCTGTTGTGAATGACGATAACGAGCCGATAGGGGTTGTTCATATCCACGATATTCTTAAAGCGGGTGTTGTATAGGTAAGAGGTAAGTTTATTATGGATGTTAAAGAGAAAGCAAAGAATATTAAATTAATGGCCTTTGATGTGGACGGGGTTTTCACTGACGGCAGTATTATATATGACGAAAACGGAAAAGAAACAAAAATATTCAATGCAAAAGACGGTCAGGGTGTAGTTTGTGCCGAAAAAGCAGGTATTATTACCGCAATTATTACGGCCCGCGAAAACGGTACCGTAGCACACAGAGCAAAAAATTTGGGTATAACCGAGCTGCATCAGGGGATTAAATATAAGCTTACCGTTTTGGAAGATATTATTAATAAGTATAATATTTCATTTGAAGAAGTTGCGTATATGGGCGATGATTTACCGGATATTTGTATATTAGAGAAAGTAGGGCTTGCGTGCTGCCCATGTGATGCCGTTGATGAAGTAAGGGGAATCTGTGATTTTGTATCAACCAAAAATGGCGGCAGAGGTGCTATACGCGAACTTTGTGATTTGGTTCTTTGCTCTAAAGGTATTGAACCGTTAGATATTGTTTTGGGGAAGAAGTAAATTATTATATTACTGTTACATCGCTAAATTATCATTTATCTCATACTAAAGTATGATATTTGCCCAACCAAGGTATAGAAACATGACTATATACCGTTGAAACGAATTGTAAAGAAATGTAACATGCTAATAGTGTTATGTTGACATGTTTTTACATAACATTAAAAGAAACCATGAAAACAACTAAATACTTAATTAACAATGAAAGGAGAATACCTTATGGGAATGGCAGCTTCTCAGGCTAGGTACTTATCACTGTCTGCCAGAAAGACAAACACTGAGTACGAGGGCCAGCAGTTGAACCAACAAAGGCTCAACTTAGCGAACCAGTCAGCCGATCTGTTTAATCAGATGTTGACTATGTCCGTTCCGACGTGTCCGGACAGTAACGACTTCACGAAGTTACAATACTCGTGGAGCGATGGTATCAATGATGAGGTAATTTCTGATTTTTACCAAATCTCTGTACCAAACGAAGATTACAACTATGTTGTAACCAGTTATCACTATGAAAATGTTTATACGGGTCAGTCTAAACGTATGAACGCACCTGAAATTCAGGCATCTAAGACTAATGTATTTACTGACAGACCTAACAAGGACTATGAAGTAAAACAATTGGCATACCATGCTGAATCATTGACAGGTGCAGGTGATGACACTTACACATTGGCAGTAGTCCGTAACGGTGTAGAATCAACACACGTATTCAAGAGAGTTGATTCAACTATAGATTCTGTTGAAGAAATTGATGCTTTGACAGGCAGAACCGCTATGGCTACAGCAGGGGACAAAGCCGCATATAAGAAGGCAGTTCCTCAAGACAATTCAACAACTCCACCAACACCGGCACAACCGGCACAATGGGGCTTTGACTCTGATGTTAAAATTAAAGTCAGAATTCCTTTGGATAGTACGACTACTCCTGCTTGGGATCCGACCAAGAAGATGAATGACGGTTCAGCAGATCCTGCAGCATACAATATGCCGTACCTTGATCAGGAAGTTACTATTCCTGCAGGTTTCACAAAGGATCCTACAACAGGTGATATCACCTGGAACACTACAGGTGTATTTAAACAAATCGACTTTGATGATGAAAACTTAAGAGAACAAATTGAGCAATTATTGGCATCTTATGGGGACAAATATGATTCAGAAAAATCATATTTCTATACAGACACTGGGGCAATAGATGCAGCGGGTAACCCTATTTATGCATTTATTTGTGGTGAAGATATGGATGCAGCTCGTGGTTCTCAGGGTGAAATCGCAAAAGTTCAGGTAAGAGCAGGTGACAAAAATACATATTATACTGACGGAAACTATGTTCTTTCAGGCGCTGAATTATCTGCAATCGACTTGACAGATCCAAGCGAAGCAAACTGGTTGAACGAAATCTTCTTCCACAGTGTAGAAAATAACCCTATCTACAGTAACTATCAGGCGGTTGGTAACTGCAGACTGAATGCTGTAACTTTGGATCAATATAACGGTAGCGAAGATATGCAGATTGAAATTCAGCAGGTTATCAAGGATATGAAAGAAAACGGTAACAATGTTGCATACGGTAACTTGTCTGCTTGTTTCGATCCTACAACCGGTGAATACTTAGGCGGTATCTACTCATTCAGAATGTATGACCATACATACTACACAACTGATACAGACTTAGATACAGCAATCAAAGGTGCATACAGAGATGATGCAACCGCTACAAACGGTATAGACTCACAACACAAATTGTGCTACTATACATCAACTTACATAAATACAAAAATTGAAGATACTAAAAAGGCATTGATGGAAACTGACGGTAAAGGTAGATTCTCAACCGTTAAGTTTGAAGATGATGACACGGTTTATACATTGAAGTGTGAAACAATCACTGATGATGCTGCATACCAAGATGCTATGAACCAATACTTCTACAAACAAGAAAAGTATGATAAGGCTGTTGCGGATATTAACGCAAAAACCGAAATCATACAGGCCGAAGACAGAGAGCTTCAACTTCGATTAGAACAACTTGGCACAGAACAAACTGCGCTCCAGACAGAAATGGAAGCTTGCCAAAAGGTTGTTTCAAAGAATATCGAAAACAGCTTCAAAACATTCGGTGGTTAGTAGTAAGTATAATAAACTCTTTTTCGTTGTTAATTATGGTAAGAGAGGTGGATTCCTTGTGGGTTCACCTTTCTTTTTGTCTGTGGAAATAAATGTGTGTAATCCATGTTATAGCAGGGGCTCCGGCATGTTACGACATGTTACAGATTTTTGTAACATTGAAATCAGAACCCCCTAAAAATACTTTTTTTATATGACGAGAGCTATTAATAAGGAGAACTACATGCGTAGAGGATTCATGAACATGTTTCCAGACATACCAGGTATAAATGTAAATACGCAAAGTACCGGTCAAACGGGTTCTTCTAATAAGCCTGAACAGAAAGAAAAAGTTGAAAAGAAATTTGATGTTTCGGTATTTTCAAATTTTGATACAAATAAAAACAAGACAGTTGCGCATAATGAAGGTGAAGGTAAATCATTATTCAGTCAGGTCGATTTGACAGCTAATAAGGCTGCTAGTATGCAAATGGATGTGTCTGCTGATATAAAACAAAAAATTCAGCAGATAGCAGTAAATAAATATGATCCTTCGGCAGAGTTTACAAAGATGCTGGACGGCTTTAAACATAAATCAGGAGTCGCTCAAAAGACCTTTGTTGCTGATGGAAATAATGCAGAAGATGTTGCAAGGGCACAATCCGAGATGGCTCAATTCAAGGGTAATGAAGCAGCTCGTATGGATACTGAAGTCAGAAATGCTGCAAGTACTTTCCAACAACAAGTTAATAATAAGATAGCAACTGAATTTAATAAAGCCCTTGATGATGCATATAAATCTTATCAAAAAGACCAAGAACAAGAAGTTGATACGCAAAAAGATGTTACCAAAGCATTGCAGGGTGGCAATAAAGAAGGTGTCGGCGAGGTTCACTACGCAAAAGGTGTTGCCATGAATGCCGATGTTGAGGAAACCACTACTACTACAAAAGATGGTGTTCAGACTATAAAGAAAGAGGGCACTGAATCAACAAAAGGTAATGAAAAGAAAAAAGACGTAAAAACAGAAACTAACGTATATTCAAAATATGATACCGATTCAAACAAGCATGTAAAAGGCGCTGAAGCTGAACCCGCAGGATTCAAAATGCGTGATATGAGCGGAGTAGGACCTTCACATTTGGATTCATCAACTGATTTAGGCGGCAAGTCAATATCAGATGTCAAAAAAATGGTAGCGAATAATTTTAACGCAAAACAGATGTTTGACCGTGCGTTACAATCTTTTGATTTTAAATCAGGCATGGAATCAATAAAACCGAAAGACGGTGAAGCGGAAAG
Source organism: uncultured bacterium (assembly GCA_902765215.1). GTDB lineage: Bacteria > Cyanobacteriota > Vampirovibrionia > Gastranaerophilales > Gastranaerophilaceae > UBA2883. The sequence continues at coordinate 68,603 of CACWZA010000010.1, read as the reverse complement.
TTCTGTAAAAGGCCGAATATTAGTTGCTAAACGTGAGTTAAATAATAAGGTAGAAACAAAAGTTAAGGCTGAAGCACAGAAAGCGAACGATAGTATACAAAATAAATTACAAAAAGAATTTGATAAGGCGTTTGCTCAGTACCAAAAGAATGGTAACAAGCTTCCGGACGGATTTAAGGAAAATCCTATTTCGGATGCACCTCCGGCAGCAAAAGGGGAAGAACCTCAACCTAAAGCAAAAGCTGATGCTAAAGATAAAGCAAACATAGCGACAGTTAAAAATGCTAAAACAGAAGTTCCGGGTAAAACTACCCCAAAAGATCAGGTAAATAAAAAGACAGGATTATTCTCTAAAAATAAAGCTCAGGATGATAAAGTAATGGCTGCTTTGATTGATACGCTGGGGAATGTCGCTATAGCAGGTGTCGGCGGACAGCAAACAAGCAGCGAAGGTGTTTCTCCAAATGATGCCGCTGTCATTCAGAATGAAATGAAGACAAGATTTGCAGGTAAAACCCCTGAACAAATTCTCTGGATGAACTTAAATGCTAAAGGTTTAGAGAATATTGATCAATCTACCTTCAAGAAAATTGAGGCTGACTTTATAGATAGAAATGTGAAAGCAGGCGTATTTGAACAAACAGAACCCGGAAAATATGAAGTTAAACAAGATAAATTAACCGATGTTAGACTTTATAAGATGGATGCTGCAGCACTCAAGAAAAAATTCGGTATCAATGCGTAAAATGCTGAAAAATATATAATAAAAAACGACAGATATTTTTTATCTGTCGTTTTTTTATGGGCATGCCTGATAAATTTGCCCGTATGATTATTATGTTTGGGGTATAATGTGGTTAAGAAATTTGGTTATTACTAAACAGAAGGGAAAAAATATGTCAAATTTATCACCATTACAAGTTGAAAGACTTAAATACCAACCAAAATTACCTTCTTCATTATCAGAAGGGATTAACAAGTTAGTATGTTCTGAAGGTTCTGCAACACAATCAGTTGCAAATCAGGCAGAAATCAAAGAATTATTCAAAAATACATACGGAAAACCAACCGTAACATTTAGTTCTTCAAACGAAAATCAATCGTTTGAACAAAAAAATGTCGGTGTTATATTATCAGGCGGACAGGCTCCCGGCGGACACAATGTTATTGCAGGGCTTTATGATGCTTTGAAGCAGGCAAATCCGTCTAATAAATTATACGGTTTCTTAGGTGGCCCTTCAGGTATTATTGAAGGTAAATATATTGAATTTACAGATGAATTTATGAACGCATACAGAAATACAGGCGGTTTCGATATTATCGGTTCAGGCAGAACTAAACTTGAAACAGAAGAACAGTTTAAATCTTCACTGGAAGTTTGCAAAAAACTGAACATCTCTGCTGTTGTAATTATTGGCGGTGACGATTCAAACACAAACGCAGCATTACTTGCTGAATGGTTTGTTGCAAACAATGCAGGTATTCAGGTAATCGGCTGCCCTAAAACAATTGACGGCGACCTTAAAAATGAACAAATTGAAATTTCTTTCGGTTTTGATACTGCAACAAAAACTTACGGCGAACTTATCGGTAACATTCAAAGAGATGCTAATTCTGCTAAGAAATACTGGCACTTCGTTAAAATTATGGGCAGAAGTGCTTCTCACGTTGCACTTGAAGCTGCTCTTCAAACTCAGCCTAATATCACTTTGATATCAGAAGAAGTTGAAGCAAAGAAAATGTCATTATCATCAATCATTGATTATATGACAGATATTATCACAAGACGTTCACAAAACGGCAAAAACTTCGGTGTTGCAATTATTCCTGAAGGTTTAATCGAATTTATTCCTGAAATGGGTGCTATGATTGCTAACCTTAACGATATTATGAGTACATTAGAAAAAGACAGCCACTATACAAACGCTGAACAAACAGAAAAATTCTCTATTATAGAAAACACTTTATCAAGCGATAATGCAAAAGTATTCTCTTCATTACCAACCTTGATTAAGGCTCAGTTACTTATGGACAGAGACCCTCACGGTAATGTTCAGGTTTCTAAGATTGAAACAGAAAAATTATTGATTTCTATGATTGAATCAAAATTAAAAGGTACAGGGGTTAAGTTCTCTGCACAATCACACTTCTTCGGTTATGAAGGTCGTTGTGCATTCCCTTCAAACTTTGATGCAGATTATTGCTATTCATTAGGTTACAACGCATTTGCATTGATTACCTTTGGTTTGACAGGTTACTTATCATCAGTAAGAAACCTTACTGCTCCTGCTTCTGAATGGATTGCAGGCGGTGTTCCTCTTACTATGATGATGAATATGGAAAGACGTCACGGTGAAATGAAACCTGTTATTAAGAAAGCATTGGTTGAACTTGACGGTCCTGTATTCAAACAGTTAGCAGATAACAGAGAAGATTGGGCAATGAATGACAGATATCTGTTCCCTGGTGCTATTCAGTACTTCGGCCCAAGCTCTGTTTGTGATATCACAACAAGAACTTTGGCTCTTGAACAAGGGGTAAATAAAAAAGTTTTATCTGCTACTGTATAAGACTAAATAAAATAAAAGAAAGACAGCGAGTTAGTCCGCTGTCTTTTTTTATAGCCATGCGGCTATCTTCATGATAGTATTTAGCAGAAGATGGAAGTATTAACAGTTGATCTGGATAGCAGTGTATCATACGATTTTTATGATGCAGAAGGGAATGTCACAGAGGGTAAATCCCCTCAAAATTGTGCCTTGTATTTTCGCGGGTATACTTATGATGAGGCTGTAAAATCAATAAAACAAGACGAGAAAGATCTTGTTATAACCCTTAATGCTATTGATAGCAGTTGGAATAACTATGAAGTAAGACTGAATAACTATTTTCTGAATAAAGATAATAGAAACTTTTTCAGATATATTCTGACAGATGAAGATAATGAAAAGATGTTCAAAACGGATATTATAGAAGCTTGTCTTATTGATCATTTACCGACTAAAATTACAGGCGCTAATGTAATCGGAACTCTGTTTGATGATGAAATCACGGGAACAGAAGGTGCCGATATAATTGTTTCAAACTCCGGAAAAGATGTAATATACGGCACAAAAGGTAATGATAAAATTACTTCGGGAACGGGTACGGATACTATTGTGTACAATAGCGGGTTTGATACTGATACTATTCTTCTTACAAAGAATGAAAACCTGATTATTGATTTTAGCGGGTTGGAAATTAATTCTGATGAAATTGAGTATACCGTAAAGAAAGACTTAACTATTAAAAGTGCTAAAGGTACGGTTATTCTGAAAGGGTACGGAAAGCAAAATGTTTCAACTTTATCGGAAAATGTAGTTATTAAAACTGCAGACAAAGATATAAATCTGTCAGAAGATATATTTTTGCCTGAATATAATTCTTTTTCGAAGAAGAAGTTAAAATATTCGGGGACAAGATTCGGCGATAAAATTGATGCATCATCTTTGGATAATCTGATTATCAAAAATAAAAAGGGTGCTGTAATTTCTTCAGGTTCGGGTGATGATGAAATTACAGGGTCAAAATATAATGATACTTTTGCGGGTGGGGAAGGCAGAAATATAATCTTTTTCAAAAAAGGTTTCGGAAATGATACGGTAAAACTTACCAAAAACGAAGATTTAACCCTTGATTTATCGGGGCTTGGACTGAACCCTGACGAGTTAAGTTATTCTTTTAAGAAAAAAGATTTAAATATTTCAACAGGCGAAGGTTCAATAACAATTAAAAATTTCGGCTCAAAAGATATCTCTGAAAGGGTTGTTTTAAAGCTGTCCGAAACCCAAACGATTGATTTAAAAGAAAAATTTTACAGTTACGACAAATTTACATCTAAGAATAAAAAATATACGGGGAATTTGCGTAACGAAATTATTGACGGAAGCTCAATAAATAATGTGCTGATTAAAAACAATAAAGGGGTAACAGTCAATGGCGGTGCGGGTGACGATACAATAATTGCCTCAAAATATAATGACACGATAACGGGCGGCGTCGGAACTAACAAAATAGTATATTCTGCAGGTGGCGGAGAGGATAAAATTTATCTTTCTAAGGGCGAAACTCTTACAGTATACTACGATGATAAAAATGCTATATCTGAATATGGCAATGAATTTGTAGTAAGCAGGGTTAAAAATAATGTAGTTATCACAAGAAAAGGTTTTGAGGATAAAATCATATTAGTTAATGTGTTCTCTAAAAATTTGGCTGAAAGTATTAAATTTGTTACCCGTTGGGGCGAAGATTTAACAGAACAGTATGTTTTTGATATATCAAATAACACGGTTTCTGACGGGACTAAGACCGATTACATCTTTTCTATAAATGAGGCTAGTGTTAATTCTAAGCGTGTACTGTCGGGAACTGTATCTTCCGATAATATCAATATCAAAAACTACAAAAATGATAAAAATCTTGGGGTAACAATCAAGTCAGGGCTCGGTAATGATGTTATAACAGGTTCAATCTATGATGATAAGATTTACACCGGCGCAGGGAAAGATACGGTTAAATATTTGTCGGGAAGCGGCTGTGATATTCTTCACGATATGACTGGTGATGATGTATTATCATTTGAAGATACCAGGTTTGACGATTTGGTATTTATTAAAGATAAAAATAATCTGGAAATAGTTATCAGTGAAAATGAAAAGGTTATTCTTTCAAACTATTTTGTTTCAGAAGATAAGCCCTATAAGCTATTTGCACTTAACGGTGAAAATATTAAAGAATACAGTATCTCGGCTGATGCTGAGATGACTGTATCGGGTGAGGGAATCATCAGAGGAACAAATATCGGGAATACAATTACAAATTCCGCAGGGCATAATGATGAAATTTATGCGGGGCTCGGTAAAAATACGCTTATCTTTAATTCAGGTGATGGGGTAGATACGGTTTATTCAGACGGTGGCACTGACACTCTGAAATTTAACGATACATCATTAGAAGAAATGTCGTTTGAAAAGGACGGTTACGATTTATTGATAACATATACGAGTGATGGCGATAAGGTCAGGGTAAAAGATTATTTTAACAGAATAATAAAAAATGATGATTATGAATCTGTACACTCTGTAAAATATATAACCGATAAAGATGGTGTAACGGTTAATCTATATGAACGGGGTAATATAAATAATCTTCCTATGATTGCATACACAGATTCTGACGGGAATGCTGTTTATGAAACAATAGATAATAAAGACCGCAAACTGTATTCGGTTGATGAATCAGCCAACTATTATTACGGTACATCGGACGCTGATGAGATAACTTTTGAAGATAATGACGGATATATTTACGCAAACGGTGGTGCAGATACTATATATTGCGGGGCAGGGAATAATATTATCCGTCCGGGGACCGGCGATGATGTGATATATGGTGAATCTGCAAACAGTAAAATATATCTGTATGATGGTGACGGGCATGATACACTTTATCACGGTTCGGGTTCTGAAAACCTGATTTTGTACGCAAACTATGACTTTGATAAATCAGGGAACGATTTGATTATAAGTAATACTGATAATGATGATTCCGTTACAATAAAGGAGTACTATAATCTCGATCAGGCTGAGCGGGAGCATATAAAAATCAATAGTGTAGAGTCAACTAAAAAAATAATTTACGGGACTGATTGCGTTATAGAGTACGAATATAAAGGTGAACCTTTTTATATTGTAGGTATGGCGTACGAGGGGAACGATAACGGAAACTATATTTACACAACAAAAATTCCGTCCTATGTTGAATCAAAGAGCGGTAATGATAAAATATACCTTCAGTCGGAACTTGCGATTGTTGAGGATTCTTCGGGAAATGACGAATATATAGTAAAAAGCGTTTCAGATACTACACTCATTACGGATAACGGCGGGAATGATGTTCTGAATATTTTGGAATCATACAGCGATATGCTGATAATCTTTGATGCGGGCAGTTTTTTTAAATACACGGATTTAATACTCGTTTCGAAAGACAGTCTTGATGATATTGTGTCAGAACGGGATATTGATAATACATCCGGGATAAGGATACATAATTTTAGATACATAGAAAATAATGTCATCGAAAGAATAAACACAACTGACGGATATATAACGACTTCTGATATCGCTGAAATAAATTCTGATGTATCAGGCTGGCTTGAGGATAATAATTATATAAATATGTCTGATGTTATGAGTAAAGCCTCTGACGAGGAATTAAAAGCATATATCGGGTTGTATCAATCTCACTGGCATCAAAATGAGGGGTAAAAAAAAGGAGTCTACGTCCGACTCCGATTATTATACATTCCAATATTTTCTGCTGTAGTCTTTTTTATTATGCATTTTTATCATAATTGTTTTTGATTCCTGCAAAAGAAGTGTTGCTTATTTGAGAATCAAAGAAATGATTTTTAGCAGTATCTACTGCTTTTTCGTGGTTTTTCTTTGCGTTTCTCTTTGCGGTAACCTTGTTCGTAACAGAAATGTTAAGGTAAGGAACACCTGCACCGAGAACAATACCTGAATACAGATATCCGGCTAATTGAGCCCATGTTTTGAGTTTAAGGTTCTTTTTAGCGATAGGATTTGTAATCTTTTCAAAATCTTTGAGTAATTGTTTCATCTTCTTAGCAGAACCGTCAGAGTTTATAACAGAAACACCCTGTTCTTTAAGTGCATCTGTCAGAATTTCTCTGCGTGAAGTAATGCTGCTGTTGAAGAATTTATCAATACCTTTTCCGAAGTGTTTGTATAAGAAACCGTTCTTAGCAGTTCCTTCGTTGTATCTTAACAATGGATTCTTTTTGTCTTCCATAGCCATTACAACACCTTTTTCTACAAAGTTACCGAGTACGAGCCAGTTAAGATAACCCAGAATACTCTTTATGTTGATTTCTCTGAGTTCATCATTATCTCTGCCCATCCACATTCTTGATAAGATTGTAGTACCGTATAACCCTTTGAATTGGTTAATTGTAGGTGCTGTACCTTTGAATAACATTCTGTCTAAGAATTGTGAAGGTTTAGCCTTCATTGTTGTAAGCATGATACCTGCCATAGCACCCATAGAAGCCAGCTTTTTAGCTTTGAAGGATGCTGATGTATCTCTTGCTCTTGATTCGTCACCGCCAAAGCTGTCTGAACCTGTTCTTTTCTTTGTAATCCAGACATTTATTGGTTGGAAACTTGCAGAAATCATCATTGCTGCACCAAGTCCGAGTAATGCTCTGCCTTTACCGAAAGCTTTTAATTTTGAAGTGAATTTATCAATTTTTGATACTTCACCTGTTTCTTTTAAAGCTTTTGTCATTCTGTAAAAGTCGTCAGTTACGGTTGTAACTGTTGATGTTGCGGCTTTGTCGCCGTGTTTAAGCATTAATTCTGATTCGGAACCTGTTGCTTCGACAAGTTTTGCATTAAGTCTTTGAGTGACTTTTGAAAGTTCTTTTTTATCAAGTCCGCCTTCAGCAAGGGTTTTCATATCATCAATAATACCCTGCTTGCATTCATTGGCTACTTTGACATAACCTTCAGCATCTGCTAAAGGACTGTTTGGATTAAAACCTTTTAAATTATCAACATAATTTTCAATATATTTGTTAACATCGCCTTCGCTTGCTTTCCATAAATCTGCGTGAACATCAACAGATTCGTTTGAAGCGAAAATTCTTTGAGGGTTTGTGATACCGTCTTTTTTAAGCATACCTGCAATAACAGTACCTGCACCAAGCCCGTACAAACCGACAGATGCATCATTTAATGTTGAAGTATATTCTCTGAAACCTGCTTCAGCCCCGTATCCCCAGCCTCTGCGAATAATTTCCATACTTGTTGTAGGTGTTCCCATGAACCCTACGTCTGTAGCTGTTGCACCCCAAACAGGGTTTGTAGCAAGGTAATCTAAAAACGCAGTCCAACCTGCACCCTTAAACGATACCTGATTGTTTTGGGTGTTGTTTTTTGTATTAGATTTTTGATTTGTTCTCAATAAATTTGTTTGTTGAATATTTTGAGATAAATTAACCTTCATACTAGTTTTGACTTTCTACACGTTGTTTGAATAATTGGAATGTTTCGCTTTTATCAGCATCTTTTCTCATGTTTTTAAAGATTTCTAAACCTTGAAAATTGCCATGTTGATTATTAATTGTTACATTTTCTTTACTTTTAGTGCCTTCCGGAGTTGTTGCAATTTTATTATTTACCCCTGCCCCTGCAAGTAATTCTTTTTTGTGGTTTCTTTCTGTTTTTAATCTTGTAAATACAGGAACCAGTAAACCAAGTATTAATAATGATGAACCGAGGTTAACCATTTGGCATTTGGTTCTTAAATGGGTCATATCTTCGAGAGTTCTGACCCCGTCTGCTGCAAGTTCATCAGTTGATTTGAGGTGAGTATTTACAACCCAGTTACCGAATTTTTTGAAGATGTTTGCATCTTTATCAGCAACTTTGCTTCTGTTTAACAGTTTTACACCTTTTGTTCCTTCAAGATATGATGCGTAACCTTTTGCTGCATAATCACCTAAGAAGTACATGCTGCTGAAGGTAACGATATCTCTTGTAGTTGCTTCGGCAAGTTCGTTCTTATCATCTGCAACAGCCATACGCGAACCGAATGTGACTGTTGAGATTGCTCTTGCCTGATCCATAGTCGGGAACTGTCCTTTGAATTCAAAAATGCTCTTGAACATTTCTTTGTTAGGAAGCTTCATCATAGATAGCATTGCTACCCCGACCATTGAACCTACTGAAATGAATTTTTGTTTTAATAAAGCACGTTTATCTGCTTTTATTTCTTCAGGTGTTTTTGCTATTTTTTCGTTATCTTTTTTCGCATAATCGTCATAGATAGGAGCGCCTTTTACCCCTGATAATTTTGATGTTATCCATCTGTTAATTGATTGCATAGAAGCTGCAAGCGGAAGAATAATAGCCATTGCTATACCGCTCTTTGCTCTTACAAGTTTTTTCGCTTTTTTAGCAAATACTTCAATTTGTTCAGGGTTTTCTACTCCGTCTGCAATAAATCCTTTCAGGACACCTGTTGTGTTCTTCATTGCAGATTTTAGATTAGATGTTACATAGCTGCCTTCTTTTCCAAACCGAACATTTTCTGTAATATGTGTTTTTTCTGCCGTTTGTTCAAAAGTTCTGTCTATAATAGATTTATGTTTTTCAGTTTTTCCTTTTGAGAACCAGCCTTTGATTGTGTTGCCTGCGGCTTTTACTTTTTCGCCGAAGGACAGGTGTTTTTGTTCTTCAAAGGTTGCTTCTGTTAATTTTTCTGCAGTTTCAGATATATTTAAATCATCTATTTCTCTGAATACTTTTCTTGTGTTTCCGTCAATACCTGATGCATCATTAAGCATATTGTAGTGTGTCGCATAAACTTTTGCTTTCTTTGCATCATTAAATTTAGCCATTCCTTCGTGGTAAGCTTCTGTTGTTTCTGCGTTTTTATAATAATCTGAAATAGTGTCTATTGCGTCATTTCCTGCCCAGCAGCTTGATAAGTTAGCTTTGCCGCCCATAACCATTTTGTTGACGGCTTTTGCTGCACCTAAAGCAACAAACCCCGGAATTAAACAGTTAACAATAAGCCCTGAAGATTCGCGTCTGAATGCTTCAAACCCTGCAAATATATTTGTGAAAGATTCCCAAATACTGCGTGGCCCGATTGCCGTAATAAGGTCAATTGCCGCAACATTAATCATAGGGTTCTTTTCGCAGGCTCTTATCCCTTTTATTGTATATTCAAGAGCGCGATCACCAATACGGCCCTGAAAGTTCGGATTGTTGTTTTGCCTTTCTGCGCGGTTGTTGATTTTTAGATTATTGGAACTATCTTTTACACTAATTCGATCTATCATAAAATACACATACTACCTTGATATATAGGTGATTAGGGTCTTAACTTTTTTATCACCTGTATTAGAGATTATACAACCTCCATATATATTTAAAAGTGGCTGAATTTTATATTTGCCCCCATGTTACGAAATTATAAAGGTAATATTAATTTCATTTTTGATTGTTTTTTAAACAATATTGATAATATAATTAGTTCTCAAATTAAGGAATAATTTTAAAAAAGAGTATTCAAAATATTGTCGAAAAAACCTCAAAAAAAGACATGCTTTTAATTGTAAAATTTTGTAAAAATATAAAGGTATTTGTAATAAAAAGCCTGATTTGTTAAGGGGAATTGTAATAATTCAGGATTTATTTATAATTGTTTAGGGTATCGTCGAGTATTTTTTTGAACTCGTTTACATATTCCTGCGGCTTAATAATTTTACAGAGAGAATCGTATCTCATAAGTCTTCTGAAAAGTTGTTCTTTCTTTTCATACTTGTTACTGATAACGATTGTCCCGTTGGCTTTGTATCTTATAACCTGTTCATTTTCTCTCAGCTGATATCTTTTCGCCAGTTTCCCCGACAGTTCATAAATGACTTCTCCACCGTTCAGCTTTGTTTTTCTGACGGCATCATTTGATAATTTTATGTCCGCAAGGTCGTCAGGATTAATATCTTCCATTTTTGAATTTACTACGCATTTAAAAATCATTTTTTTGTTTTCTGTAGTAATTTCTTTTGGCAGACATTGGATTCGTTCTCCTGTTTTGTATATAAGATATACTTCGGATTCCGCAACGCAGGCTTTTTCAAAGTATTTGATTAACCTGTAGTTTTCACTTGATTTTATTCCGTAACTTGATTTGTAGTTGTTTAAATGAAGTTTTTGTATCAGGTTTGTAATAATATTTTCCGCATTTGCAGTCTTTGATTTTTTAGCGGCGGTTTCCATATCAAACAGCAATTCTGTTTCTTCCGGCAGGAATTTTGCTCCGAACGGGGTGTTAATAAGTGAATATTTGCCGTTGATTTTTTGGATATCTATACCGCATGATTTGCATGTATTAATATATTTACTTACTACAAAATTGTTATATGAGCCGGAATTGTCAGTATTGAGTGCAAAGATAAGTTCATTCATTGTCAAATTGTTTTCAAATAACAGTGAAAATGTTTTTAATACTCTGTAAGATGCGATATTTATTTTGTGTGATTTAGTCATATCTTGCCCTCATTTCTTTCAGTTTGGCAATAACAGCGTTTTTGATTTTATCGGGTGATATAACCGTACAATCTGATGCAAAACTGAGCATTCTCTGAAGGGCTATAAAATCGTTAAAATATACCCCTTCAACAAGTGCATCTTCTTCTGTTTTTTCAGTAATTGTTTCGTTTTCTTCAAGAACGTAATCGTTATAATTTCTGAGTTTGAAGGTCACTTTTGTATCTATTCCGACAACGGACTTTCTGTCAAATATTTTTTCCAGTACGGCTTTTATTCTTGTCACACTAAGAAAAGATTTTGTATTGAGGGTGTGGTTGTAGCCGTACAGATAAAGTTTTCCGCTCCTTATCCCGAATTTTTCCACCGTAATTTCATATTCGCATTCTGTTTTCTGATTAGGCGGAGCATACAGTATTTTTACTTTATTATGTTTTTCGTTTGATGTTAGTTCATCTAAAACCTCAATTGGGGCGGATTTTAAGATGGAAATACCCAAAAGGGCTTCTTTGATTTCTTCTTTTTCAACAAGACTTGCCATCTTAATAAACAGTTTATGATATCTGATTAATTTTTCCGGGGAAGCCGTTTTCAGGGTTTTTGTGTAGATATCTTTCATTAAATCAACTTCTTTTGTTGATATTTCAAGATTAAAAGGGCTTGATATAAGTCCGTATTTTCGGTTTGTTTTCTTTGTTGCTTTTGATATTTCACAGCCTATTGATTTAAGGGTGCTTATATCAATTCTTATTGTATCAATTGAATATTCCTTATCGACAACTCCGCAATCTATCATATATTGGCGGATTTCTTCGTAAGATTTAGGACCTTCCAAAAGGGCGATATACAAAACAAGAGCGCGGGCACCGGTTGTGGAAACCTGTTTGTTTTCATCGCGTTGTTTTATATAATTTGTCATATCTGTACTCATAGTACCCCTTTGGTTGTGATAGCGTGATTAGCCTATTTTATCTTTATAGAAGGCAATCAGGTCTTCCCGTGCTTTAACTGACATTGCTTGTCTTTCTACTGCATCATGCCATGGCATATATCCGCATGTATCAGGAAGAACCTTTAATGCCGTCAGCGGAAAGTCTTTGCATATATCAGGACGGTTTTCATAATCAGAACATAAATTGTCTGCTCCAAGTTTACTGCAATAGTAGAAGTATAACCTTTCACCCTCGTCCATTAAATCTTTTAATTTGTTGTAAAATTCAGGACAGATTGCTTCTGCCATTTCCTCTGATTCGTAAGGAACATATATTGAACTGAATTCTCTTGCGTATTTATCCCCCCTGAGTGCTCTTTGTTTTAATTGGGTAGGGTTAAAGCCGCTCACTGCAAGTTTACAGCAGTTGCCGCATTTTGTGCAGGAGTACTCTTTTTTCTTTTCCATAATTGCTTTTTTTGTAACACGCAGTTTCGCTCTGTATTCGTTTGTAAGGTATGACAGCGCTTTTATTTGCCATGCACCGTACGGACACCCCGGCGGGAACACGGAAAATATATCGGGTTTTTGTATATCACAAGGAATTGTACAAAATTTACAGTTATGCTCCGGCTTAAACTTATCAATCTCATTTCTGATAGCCTGAGCCGCCTCTGTAAATATTTCCTTGTATAGAGCTTCCATTCTCTCTGATTCGGAACCGTAATCTGCCATAACTTTAGAATATCATAAATTGCCCCACTCGGCAATGTATATTGTTGGTGAATTGATAAACAATAATTTATCAATCGAAAGGAGAAAGAATGACAAACAAGTTAGAGTTATATAAATGTAATATTTGCGGGAATGTTATAGAAGTTCTTATTTCGGGGGATGGTCATCCTGTCTGCTGTGGGGAAGAAATGGTCAGAATTGAACCTAAAAATGACAGTCTGAACAGTCCTGATTTAACGGAAAAACATTCTCCGATACCCGACGGTGATGTTGTCAGAATGGATAATCATCCGATGGAAGATAACCACTATATTATGTTTGTTCAGGCAATTTCAAAGGATAAAAACGAAATAATGACAAAGTATTTTTATCCGTCAGATAAGGTTGAAATGTTAACCTGTATAGATAAAAATGATATCACTGCAAGGTCATATTGTAATATTCATGGTCTGTTCGTCAGTAATAAGGAGAATTTATGAAGAATAAAATAATAAGAACTTTTGTTGTTACAACGGGGCTGTATCAATGTTTGGCCCTTTATTGCAAAACGATTTGTAAGTTTGTTTACGAAAAACATAACTAGCTAAAAGTCCCGTTATTTCGGGACTTTTAGTTTAAATTTTCTTATTGTTATTCATGTTTGAAATATCTTTTGCAATCAGATTATTCTTAAAATCAGCGAGTGATTCTTTGAAATTATTGTTATAAATATTCTTTGACGGATCAGGCGGTATTGTTCCTCCTGCTGCTGCAAAAATCTTTTTCGGCGGTTCTTCTTTTATGTTTTGCAAATTCTTTGGCGGTTCAAACTGATGTCCTTTATCCATTGTATAAAGAATTTCCCTGTCAGGTCTGTATAATGGTGCAAACGGGTTTTTTGCAGGATTATGAATTATTACTTCCTTTTGTTTTGCCGCAAAAGGGCTCTTGTAATTTCTTGATTTTATGACCAAATCACGCATCATTCCTTCAAAAGCTTCAACAGTTTTTGGTTGTATTATTGTTGCTTTTGCCTCATTAAATACAGGTGATACCATATATAGCCTCCGTACATTTATTTCACACACTTGTTTTATATAAAAAGAGGTTTGGCGATAATTTGCTAGTTTATATGATTTTGGCTTAATATTTTTTACAAAAGGGGGTTGTTAAATATCATAGTTATACTTTCTTTGTCAAGAAAAAAATGCCGAAAATTTTACTAAATTTCATTAAGTTGTCTTCATTAAGTTTGTAAATTGGCACATGCTCCAGTAAAATTAAAGGGCATGCCGGAATGTAAAAATTTTTGTGATTTTCTTTACTTGAAAACATGAAATTAAAGGACTATTATAGACTTACATCGAAGGGAGTGATGGCTGCCAGACCGAGGGGAGAGGTACCGGCAATCTTTGGGGAGAGACGGTAGTTAAACAAGAAGCGGTTATAAAACAAACATAAATCAATTGACACACAAATCAAAAAAAGAATTAAATAAACAAATCAATTTATATAATTTAGTTAGTAAGTAATCAGAGGAGATTACGGATAGTTTTTTACAGAGATCTTGGGAATTCATATTTTTGAATTAATTTTTAACTGAAATAAATCAAATAAACATAACATAAATTAAATAGTAGTACTTATAACTTGTCATTTGACAAGTTTTTTTTTATCATATTGATATGGAAGAACTTGAGCCTAAACGAATAATAGGACTGATGTCGGGAACATCATGCGACACAATAGATGCGGCACTTTGTACTGTGTACCCTGATATGTCGTGTGAACTCATAAAAGGGCTGAATTATGATTACCCCGAATTTATACGGAACAAAATCTTTAAAGCCTTTAATAACGAACTTTCTGTTGAGGAATTGTGTCAGTTGAATTTTGAAATAGGTGAATGTTTTGCTAAAGCATCTGAAATTTTAATAGGTGACTTTGGAAAACCCGATTTAATTTCAAGTCATGGTCAGACAATATATCATTATCCGACAGAGAATTATGAAAACGGTTTTTCTTTAAAAAGTACAATGCAGATAGGTGAAAGCTCTGTTATATCTGCGAAAACAGGTTGTATGACCGTATCGAATTTCAGAGAAGCAGATATTGCTCACGGAGGACAAGGCGCTCCTCTTGTTTGTTTTGCCGATAAGCACTGGTTTAAGAATGCGGCGGTTCAAAATATTGGCGGAATTTCAAATGTTACGGTCGTGTCGGATGACTGTCTGCCTTTTGGGTTTGATACAGGCTGCGGAAATATTATGATTGACTACTGCACTCAAAAATTCTTTAACAAAAAGTATGATAAAGATGGCGAAATAGCAGAGAGTGGTACGATTTCAGAGTATTGGCTTAATTGTCTTTTGGAAGACGAGTACTATTTTAACGAACCTCCAAAAACAACGGGGAGAGAATATTTTTCACCTAAATATATTGAAAATATTTTAAAAATAGCACCTCCGAATAAAGAGGATATTATTGCAACACTCACAGCACTGACGGCAAAAACAATTGCACAGGCTTATGAACGGTTTGTTTATCCAAATGCACATATTGATACTGTTATAGTCGGCGGGGGCGGTGCGTATAACAAGTTTATGATGAAACAACTGAGGAAATATCTTCCGAAACGTATTGAATTGAAAACCCACGAAGATTACGGAATTTCAAACAACTATAAAGAGGCAATGGCATTTGCGCTTCTCGGATATTGCACTTATTACCGTATACCGAACAATGTTCCTTCATGTACGGGGGCAAAAAAGTCGGTTGTACTCGGAAAAATTACTTATCCCTAAGCAGAGGCAACAGTTTATTACAGATTTTTTCTGCTCTGTTTTTAATGATAACTCGTGATTGTTTTATATAATTTTTTGCAAAATCTTTATATGATTTTTTCCAGTCCTCGCTTCTCCAGCTAGTCCACCAGTAGTATGGAGTATAATATTTGCCTGTTTTGTCATCAGTAGCATGGTCAAATACAATCTTTGGTTTGCCGTTATTTTCATATTCTGTTAAAAAATTTACTTTGCAAAAATATTCGTAATCTTTGAATTTTTCGAAATATTTTTTATTGATGTTTCCCATATTTGAAACATATTCATATAACCCGTCTTTCCATATTGACATAAAATATAAATCAGCAAAGTCATTAGATAGTGACATTTTCAAAAGATTAATATTTTTCCCGTTGTTATCTGTATCCGTCGGAAATAACATAAAGTTCCCGATTGTCGTGTATTCTTTTTTAAATTCCTTGATTATTGTTTTTAGTTGGTTATCCTCAGGGGTATTATCTAAAAATTTGTCAATCCCGCAACAGTCCTGACGAAACAAGGTATTAAAAGTGTTTATTGTTTCTCCTCTGTATTTTTTATTTGTTCCTATATCATCAAAATTGGTCAGTTCAGGGAGTTCGTTTTTCCATATTATGTACATTACAAGTCTTGCAATATAGGTGTCATCCTGATCATAGGATGATGAGCATTTTGAATAAATACTATTTTCGTCAATGTCTGAAATATCAAACATTTTAAATTTTTCAAGTTTTTCCTCCAAGGTTGGTATATTTTTAAAATGTTCGTCTGTTTCAAAAAATTCTCTGAGTTCTTTTATACAGTCTGTCATATTCACCTCCTGATACTCATATTATCGTCTGAATATGTCAAAACAGGACGCGGTTAAATGTTTGCTCCGCCATCTTGCTGCATTTTTTCAAGTGCTTTTTTAGCACCTGTGTTTTCTCTTGAATATTTAGATACAAAATCTATTGCCTGAACATCTCGTTGAATGGCATTTCTTAAAGCGGTAATTTCAGGAATAGATAATCTCCCGATAATTTTATCTTCGTTTTTGTCGTTACATTTAACCAGAAGTTTTTGTGATTTTTTATCAAACCCTTCTAAACCCTCTTTTCTTGCGTACCACTTGTGCAGGCAATATATCAGGTTATAGATGTCAGGTTCATTATTAAGAAGAACCATTGTTTCTGTTTTAAATTTAATCCCGTTACCTGTTGCAAGGTTAAGAACGAGCGCCGTAAATCCGCTGCGTTCCGTAATCAAACCCTCTTTTTCTTTTAAAAACTTGGTCAGTTTTTCAACCTTTTTAAGACAATAAACAGGTACATTGTTTTTGTGAAAATATTCAATTACCGCATTGGGGTTGTTTTTACAACTTTTAAGAATTGCACGAACATCGTTATCTACTTTTTCACATTTATCTTTTATCTCTTGGGATATATCAACCGTACACCCATCGACTACTGCTTTTTTGGTATAGCCTAATCTTTTAATAAGGCGTTTTTGCAGGTACTGACCTTGCCAAGACAATATCATAAACGAAATATTTTTTACTATGCGTGCAATTTTATGAAACATTTTGTCCTCGTTGGTTAATTCATACCTTATTTATCTCAAAGTCCCCTTTATATGTCAATATAAGGGGACTTTGCTGTATGATATGATAAACTATTCACTTAAAGTGAGTAATGACATTACTGACTTTGCATTTTCTCTGACTTCATCAATAGAGTTCATATTGATTGTGTCATCAAGAACCTTCATAACTTCTGTCTTATCATCTAATGCAAGAATTTCATTAACTGTGCTCATTGCAACAACAGGACTCAAATCGTTTATACCTTTGCCCTGATTGATGATAACAACTTTTAATGAGTCGTGAACGTTCTTTCTTACTAAAGCACGAGAAGTCATTTCGCGGACTTCGTTATCAGGTGAATTTGTTCCTAATTCTTCCAGTACCTGAATTGATTCCATGTCCTCGTGTTTTTCTAATGAATTAATAATTTTTTCTACTGCTTTATTCATTATGCAACTACCTTCCCTTCCTCAAGAGATAACTTTTCGTTTTCATGAACCCAAGTCGCTCTCAAATCTTGTACGGAAGCTTTTTCGTTGATATGTTTAAGACTTAATATTTTTGCTCCGGTTTCAGGTTCTGCCTCCGGTGTTTTATGCCATTCAAATACTTGTGAAATTCTTTCCTGCATGTTTCTTTGCATTTCTAACCAGGAATTTTTAGCGCTTAATAATGTTTCTTTTGCGCTTTCTTTAGCATTTCTTACTGCGTCTACACCGTGAAGAACGCCTTCTTTTACCCTGTGTGCAAATGCAATAACCGGTTCTGTTATTCTTGATTTAAAGCTTGTAACCGCACTGATTACTGCACCTGTTACCATAGCAACTTTGCTTGGTTTTTGTTCCACAGGTTTTATTTTCTGAAATACATCTGCAAACGGTAATACACTGCCTGAAAATGCCTTTCCTCTAAAACTCGTTTTATCAAATGGATTTGTAGATGTAGATCTATTTAAAGACAATGAGCCTAACTTAGCTCCAACTATAGATTTAATTTCCATTAATCTTCCTTTCGTTACAATGTAGGTAAATTTACCACTCTAGCATACCACCTCATATAAAAATCAAATCATTTATTTAGACGATATATTGAGTGTATTTGTTACTACTTTATGCTCTGTGGGTATGTTTTGTCAGTTTGTGTGGGGTAAATGCAATATGTGAGCATTTAAAAAAATGTGCGTGCAAAAAAAAAGCGCTGATTTTGAATCAGACGCTAAAACTAAGTTAGTGGGAATTAAGTTGAGTTAAGTTAAGTTATTTTTTGTATAAACCTAAGTTAAATCTCTGCATATTGTTCACTGCCATTATTCGCATTTCTTCGAACAATACGCTGGATTTGTCATCAGAAGCTTTTTCGACTTTCATCAATTCTTCTGATATTTCATTTGCTTTCGCATTGATGTCATAAGTGTTTAATACTGACATTTTTACTCTCTCTTGCTCTCGTTTTTATTTAATGTTTGCACATTGCTTACATATATATAAAGTATATACAAAATATCTAATTTCACATGTTGATTATTTCGTTACAAAAGTTAATAATACCCAAAATAATAAATTATCTTGATAACCAAATCTTGAAGTGATACGATGTTATCGTACAGTTAGAGGGATCCACCTCGATGCGGAGCCGGTGCGAAGTCACAGGTTGCGTTTGCGAAGGCAAATGCAAGCAGGTGACTGAGCATAACGATATCGCCACAGGCGAAAAAGGGGTAAATATTTAAGGGTTTTTAAATATTTATACGGCAAACGCTCTAAGGATAGAAAGAGAAGGCAAAAATGGAAAAAAACAACGAAACATTACACACTTTGAGACACTCAACATCTCACGTATTAGCACAAGCCGTTCAGAAGCTGTTTCCGGCTGCAAAGTTAGCAATCGGACCTGCAACTGATGAAGGGTTTTATTATGACTTCGATATGACTGACGGTCACACCTTTACACAGGAAGATTTCGAAAAAATCGAAGCAGAAATGAAAAACATTGTTAAACAAAACCTTACTTTTGAAAAGGTTTATGTTGAAGATGTTGATAAGCAAATTGCAGAATTTAAGGCTCAGGGTGAAATCTATAAAGCAGAGTTGCTTGAAGAACACAGAAACGACAATCCGACTTTGTATGTAACAAAGGACAAAGATGGTAATGCACTCTTCAACGACCTCTGTGCAGGACCTCACGTTCCTAATACATCTTATATTAAAGGTAATGCCTTTAAACTTCTTAAGGTTGCAGGCGCATACTGGAGAGGGAATGAAAAGAACAAAATGCTCCAGCGTATTTATGCAACAGCATATTGGAACAAAGAAGATTTACAGGCTTACTTAACCATGCTTGAAGAAGCAGAAAAACGTGACCACAGAAAACTCGGTACACAGTTAGATTTATTCTCTACAAGAGAAGAAATGGGCGGCGGTTTGGTATTGTGGCACCCAAATCTTGCAACAGTAAGAGAACAAATTGAAAACTACTGGAGAGAAGAACACAGAAAAAGAGGGTACGTTATTGTTAACACTCCTCAAATCGCTAAATCTACTCTTTGGGAAATCTCAGGTCACATGGATCACTACAAAGAAAACATGTTCTTTGTACAGAAAGATGAGGACAGCGATGCTCAATTCGTAGTTAAACCTATGAACTGTCCGTTCCACATCTTAATCTATCAGGCAAACAGACATTCATACCGTTCATTACCGCTTCGTATGGCTGAACTCGGTACAGTATACAGAAAAGAAAAATCAGGTGCACTGTCAGGTTTAACTCGTGTTCAAGGGTTTACTCAGGACGATGCTCACATCTTCTGTACTCCGGAACAGTTAGTTGATGAAATCAACGGGGTTATTGATTTTGTAGCAGATACTATGAAAATCTTTAACATGGAGTTTGAAGTTGAGCTTTCAACAAGACCTGAAAGTTTCGTAGGTGAAATAGAAAACTGGAATAAAGCGGAAGCAGGTTTAAAAGAAGCGATGGAAAGACGCGGAATGAAGTACGACATCAACGAGGGTGACGGTGCGTTCTACGGCCCTAAAATTGACTTCAAAATTAAAGATGCTATCGGAAGAACATGGCAATGTGCCACTATTCAGTTAGACTTTAACCTTCCTGCAAGATTTGATATTAAATATCAGGATAAAGACGGTCAGTTAAAAACACCTTTGATGCTTCACAGAGTTATCTTCGGTTCAATGGAAAGATTCCATGGTATTCTTATTGAACACTATGCGGGTGCGTTCCCTACATGGCTTGCACCAACTCAGGTTGCTATCGTTCCTATTTCGAATGATAAACATACTGATTTTGCAGAAGCAGTTTATAAGAAAATGAGAGAAGCAGGTATAAGAGCAAATCTTGACGATCGTTCAGAATCTATGAATTATAAAATCAGAGAATCTTTACAGGATAAGAAAATACCTTATGTTTGCGTAATCGGTGACAGAGAAATTGAACAAAACGCTGTTGCAGTCCGTGCAAGAGGTATCGGTCAGGTCGGTACTTTCAGCGTTGATGAGTTTATCTCTAAAGTGCTTGAAGAAACAAAAACAAGAGCAAACGAGTCGTTTGCAAAGGCTCAGGCTAAATAAGACATATATTAATATAATATATAAAATACGGCAGCTTAAACCCTGCCGTATTTTTTTACAAATTTTACAATTAGGGCAATTCTCGGATAAAACATGTTTTTATATCTGTGTAGGTATATAATAAGGTTATTATATTTTCATGGCTGTAAATAACAGGTTAGTATCAACCATATTTGATAAAATAGCTCCTTATATTAATAAAGGAGTTAAATCTGCCGAGCATCCGAACAGAATATATTTTAAACCGTCAGATGTACCTGCTGAGGAGTTAGGTGAAACCGTTTGCGAAATGAGAGTTGCTGATGATGCAGTCGTTGCACCTTTCGCCGACAGGCTTATTCATCCGAATACTTTTGGGTTAACCCCTGCTGTGAATACTACAAAACAGCTTGTAGAGTCAACAAGAAATATTATAGATAAATGTGAAGATTCTCAGATAAAAGAAAAGTTTTCAAAGTTATATTCGTTAGTTCTGGACAGTTCTAAAGACCTTCGTAAATCATCCTACAGAGTGACATCTCTTATGCGAAGTGTTGAGATGATAGATAACCCTAAAATAAAATCTGTTATCCTCGATAGAATAGAGTTTTTAAACGGATATGAACCAAAGAAATTTAAAATTTACTATGAAAATGCAATGTCCTTTGCGGAAAACTATGCAGATGCAGCAAATTCAATAAGCGGAAAATATCTGAATATTGATAACGGGGCGCGTAAGTTTTACAAGTGGATGGATAAAAAGAATATTTGGCTTTTGGATATTATTGACGGAACCAAAAAATCTGAAGATACCTACAGAAAGGGTTTGTTATCGAGCAATACCCGCAGTAAAAAGTACCCTGAATATCTGAGGAATTATGATGAGTTTACGAAAAAAGGATTGCGTGATACTTATGAAAATAATCTTAGACAAGATGCTATGAAAAGTGTCTTTTCAAAATATGCCGAAACAAGACAAGAGGCAGTAGATATTCTCTATAAGGAAGAATATCTGAAAACCCTTCCTCCTGATATTGCAAAAGAATGTGAAGAAATTCAAAAAGAATATAATACCTATGTTATTACTTCTAATGCGGATACTTCATTAGAAGACCTTAAATACCTCAGAGAAGAATTGAGATTATGGAAAGAAGCAGGCAAAGATGAAGTGATTATTCCAAAAATGGTTCATATCAATGCTATAGATGAATATATGCTCAAAACTCATTCATCAGGTTATGCAAATTCAATTGATAAGACTGTTAATGTAAGGGAATTGCTTCAGGATGACGGGCATTATTTGTCTGAAGGTTCAACCTTAAGACATGAAATTCAGCATTTGCAGGATGAGGATATAATTGCTCCGAAGAACTCGTTTGACGAATGGGGTGATGCAATATCGTGGAAATATAACAAAATAAGATACAGAAAAAAATGGGATAAAGAACTTGAAAACGGCGGTATAAAGCATGAAGGTCACAGAGATTACGCCTTCAAAGACAGAAATGAATTGAGATCTGTTACGGCTGAATCTGATATGGAGAAATTATCAGAAGATTATAAAAATGCCATGAAAAAGAAATTTAAAATGCAGCCTTGGATCTTCACTATAGGCCCTAATAAAATTGCAAAAGAGAGTCGTATTGCGGGTGAGATTGAGCATAGTGCAAGTGCCCAAAAGTAAGCTTTACATCCGTTCCTTATTATGACTTGACTTTCCTGAAAAAAACATTAAGAACACAGTAAAGTCATCTAAATAGACGAAAAACGTGTAGAGAGTTTAAAGGTTGTATCTAATTACACCGATAAACAGAGGGAACGGTTTAACTAACAATCGAGAGAGGTAAAACATGAAAATCAGTACAGGTATCAGGTATTGCGAACCGGGTATAAGGGCATCAATCAGGGCGATGCAGGTTTCCAATGAATTGTTGGGAATTACAAATGAGAACGTTACGGGGTTCGATAAAGTCGGATATCAGCGTAAGCAGGCTGTTGTTTCGTCGTTTACCGAATATTTGGGTGTGCACGGGATTTCAACAAACGTTGACGAGCAGGTAGGTCGTATTCAGATTTCGGAACGACCTTTGGATATCGCTATTGCAACTAAAGGCTATTTCCAGATTAATACTCCGCAGGGGGTCAGACTTACCCGTGACGGCAGATTCCAGATGGATAAAGAAGGCAACCTCATTAATTTAGAGGGCGGGCAAGTTCTTTCTGATAGCGGTACCCCTATTAAATTACCGTTTGTTCCTGACGATTTGAAACAAATTCAGATTGACAGAAAAGGCCGTTTAAGTGTCTTTAACCCTGACACAAGAAAACTTGAATATGTTGCAACAATGGGTGTCGTTGATTCGACAGGCATGGCTGTAATGCACCCTGATGTTAAGCAGGGTTACAACGAGTATTCAAACGTTTCGCTTCAAAACGAATTCTTGGCTGTTATGCCTACAATAAGAGCGTTTGAAGCAAACAGACAAATATTTATTATGCAAAACACTAACACTCAAAAGGCAATAAGCCAATTGGGTTCAGCATCATAGGAGGAACTGAATTATGATGTTTAATGCACAGGCAATTGTAAGAAAAGCAATCAATAACGCAACAACTCAGTTTGATAAATTGGGGTTTGTTGGTAATGATTTGGCAAACTACAATACATACGGTTATAAATCAGTCAGATTTGAGCAGGTCTTAAGAGAGGACGGATACCTTGCAGGTACTCAAAGAACTGATTGTAAACAAGGTGCAATAAGAATTACAGAAAATCCTTATGATATTGCTATAAAAGGTAACGGATACATTCCTGTTACATCTGAAGATGGTGAAGTTCAGTATACCCGTGACGGTTCTTTCGTTCAGGGAAAAGACGGTTATATGTATACCAAAGACGGATGGCTCGTTGGCGGCGGAATAAAAATTCCGGCTAACTGCTACAAGTTCTCCGTAAACCCTAACGGTGATGTATACACTTATGATGAAGCAGGCGGGTTGCCGAAAAGAGTGGGAACTATTCCGCTTGTAACTTTCCCTAATCCTGAAAGATTAGAGCAGGGTGTAAACAATAAAATGGTAGTAACAGAAGATTCAGGTGAACCTGAATTGCTTCAGAACCATAAATCATTCAGACAAAATGCAATCGAAATTTCTAACGTGGATATTTATAATTCCGTTAACGAAATGCTTCGTTTGAACGCATCAATGATTGCAAGTATGCGTCTTTTAAAAGTCGCAGATGATATGTACAACAAAGGTATCAATATTAGAGAATAATAAACTTTGGAGGGTTTAACTAATGAGTTGGGCAGCACTAGGTTGCGTAGGTAAAACATCACTGGCACTTGATCTTATCGCTCAAAGACAGAGAGCGTTAGGTTCAAACATTGCTAACGTCGATACCCCGGGGTATGTCAGACGTGACATTGATTTCAGTCAGTATGTTGGCGGCGCAACAGCATCTTTGGAAACAAAATTGGCACAAAAACTCGGGCCATCCCCGATGTTTGATTATGAGCAGAATGTAGAAATCAATCCTGCTCAGGAATTGACTGAAATGCAAAAGAACTCCTTGATGTATACAATTGCAACAAGAAGAATGTCTAATATTATTACTCAAATGAAAACTGTAATTAATGTAGGAAAGTAGGTACATAATGGGTATAATGGAATCCATAAATATTGGAGCAAACGCACTAAAAGCACACGGTTTGAGAATGGATATTCACGCAAAGAACATTGCGAATATCGATACCCCGAACTATGTAAGAAGAATTCCTGTTTTAAACGCAACAGAAGATATATCATTCAGAGGGGTTTTAACCCAAATGAAGAATGATGTATTCGGTGTCGGCACATTACCTTATTTACAGGGTGGTGTTGTATTTAACGGGGTTGTTGAAGACCCTACAATGGGCGAAAAATTATACGCTCCTGGACACCCTGATGCAGATGCTAACGGTTATATCCGTTCATCAAACGTAAATGCTATGGTTGATATGGCTGACGCAGTTATGGCGCAACGCGCTTATGAAGCGAACTTGGCTGTTATCAATATCACTAAAGCAATGGCTTCCCGTGCCACAGAAATAGGCAAGTAGGGTTAATTTGCTAAAATAAATAAATTTACCCCTACCGCAAGACTTGAAAATATACATTGACTTATGCCAAAATACGGCATTTTAAAGAAATATACATATACAACCTTTTTAAAAAACTAGAGAAAATTAAAATCAAACCGTTTATTTATTGGTCGAGTACCCTTACTTGACCTTTTTATTTTGGTTTAATTTATAAAATAATGAAGGATGCTTCTGCTTTTCCCATGTCTATTTGTTCAATGGCATAGTCTGTGTTGGTTGAATAGGTTATCCCGTCCTGATTAATTTGTTCTTCTTCTGAAAACCCGTATTCATCGGATATCAAAAGGGTATGTAAAAGTTCGATATTTGATTTTCTGCCGGAGTTTTCCTTAATTTTTAAGAGGTAGAATTTGTTGACATTCTTCATGTATAGCCCCATGCCTGCGACCTTCAGAGATTTGAGTTCGGTCAAAAATTCTTCCAGAATTTCAAATTTGTTTCTTCCCGTAAAGGTGTAATCAACGACATCATAGAACTTCTTTGCTGATTCTATAACATCATAAGGCTCAATTCTCTTTGTGATAATTCTGTTTGCTTTATATTTTAAAACATCATTCAAACTGTTAAACATACCGCCCTCCGATTAATTTTATTATAGTATAAAGTTAAAATAATGATTAATTTTTTATCCCCTAGTCCCTCTTAAGAGAGATGGGCATTTTATACATTTACCCCTATCTGTGTTAAAATATACATGGAAATAGCAGAGGGAGTGAATATGACAATATTAAAAATCCAACGATTAGTAAATAACAGAATTTTACCTGAATATAAAACTCAGGGTGCAGCAGGCATGGATCTTTGTGCGGCAATATCTGAGCCTGTTACCTTACAGCCTTTAGAGAGAACACTTATTCCTACGGGGTTGAAAATAGAGTTAGAACATGGATATGAAGCACAAATAAGACCGCGTTCAGGCATGTCTATCAAACACGGAATTACCTTAATCAACTGTGTGGGAACAATTGATGAGGATTACAGAGGGGAAGTTTGTGTTCCTGTTGTTAATATCTCAAACGAGGCATATACAATTCAACCTGATGAGAGAGTTGCCCAAATGGTAATTACAACATACGAGCAGGCAAAGATTGAGGTTGTAACGGAATTGTCCGATACAGACAGAGGTGAAGGCGGGTTTGGTTCAACCGGAAAATAAATGTTAAAAACGGGGCAAACGCCCCGTTTTTTTGTTTCTCTTAAAAATGTCTTGCAGATGGGTTGATTAGATTATTCGCCAGTTTTTCTGCTCCCTCAAAGCCTCGTCCGGCCAATATTTTTGCCGCCTGATAATTATCATATTTGACGAAATTATGTTCTACTTCAAACCCTCCGTTTCCTTTGGTCGATATAACTACATAACAACTTTCCGGGGCTTCTGTAAAAGGTCTTCCTACGCTTCCATCATTCACTACTGTTTGTTTGGTATTGGTTTGAAACCCGCAAGGTATATGGGTGTGTCCGCAAAGTATTAAATCCGCATCTACCCCATCCAACATTTTTTCTACCTCCTCTAAGGGTGTGTCAGGCATGATGTCTTCATTATTTCTTCTTGGTGAACCATGTACCATAAGGATTTTTACTCCGTCCAAAACAATCTCTTTTTGGGTAGGCAAGTTCCTTAAAAAGTCTATCTGGGCTTTACTCAGGGTGGTAGCTTCTTCTTTTAGTGCATTTGCCATTATGGGTGCTCCCCTTTTAACTGTTTCGTAAACCTCTTCACTGAAGTCAGCTATCATCTTGTCAGTATTGCCCTGAATCATTTCAATGTTGTCATGTTCAGATAAGCTCATACAGAAATTTACTGTATCGCTCGGTTCAGGTCCTGCCAGGGCGTAATCGCCTAAAAATAATATCTTTTCACATCCTTTCTTATGTATTTCTTCTAACACAGCTTCTAATGCCAGCAAGTTTCCGTGAATATCCGATAGAACGGCTATTTCCATATTAGCTCTCCTTAAATTTTGTTTTTACACCTCCTATTTTATCTTAAACTAATTTTTTAATAAACACTGTTTGGTTGTTACATTTTGTATTTCGTAACTGCGTCACTCTTATTACTTTAAACATTTTTCAAAAAAAAGCAAGAGGTTTCCATGCCCCTGTTATGACTAAATCATGTCAAACCCAGCCATGACATGTATTTCCATGATTGTAAACTTTTGTTAAACAACAAATATGAATTAATCAATATTCTGATAAAAAAAAACTTTATCATGTTACGGGAATTAAAAGAGTGATTAGATACGTTTTAATGAACGGGTTTAGTTAACAATAATACTATATGTTCGACAAATATGATCTCATAATAGTGTTATCTCTAAGGTTCTTCACAAGTTAAGAATATATCACGCGTATACTAAGCACATCAAGAATTGAATTGTGTATTACTACTTAATGCACGATTACTGATAGTGCCTAAATTACCACCTGAACGACGGGTTATAAAAATGCCCGCACACTCAGTCAGATATTATCTTATACTTAACAACTTAATATTCAAAGTACTTGTACGGAATTTATCCGTACAGTATAGAGAATTATTAAAAACAAAAGGTGTTTAGTTAAACTCTTTGTTTAACAAATTCCTTAAGGGGTTTCCCTTAAAACTGACAATTGAATATATGGTGTTACACATTATTATATGGAGGAATTTATTATGGCTTACAATGGACCAATAGGTTATGATGGTAGACCATGCATGTGGAACGATGCCGCAATTGTAAAATGGGGCCCGGTAGTTATGCCAAGACAACAGGATATTAATACCCTGGGTCTGGATTTAACTCAGGCTTTGCTGGATGATTCCGGTTGGGGCGATAAGTTTTTGAGTGCTCAAAACTTTATTGCAACCATGGATAATTCTCAGTCATTGTTTGAAACAATGGTTAGCGATCCGAATGATACATTTGGACCATCAATGTTAAACGGCAGAATTTATGTTGCTTAAAAACAGATTATAAGAAACCCTCTTAATCTTTAGAGGGTTTCTTTTTCAAACCTGAAGAAGTCCAATACATGCCAAACACAGTGGCAGCATGTATTTCGGCATGTTACGAAATGTAAACATGTTATTTTAAAAAGTCAATTATCCGTTTCAAAAAAACTTTATAGAAGAGGGAATTAAATACGGGGGAATTTAAAATGGGTTACAACGGACCGATAGGTTATGACGGACGTCCATCTATGTGGGACAATGCGGCACTCGTTAAATGGGGGCCGGTAGTAATACCAAGACGACAGGATGTTAATACACTGGGTTTAAATCTGACTGTTGCAGCATTGGATCCGTCAAATTATGGTGATCATTACTTGAATGCTCAGAAATTCATTGCAGTAATGGACAATCAGCAGGCTTTATTTGAATCAATGGTTGGCGGGGTCGACGATTTTGGCCCATCATATGTTATTCCAATGAATGGTAATAACAATGGAAATCCAAGCATTAATCCGTTTGGAAGTATGGATCCGGTATTTGGCCCGGGTGTTACAAACCCATTTGCTCCAAGTTCTGTATACGGCCCGTCAGGAGTATATATGCCGAACGGTAACAACCCTCTTAACCCTTGGGACAACGGCGGTTACGGCGGAGTCGGGATATCATCATTGCCAAACGGCGGTGTTTTGACAGCCCCTGATGCAGACAACCCTTCTGCATTATTAAATTCAAGACTTTCACTAATGGAAAAATATTGCGATAAATACGGGAAAATAGTTGATA
The DNA here is from genome assembly GCA_902765215.1 of uncultured bacterium. Classification (GTDB taxonomy): domain Bacteria; phylum Cyanobacteriota; class Vampirovibrionia; order Gastranaerophilales; family Gastranaerophilaceae; genus UBA2883. The sequence goes on along the minus strand of CACWZA010000010.1, from coordinate 40,017 downwards.
TAGATAAAATAAGATCCGAATACAGCAGCAATCCTGAAGAAGGGGTTGAATACTGCGATGAGATTATAAACACGAGATTTGACCAATCTAAATTGAGAAAGATTGTTCACAAAGAGTATGAAGAATTTTTAAAGGCTAAAGAAAATGCAGGAAAAGGTGTTGCTGACCAATGGGTTGATGCAATAATCAAACAAGGTCTTGCTCCGCTCAATATTAGTGCAGGCGGCGTTAGCAAGAATAATGTACTTGATGTAATCGGTGCATTTGCAATGAACGAAGAAGTAAGAAACGGCAAGGTTTCACTCTACAATGTAATGGAATCACCGGAAGTTACTTCAGGCCTTATCAGAGCACTGAAGGAAAAAGCAGATGATGCTCTGCTCGGTGACGAACTTGATGACAGAGAAAAAGAACAAGTTGAAAAATATATATCATCTCTGACTTTCCACTATGATAAATATGCAGAATCATTAGAAGATGATAACGCAAGAAATGATGTTGCATTCAGGGATGTAAGGAAGAAAATCGCACTTGATTATATGAAACTGTTCTCAATTTTGAGAATAAGTGAAGCAAAACATAACGATTCAGTCGCTCCGCAATACTTCGGTTTGCCTCAGGATTCATCTATCAAGTTCGAGGATCAAACTCAAAGAGCTTACAAAGAATGTGAGCATAAGGGAACTCCAAAATTAAAAACGATTATATAATATTTTTTTCATAGTCCCCCCCCATAATTTTAAAATAGGTTATCTAAAAAGATAACCTATTTTTAAGTTTTTAAATTTTTGACAGGTTATTCAAAAACATATTTATAAGAGTAAATAATATTGTGTTACGGTTTTGTAACATGGGATAAATATTAGTCAAATTTATATATTTATGTGCTTTATACATGGCAACGAAAGTGTAGAAATAAAGGAGTGTGGATCATGAATTTAGGTATTAACAACACATCATTCAAAGGTCACATTAAATTTAAAGATCTTAATGGAAACAAACAAAATATTGACACAAAAGATATTAAAGAAATAGGGGTTGCTCATAAGGATTATTTATATATAAAAACACAACACGACAGAGGTTTTGATGCTCCTGACGGATTCGAAAGATATACAAAGGAAGAATGTATTGAAATCCCATCTGAAAATATTCAAAAGGATTATGACAGATTTATGAGAATTTATGATATTGCATCAAGAAATAATATAACAATTAACTATTTAAACGCAAAAAATCCTTTAGATGAACAATTAGATATTTTGGGATAAATAACATATCAGGCATCGCCTGATAAAAATATAAACATAAAAAACGGACTCTTTTTCAAGAGCCCGTTTTTATATTTATTGAAACTACTATGCTGATTTACCAGCTTTTTCGATGATTTCTTTTTCAACATTGGCAGGTACTTGTTCGTATTTTTGGAATTCCATAGAGAATGTACCACGACCTTGAGTGTTAGAACGTAAGTCTGTTGCATAACCGAACATGTTAGCCAACGGAACAATTGCTCTAACGATAACGTTACCTGTGTTACCCAAAGGTTCCTGACCTTCGATTCTACCTCTACGACGAGAGATATCACCGATAATTGTACCTGTAAATTCATCAGGGATTTCGATTTCAACCTTCATCATAGGTTCAAGAATACAAGGTTGGGCTTTTTTACAACCTTCTTTGATAGCCATAGAACCGGCAATCTTGAACGCCATTTCTGAAGAGTCGACTTCGTGGTATGAACCGTCATAAAGTTCAACCGCAACGTCAATCATAGGATATCCTGCTAAGATACCGCCTTCAAGTGCTTCTTCCATACCTTTTCTTGCAGGTTCGATGTATTCTTTAGGAATAGCACCACCGACGATTTTGTTTTCGAATACAAAACCTTTGTTTTCTTCAGCAGGTGAAATTTTGATTTTAACGTGGCCGTATTGACCTTTACCACCTGATTGACGAACGAATTTAGAGTCTTGATCAGCAGTACCGCGGATAGTTTCACGATAAGCAACCTGTGGTTTACCGATGTTTGCTTCAACTTTAAATTCTCTCAACATACGGTCAACAATGATATCAAGGTGAAGTTCACCCATACCTGAAATGATTGTTTGACCTGTTTCTGTATCAGATTTAACTCTGAATGACGGATCTTCTTCAGCCAATTTTTGAAGAGCGATACCCATCTTATCTTGGTCTGCTTTTGTTTTAGGTTCGATAGCAACTGAGATTACAGGTTCAGGGAAAGTCATTCTTTCCAAGATGATTGGGTTAGCTTCGTCACAAAGCGTATCCCCTGTTGTTGTATCTTTAAGACCAACAGCAGCACAGATATCACCTGCGTATACTTCTGTAATTTCGTTTCTTTGATCAGCATACATTTGAACTAAACGAGAAATACGCTCTTTCTTTCCTGTTGTTGAGTTCAAAACATAAGAACCTGATGTCAATTTACCTGAGTAAACTCTCAAGAAGGTTAAACGACCAACATAAGGGTCTGTCATAACCTTGAATGATAATGCAGAGAACGGTTCGTCTTCTGTTGAATGTCTTTCAACCTTAGTACCGTCTTCAAGTTCACCTTCGATAGCTTTAACGTCTAATGGTGATGGCATATAAGCAACAACGTTATCCAATAACAATTGAACACCCTTGTTCTTGAATGCTGTACCGCAAGTTACAGGAACAATTTTGTTAGCACAAACTGCTCTTCTTAAACCTGCTTTTAATTCATCAACTGTGATTGAATCAGGATCTTCGAAATATTTTTCCATTAACAGGTCATCTTCACCTGCGATTGCTTCAACCATTTCGTCTCTCATTTGTTTTGCTTTATCTGCTAATTCTGCAGGGATTTCTTCTTCCTTAATTTCTGTACCCAAATCGTTAGTGTAGATTTCAGCCTTCATTGTCATAAGGTCAACTAAGCCTCTGAAGTTGTCTTCTGCACCGATAGGTAATTGGATAGGTACTGCATTTGCACCTAATCTTGTTTTGATTTGTTCAGCTACTCTGAAGAAATCAGCACCTGTTCTGTCCATTTTGTTTACGAATACCATACGAGGTACTTCATATCTGTTTGCTTGTCTCCAAACTGTTTCTGATTGTGATTGAACACCACCTACTGCACAGAATACAGCAACAACACCGTCTAATACACGGAGTGAACGTTCAACTTCGATTGTGAAGTCAACGTGGCCCGGTGTGTCGATGACGTTGATTTGGTGATCTTTCCAGTATGCTGTTACAGCAGCAGATTGGATTGTAATACCTCTTTCTCTTTCTTGATCCATAAAGTCAGTTACAGCAGCACCGTCGTGTACTTCACCGATTTTAACAAAATACGTTCTGTTGTAGTGGTTTTACCTGCGTCGATGTGAGCGGCAATACCAATGTTTCTTACTCTTTCTAATGGTGTTTGTCTTCCCATAATTCTTTTCCTTTATATTCTCGTATATTTACTAATTGATAAAACTTATTATCTCTCTATTTTATTATCTCACAAACATGTTAATCTTCAACAAAATTGGTATATGGGGGTAAACAATTATTTAAAAACTATGTTATAATTTTAAAAGTGAGGAGAGAAGAATGACAAAAGGTTTGTTTATTACTTTTGAAGGAGTTGACGGTTGCGGTAAAACAACCCAGATTGAGTTATTAAAAAAATATTTTGAAAACAATGGCAGAACTGTTTTATTAACAAGAGAACCCGGCGCAAAAGGGCTGGGTGTAAAACTCAGAGAAATTCTGCTTAATTATGACGGGGAAGTTTCTCCAAACTGTGAGAGTTTCTTGTTTTTAGCCGACCGCGCTCAGCATATAGATACAATAATTAAACCTGCTGTCGAACGAGGTGAAATTGTTCTCTGTGACAGGCATACAGATTCAACCGTTGCATATCAGGGCTACGGCAGAGGGATTGATTTAAACAGAATTAACTTGCTGAACGATATTGCTACAAGCGGAATGAAGCCTGATTTAACATTCATCTTTGATATTGATATAGATACTTCAATGTCGAGAGTCGGAAAAGAAAAAGACAGAATGGAATCAGCAGGGGTGGAATTCTTTAAAAAGGTGAGAGAAGGTTATCTTGCAATAGCAAAACAGGAACCTCAAAGAGTGAAACTTATTGATGGCAGTAAATCGATTGATGATATTCATTCGGAAGTTTTGGCAATAATTAAATCGATTTAAGATAAGCTTCTATAAACCCGTCAATATCACCGTCCATTACGGCATCAACATTCCCCATCTCAAAGCCCGTTCTGTGGTCTTTTACCATTTTGTACGGGTGAAAAACATATGAGCGGATTTGTGAGCCGAAATTTATATCATAATTTTCGCCTTTAAGTTCGGCAAGTTTCTTTTCGTGTTCTTCCTGTCTTATAGCGAGCAGTTTTGAGGCAAGCATTTGCATTGCATACTCTTTGTTTTGGAGCTGAGAGCGTTCCTGCTGACATTTTACAACTATCCCTGTCGGTTTGTGCAAAATTCTCACTGCGGTTTCAACCTTGTTAACATTTTGACCGCCCGCTCCGCCTGAGCGCATTGTATCAATTTCCAAATCTTCGGGCGGAATTACAATAACCTTTTCTACATCAGGAATAATAGGTGAAACTTCGCAGGAAGCAAAACTTGTCTGTCGTTTGCCGTTAGCATTGAAAGGTGAAATTCTGACCAGTCTGTGAACCCCTTTTTCGGCTTTTGCATAACCGTAGGCATATCGCCCTGAAATCTTTATTGTTGCTGATTTTATCCCTGCTTCTTCCCCGTCTGATTTATCTAAGAGTTCGACCTTCCAGCCTTTGTTTTCTGCCCAGCGGGTATACATTCTTAAAAGCATTTGTGTCCAGTCCTGAGCATCTGTTCCGCCTGCTCCGGAATTGACTGAAAGTATTGCATCGGCATCATCATATTCACCGCTCAGCATCTTTTGGAAATCAAATTTATCAAGCATTTTCTCTAATTTAACCAAACCGTTTTCCGCTTCGGCGACAAGTTCTTTATCCCCGATTTCATAGGCCGCTTCAGCATCTTCAATAAGCTGTTCCCAGATGTTTACTCCCTCTATTGTTTCTTTTAACTCTCTGGATTTTTGCCCCAGTTCGGAGGCCAGTTTTTGGTTAGACCATACATCAGGTGATTGCAGTTGATTTTCAATATCTTTTAATTCTTTAGACAGAGTATCTAAGTCAAAGACACTCCTTATTTTTATCTATGCGTTGTTTTAATTCGTTTATGTCCATAGTGTTATTATAATACAAAGATGATCAATAATTTACTTTAATTTTTCTATATCTTTTTTAACCTGATTTAAAATAGATTTTGTATCGCCTTTATTGAGCAGTATGGTTTGTACTGCGGTATTTACAAGCAGGTTAATATCCTTTTGGTTATTTTGCTGACGAAGTACGGGGTTTATGTGTCCGATTTGTTTTGCACTATATTTTCTTGCCCGTGCCATAACATCTTTGTCTGAATTATAAAACTCGTTTTGGAGTGCATATTTATTTGTTGAGATAACATTTGTCATTTTTGCAAGTTCTAATTGGTTCTTTTGATTTGTCAGATAAAGACAGAAATCAAGTGCTTCTTTTTTATGTTTTGATTTTATCGGGATAATGAAATTCATTAATGAAAAATCGTTTTGTCCGAGTTTTCCGACAATCTGCGGTGCAACCTCTGTGTTTTTGTAAACATTCGGTGCGTTATCTTTTATCATAGAAAGGAAGTTTGCCCCGCCCTGATAGAACACAACATTTTCGGACATATATTTTTCAAGTGCTTCCTGATGGGTTTGGGTAATACTTTCCGCAGGGATAAGTTTTTGCTGATACAATTTTTTGTACATATCAAAAACTTTGATACTCTCAGGTGAGTCAATATTATTTACCCCAACTCCGTATTTGTTGAGAATTTTGAGCATCGTGTCGTTCTCTGTAATAGTTGGAAAATAAGCAAATGCTCCGGTTTGAAGTTTTATTGTTTTTGAAATCTGTGCAAGTTCGTCAAAGGTTTTTGGAATTTGATTGTTTCCCAAAAGTTTTTTATTGTATATGGTTACCGCAGATGTTGCATACCAAGGTATTGCGTAGAGTTTGCCCTGATACTTTAAGGATTTTATTACATCCTGATTAAATTCTGATAATTTGTTTTCATCAATTTCTTCTAATGCCCCTTTTTGAGCCAGAATTGACGAAAAATCAGGGTTAAGGTTAACCAAATCAGGCGGGTTGTTGCTTAAAATAGATGCTAAAGTTCTCTTTTCCCCTTCTGAAAAAGGTACATCTATCCATTTGATTTTTATATTCGGGTTTTGGGCTTCGTATTCTTTTATTATCCCGTTTATGTAATCAGAGAAATTTGCCATCTGAAGAGTCCAGACAACAACTTCGGTTTTTGTATTAGGTGTTTTTATGTATATTGAAATACATATATGTAATATCAGAAATATAGCTATTCCAAATAATATAAGTTTTTTCATTGATAAGTTCCTTGCTGTTATTGTGGGTGGATATTACTTATTCCATTTCCCGAGGATAATATCAGGCCGTCCTGTATCATTAGGTGCATCAATATTTCTTGGGAGTTTAATATCGTTGTCTTTTACGCATTCATAAACTGATTTATTAACATAAGAAACTTCTAAAGCATTAGGGAAAACCTGATTATCAATTGTAATTATACTATCACAATTATTTCCGTGTATGTGTGCAACTTCATGTGTTTGATTTATCTTCTCAAACAGATTAATAGTCTTTCGCCATTCTTCTTCTGTTTTTGCAGTTACAACATTGTGAAATTCGAAAAGAATTTGATCAAATTGATTAAGGGTTGAAGATTTTACCGTTGATAAAAAGTCCCATTCATATCCTTCTATATCAATTTTTAAAATCATGTGCTTTTTATTAGTATGATTATTTCTAATTATAAAATTTTCTAATGTATCAAGATTTTTTTCAGGAATTTTAGAGCCTGCCAAACCCTCTTTAAAGAAATGGAATTCTTCTCGTTCGTACGGCAATCTTTCTATAGTAGGATCATACATATAAATATGATATCCGCAATTAGCCATATCATTATCCCATGATACATCGTTACTTATCCCAAAAGAGTATGCAATGTGTTCACATAAGTCGTCAATCATCAGATATCCGCCGTCATTTGCTTTCCCCACACGAACAAAGGGAAAATTTTTTACATGTTTTATTTTTAGGACGCGTTTCAATTCCTTATAGTACTCTTCATAAGCATTCAAGTTTAAATTAAATCCCACTAAGGAACCTTGTATATAGTATCCGTATTGTACATTTATGTTCATTTATAAATCCTTTGTGTTAAAAATTTATTCTTCGTTAAGGCTTAAGACTGCCATGAACGCTTCCTGTGGTACTTCTACCTTACCGACGGCTTTCATGCGCTTCTTACCGCGTTTTTGTTTTTCCAAAAGTTTGCGTTTACGGGTGATATCACCGCCGTAACATTTATCAAGTACGCTTTTTCTCAAGGCTTTAATATTTGTTCTTGCAATTACTCTGCCTCCGATAGCAGCCTGAATAGGCACTTCAAACATTTGACGAGGGATAATTGTTTTAAGCTTTTCAGTTAGTTTTTGACCGATATAAAAGGCGCTGTCCTCGTGGCAGATAACAGAAAGCGCATCAACAACTTCTCCGGCAAGCATTACATCAAGTTTTACAAGTTTTGAGCGTTTGTATTCCGCAAATTCGTAATCTAAACTTGCATAACCCTTTGAACGTGATTTTAACTGATCATAAAAATCTGTAATAACCTCTGAAAGTGGAATGTGATATACAAGTTCCTGACGCACTTTATCTATATAGTGCATATTTATGAAGATACCGCGTTTCGTTTGGGATAAATCCATAAGTGTCCCGACAAATTCGTTAGGGGTTATTATTGAAACTTTAACATAAGGTTCTTCTATAAAATCTCTGTATTGAGCGGCAGGAAGGTTTGCTGGGTTATCAATCTCTATAACCTCGCCGTTTGTTTTATGAACCTTATAAATAACTGACGGTGCGGTTGTTACGATAGATAAATCGTATTCTCTTTCTAATCTTTCCTGAGCTATTTCCATGTGAAGCATACCAAGGAAGCCGCAACGGAAACCGAATCCGAGTGCTGATGAGGTTTCAGGTTCAAATGTTATACTGCTGTCGCTTAATTTTAGTTTTTCTAAGGCTTCTTTGAGTTCGTGATAGTCCTCGTTATCAACCGGATAAAGTCCTGAAAATACCATTGGCAAAGCTTCTTTATACCCAGGTAATGGTTCTGTTGCAGGGTTTGATACATTGATTACGGTATCTCCGACAAAACGGGTAATCTCTTTTATTGAACCTGCAAAATAACCTACATCACCGCAGGAGAGTTCTTTTACCTGTACCCTGTGCGGAGTCATATAGCCGAGCTCCACAACTTCATATTCTTTTCCTGACGCCATAAATTTGACTTTGTCGCCTAATCTCATTTTTCCGTCAACAATTTTGAAGAAACAAAGTGTTCCTAAATATTGGTCATAGGCACTGTCAAAAACCAGCGCTCTCAGAGGTTTTTCTGTTGTGTCTTCAGGCGGAGGCATAAAGTTTACGATTGCTTCCAAAACTTCTTCTATATTTTCCCCTGTTTTTGCACTGACAGGGATAGCCAAAGATGCATCTATCCCAAGCACTTCTTCAATCTCTGCTTTTACACCTTCAACATCAGCAGAAGGTAAATCTATTTTGTTGATAACAGGGATAATTTCCAAATCTTGTTCTGCTGCAAGATAAACATTAGCAAGGGTTTGTGCTTCAACCCCCTGTGTTGCATCAACAATGAGTAAAGCCCCCTCGCATGCAGCAAGTGAACGGGAAACCTCGTAAGAAAAATCGACATGTCCGGGAGTATCAATCAGGTTTAGGACATAATCTTTTCCGTCTTTTGCTTTGTAATTCATTCTTGCGGCATTCAGTTTGATTGTGATACCGCGTTCGCGTTCAATGTCCATTGTATCAAGTAATTGATCCTGCATATCGCGTTTGGCAATAGTACCTGTAGCCTCAAGCAATCTGTCAGCTAAGGTAGATTTGCCGTGGTCAATGTGGGCTATTATACAAAAGTTTCGGACATTCTCTTTATACTTCATAATTTTATCTTAATCTAAAATATATCGACACCGTTGTGTTCTAAGAATAAAAGAACAACAATAACGGCAATTATAAGGAGTAATGCAAACCAGGTCACACTTGATAAAAGTTCAAATACCCCCGCAAGGCAGCCTTGTTTATCTTCGCGCTGCGGTTTTCTGTAAGCAGGATCAACCCATTCCCCACAGTTCATACATTTTTTAGCATCATCAGGTATTTCACCTTTGCAATATGGACAAAGCATTTATTTCTCCTTTTGTTTTAAGTTTATGTTACTAAAATAACACAGTTTTATCACTATTGCAAAATTTTAAAAACTAATCCCTTATTTCAGACAGCAGTTTTTGTATTTTTTACCGCTTCCGCACGGACAAGGGTCGTTTCTGCCGACTTTTTTCACAGGAATATTATCTGCGGAAGTTGGCATATCATTTACCCCTACCCCCTCGAGCATTTCTATTGATGTTGAGAATGCTGTTGAGTGGTATAAAACGGAAGTTGATGAATAAACAGTTCGTTTTATAAATTCCGATTTATATTTTGAAATTAGGGTTTCGAGTGTATAATCGGAGTCTAAAATTTCGTTAATTTTATCCATAAAGTTTGGATAAAGGTTCTCAACTCTGCGTACTATTTTATCTGATATTGAGTCGTTTGTGAGGAAATATTCCACACATTCTTTTGCATTTTCAACTTCTTCCCCTTCAAAAATTTTGCAGAAGGTTTTGTAGAAAGGAATTGAATACAATCCGAGTTCTTCGTCCATTATGATACCAACATCATAGGTTTCTGTATGGGAAGAAAATCCGCCCATTGAGTTTTCGATAAAGTTGTCGTAAGAATTGTTTAATTCTTTTACCTTAAAATACTTGTATTTATCAAGCGGTTGTTGTGCCGCTTTCATATCAAAATCTTCAATTTTGGCATCTTCGTTCAATAATTCTATTACATTATCCGCATATTTGTTTGTTGTAATAAACTCGTCAGAATTGAAGATTTTTTTAAATCTTGTATTCATTTCTTTTATATCGCTTTTAATAGCTTCTTCTTTTTCAGAATTATCTTCATACACAAGCCAAGGTGACTGAACAATTTTCATAATTGAATAGCGGATTGCATCTTTTATTTTGCTTGCAGGAAGCATATTGTCGATACCTATCAGGAAATATTCTCCTCTGTAATTAAAGATACGGGCAACAATAAATTCACCTGCCGTAACCCCTCTGAAGCTTGTCATTTTTGTTAATGAAAGAACGGTGTATTGTTTTTCGTTTGTGAGGTTAAACAGTTCAAACCCGTTTTTAAGAATTTTTTCTATTCTGAATACGGTATATTGAGCAGTTAACAGACTCTTTGCAATATCAGGGTTAGAGATATTTTTGCTTTCCGTGAATATTTCAACAACCGATTTTGCAGGTTCGCCCAAGTTTCTCTCAAATACATACGGAATGAATAATTTTTCCATTTGGGCAGGGCTTGCGTTAAGTGCTCCCATTGTTGATAAATATTCGTTAAAATCGTTTTTTGTGGTTTCGTCATCACGCACAAATTCGAATAATTCTTTTATAACACTATTGATTTCGTTTAATTTATCTATAACAACTGTCATAATCTCTCCCTTATATGTAATTATATTTACCCTTAATTTACAATAAGCAAAGCGGAATAACAATACCCGTAAAGAGAGTTATTTTTTCAGATAAAGTTTGAATGGACAGAGCGGGGCAGAAATCTCTATCTCTGTTTCTTTTGTGCCTAATCGGAAATTATAATAAATCGTAGAAGTTAGTTATTATCTTTTGCAACAGATGAGCCGATATAGTTTATCTGCGAAACTTTCTTCGTTTTTGTACGGATTACTTTCGATAGTAACAGGGGTTGAGCCGATTAGTTCATTCGCTCTTTTTGCAATACGGTCTGTGCGTAAAGTATAGTTTTTTATTCCTTTATGAACATATAAATTGCGTGGATTGACTTCAGGTCTTTCTGCCTGACAACAAACAAACCCGTGTTTCGGGTAAGGTACCATTATATTACTCAGTCTGTAATTTGTATTGTGCAGAAGTGCTATATTAGATGCAAGTTCTGTATTTGTGTCAGGTGACATATAAGGGAACACTAAGCATGTAGCTTCGCCGCGTACATAATTAGGTTTGCCGACAACTCTTTCAATCCGTCTGTCTGACATGTGCATTTTGTTGGTTAAGCTATGAGGGATATAATCTCCAATTATTAAATGGATATTTTTTTCCGTATTTTTTTTGCTTTTGATAGTTCGTTTTGCATTGGCAGTTGCTCCGTAACATACAAAAACCTTCGGTACTTCATCTTTGATTTTTTCCATATCCATAAATATCATATCTTTTATGCTGTTTCCCGTGATTGTGCAATCATCAAGAATTACCAGCATTTTGTTGTCTAAGAAGTGTTCACCTTTCTTATTCAATTCCGCAAAAGTAATAAATTGTTCATCAGGAATATTATTCACATTTTTGTACATGTAATTGATTAATGAGTTGCTTTTTGCTAAATCAGGTTCAATATATACAATATCTTTTTGTGCGACACCTTTTTCTCTGGCAAAATAGCTTAAATTTTTATTTAATTCTGATGATAATATCGCCAAATATTCCGGAGTAAAGACTTTTAAGTGTCTGCTCAGGTATTCTGCGCTTTCTTCCTGTGTTTTTAATTCCTGACTTGCTTTTACAGAACGGATTTCGGCATTTGCAATAATTATATTTGTGAGTTCTGATTTTGTCATTTTTTCCGGTGCGAGCCTGTTATATATACAAATTTCGGTAGGAAGTCCGTCTTGTGATATTACGGTTGGTGATATTCCCAACCTGTGTATTTGTTTTAAGAATGGAGCGTCTGCCGCAATATCCAGAGGAAGTCCTGTTTCATCAGAAGTATTAATTAATTTTCTTGTTTCTGTTTCTAAACTTCTGTTTCTGTTTATGAAAGTTATTCCGTTATCCCATCCTGATAAATAATAAAATTTTATGTTTTTATTGTTCTTTATTTTTAGAAAATCATCAGGACATTCTTTTTTCAGGCGTTCTAAAGATTCAATATTCTTTTTGTCGAGGAAAAATGCGGTTTTGTTATCATGGAATTTGTTTAAATCTCCAAAACCTTTGCTATGGATAAGATATTCTAATGTTTTGTGGAAGCCGGAGTTCCCTTTCATAATATCAATTGCACACTCTGAAAAATTACCGTGCTCTAAATGTTTTTTATTATTAAATATTTCGGATATATGATCCCGTTCCAGTACATCTGCAATTTCTCGGATACTTCTCATATTAGAAAAATTTGTAAGTTGCTGCATGGCAAATAAAACATCTTTTCTTCTGTGACCTGTGTTTTCAGCTAAGGTGTTTACCGAGTCAATAATATCCGTCAACGGAACTTCTTTAAGCGAAGTTTTATATAAAGCATAGATTTCATCAATATTATTTTTAGTCCCTTTTAATATCGTTTGAACTCCCTGAAAATTAACAGGCGTCTTGTTATAAGAAGTTTTTTCAGCAGCAGAATTTAATGCACGATTTACTGTTAAATCTGCCCTGTTTTTCACAGGTAATATTTGCACAATATTAGAATATCTAACTTCCACATGTATAATAAGATTTTTTTTGACAAAAAATTGCCTGTTTTTCCGATATTTGTAAACAATTGGTTATTTTTTTATAATCGGTAACAAGTTTTATTTTCAGGTGCGTTAAAATTAACACTATGATTATTTCTCAAAATAACATGTATCAGCAACCAACATTTACTTCGCGTTCTGCTTCTCTGAGAAGAACTGGTGATGTTTGCCGCCGTGTTATGAATGAGTTTCCGATAGTTAATTCTTATACAAGATTTTTCAAATACGGTTCAAGAACAAAGAATAAATCATTGAACAAAATGGAAGATTATTTATCTGTTTTGACAGATAAATTCAGAGATTATTATGATATAGATAATTTAAACAAATCTTTTTTCAGAGAAATTATAGGGCTAAAAAAACATAAGATAGGCAACTGCCATGAGATAGCAGATGCTACTTATATGGCATTGAAAGTGAACGGATATGAAGATGTTAAACCGTTATGGCTGTATGCATATAACCCGAAACGCAAAGTTATGCGTGATTTAGACCATGTTGTGGTCGGGGTTGATTTCAGAACACCTGACGGTTACAAATATAAAGAGGGTGACCCGATTTTTATGTCCCCAAAACACAGAATTTACCCTCAAAAAGATTCTATTGTGGTAGATAGCTGGGCAGGGTTTGCCGAATATGGCAGGAACCTGGCAGAGAGATATAACAGAAAAGAACTGATACTTGGTTTGAGAAAAGACACAAAGGTTAAGCCATTACTCAAAGAGGGTGAAGAATTATGCTTTGTTCCCGTTGAACCGGAGGAAAGAATGCCTGAATCAATGATACCGTTCTTTAAAAACCTTTTCCCTCAGCTTTCTTTATCGGAAAAGTTAGGAGCAGAAAATTCAGAATTATTAAATATAGAGATGGAAGGAACGGGAATAAAATCTTCCGAGATAAAAAGATTAAAGAAAAAATATAAACTCAAAGCATCAAATCCGAAACCGTCTGTTTTGGATAGTGTAAGGGATAGTATAACAAGTATTTTCAAATAAAAACGGACTTCTGAATAATTCAAAAGTCCGTTTTTACTATTTATTTAGGTAAATTTAACAGATTACTCTCCTAAACATTTACCTCTTTCTTCTTCGCTAACGCCTTTAATAGTAAGGTTTACTCTACCTCGTTCGTCGATTTTGATAATCTTAACGACTACTTCGTCGCCGATATTAACATGTGGTTCGATTGTATCAATTCTTTCGTTGCAGATTTGAGATATGTGAACCATACCGTCTTTACCGCCGCCGAGTTCTACAAACGCACCGATAGGGATAATTCTTACGACTTTACCCTTGAGTACCATACCTACTTCAGGTTTGAAGGTAATATCTTTAATCATCTTGATAGCGATTTGAGCGCCTTCCTGATCGTTAGAGGTGATTGTTACAACACCGCTGTCCTGAATATCGATTTCAGCACCTGATGCATCAATGATTTCTCTGATTTGTTTACCGCCAGGTCCGATTACAGCACCGATATCTTCTGTCGGGATAGTCAGCGTAGTTATGCTTGGTGCATAAGGTGACATAGGTCCCGGTTCGGTGATTGCTTTTCTCATTTCGCCTAAGATATGGAGTCTGCCTTCTTTAGCTTGGAATAATGCGCGTCTTAATGTTTCGTTAGGAATACCTTTTGCCTTCATATCCATTTGAAGTGCTGTGATACCGTCATCGTTACCTGTAACTTTGAAGTCCATATCACCTAAGAAGTCTTCAATCCCTTGGATATCTGTAAGAACGACAGGTTCATAACCTTCTTCTTTAATCATACCCATAGCGACACCGCCGATCATACATTTAACAGGAACACCTGCGTTCATCAATGCCATTGAAGAACCGCAAGTTGAACCCATTGATGTTGAACCGTTAGATTCTAATACATCAGAAGTTACTCTGATTGTATAACCAAATTCTTCTTGTGATGGTAATGCAGGAATATTTGCTCTTTCTGCCAAATTACCGTGACCAACTTCTCTTCTGCCAGGGCCTCTTAAAGGTTTTACTTCACCAACAGAGAAACCAGGGAAGATATATTTGTGCATATAAGTCTTTTCTGTTTGAGGATCAACACCGTCGAGTTCCTGTTTCATAGCAGGGCCTGCGAGGGTTGCCACTGACAAGATTTGAGTCTGACCTCTTGTGAATACGGCAGAACCGTGTGCTCTAGGGATAACCCCAACTTCACACCAGATAGGACGAACTTCATTGTATTTACGACCGTCTGCTCTGACACCTTCGTCCAAAATCATTGCACGCATAACGTGTTTTTCTGCTGCCTTAAACTCTTCTGCAACAAAGTCGATACCTGTTTCTTCAATGATTTGTTTGATGTAATCATCTTCAGGAAGTGCATCGATTTTTTCTTTAACCAATTGTTTTGCTTCATCGAGTTTATCTTGTCTGTATTTTCTGTCGAAGTTGTGATAAGCATCGTGAATCATTGCACCTGCTGTTTCTTCAATAATTTGTGCAATTCTTGAAGTGTCGTAAGGGTTAACAAATTCTTCTTTTTCAACTTCGCAGCGTTTAGCGAATTCAACCTGTGCTTCGCATTGTTTTTTGATTTCTTCCTGTGCGAAAGCAACAGCGTTCATAATATCGTCTTCAGTAACGAATTTACAGCCTGCTTCAACCATAATAACGCTGTCGTGAGTACCTGCTACAACGATATCAAGATCAGATGCTTTAGCCTGTTGGTGAGTAGGGTTAGCGATGAAGTTTCCGTTTTCATCTCTTGATACTCTGACTGCACCGATAGGGCCTTCAAAAGGAGCTCCTGTAAGCATCAATGCACAAGATGCACCTAACATTGCTAATGTATCAGGCTGATTTTCCTGATCATAACTGAATAATTGAGCAACGATTTGGATATCGTTTCTATATCCTTTAGGGAAAAGCGGTCTGATAGGTCTGTCTATCAAACGAGAAACAAGGATTGCCTTGTCACTTGCTTTACCTTCTGAACGGTTGTAACCACCAGGGATACGACCGATTGATGACATTCTTTCTTCATAATCAATCAAAAGCGGGAAGAAGTCTATCCCAACTCTTGGTTCTTTACTAACTACTGCGTGGACGAATAACATTGTATCGCCGCATCTTACAGTAACACTACCATTTGTGGATTGTGCATACTTGCCGGTTTCTACGGTAACTGTTTTACCACCGATTTCAAGCTGCATAGTCTTTGTTTCCGGTATCATTTTCTTTTCCTTCTTTCTTCGGCTGCTCGAAAGCCGAATTTCTTCTTTTTATACTTTTTCTTCTTACATTTTTTATTATACAGGAAACAAGAATTAATTGTACAATAATATTACTTCCTTGATTTTTACCTCAAAATCATTAAAAAACTATAAGAACTACACTAAAAAGATGAAAAATAAAATTTTCTCGTAAAGTAGTGCGGGTTTTATGCCGACTAAAGAAGTAACTAACACAATAGGAGAATACCCCAAGTGTATACCAACGGCGTAAACACATATAATAAAGTACATGATGAAAAACCGCAGTTAACCAGTCAGCAATTCACATCTGACGGGGAATCTTTTATGAATTTTATGGAAAAGGAAGAACCTACAAGCGGGGAATTGAGAGAAACAGCGAAAGAACTTGCTGAGGACGAATCAATCCTTTCCACAGACGAAGAAAACAGAGCAATGGCTCGCAGAGGACAAGAAGCAGCTAAAGAAGAAAAACCAAAGCTTCCGCAGTTCCCTGAAGATAAAGCGAGAATGTTGAAGTTGATGGATATGTCCAATAAGTTGAATATGTCCAATCTGAATATTTCAAAGAGTAAAAAAGAAGTTGAAAACACTGTCGGCAAAGGAACAGATGATGTTGAGGAACAAGAAGACATTACCTCCGTTATAGCAAAGATTGCCGCAGCGAGAGAAAATAACGGTGCTGTCGAGTCTGATGATGTTGAGGCAGACATCAACACCGATAAACATCCTGAAGATTTTGAAGAAGAAGGGAAAAAAGATAATTCTCAGGTTCTTCACGAAACAGAAGAAGAACTGTTAGAAGATATGTCTATCCTTTCAACGGAAGAAGAAAACCTTGAAATGGCAAGAAGAAATGCTGCCATGAACAGGCTGAGCGATGAAGATTACAAAACAACAGAAGACGATATGATGTTCATGAACGATATCGTTGCGTTGAATAATCAAATGCATGTGGAAAAATCTGATGTTATCCAAAACACTCAAAATGTAATGAGTGCCCTGATGTCGCAGACAAACTCGCTGGATAACCGAATTGATGTTTCCGAACTGACATCAAACGATGTTGACTGTCTTATCGGGTTCTTAAGAACGGGTACTCAGGATTCATCTCATTTTACTGATGAGAACAATGAAGAGTTAGTGGAATTATCCGCTAAATTCCTTGCCCTGCTTAGAGATTCGATAATTAATAAAAAAGTTTTCAGAATAGATTTTGACAATCAGATTTCTGTCATTATAAGAATAAATACAGAGGGAAAATTAGTAACAGAGTTTTTAACTAACGATGATGCTATCGAAACCTATTTGAAAAACAATCTTCATGTTTTAAAACAGAGATTTGAAGAACTGAAAGTAGACTATGAAGATATAACATACAAAAACACAACAAAAGAGATTTAACTAAATTAAAGGAGATAGACGAATGTATGATTCGTACACCACGGCGATAAACGCCCGAGTTGCAACTACACACTGGATGAATGTTTTAACGGACAACATGACAAATATTTATACACCGGGTTTCCGTGAAAACAAAGTAAATTTTGACACATTCCTTGGCGGAGCTGTTGTTGATAACCCTGTGAAGAACCAAGGACAGGGTAAATCAACTCCGGGTACTTCAAACGAAAATGTATTTTTTGAAGGGAATGGTTTCTTTATCACTCGTAATGATCAGGGTAAAGTCATCTACACTAGATTAGGTGAATTTACCTTTGACTCAGAGGGTGTATACAGAGCCAAAAACGGCGATGCTGTTCAGGGTTATATATTGAACGATAAAGGTGAAATCATGGCAGGTACAAAGCGTATCAGTCAGGATTTATACGAAGAAACTGCCATGAAAGGCGGCGCCCTAAGTGTTCCAACTACAAACATCAAACTCTGGATTGACCCGAATAACGGTAAATTCATGGGTAAATATGATGAATATGAAATTAAAGAAGACGGTACAATCTATGGTAAGGCAGACAGCGGCAAACGAATGGTGCCTTTGTACAGAATTGCGACCGCAAATTTCCATAACAATAGCGGATTATACGAAATTAGTGAAGGAAAGTTTGTTGAAACGGAAGACTCCGGTAAACCTGTAATCGGGAAGGGCTCAATAAGAGCAGGTCTTTTGGAACAATCAAATACAGATTTCAAGAGCAACCTGAGCCACTATCAACAAGCTAAAATGCAGATGGAACTTGTTAATGCTTTGATTAAATCAAACAAAGAATTGCTTGAAGAAGCAATGAGACTTGTTTCATCATAGGGTAAAGGGGTAAATATAATTGTTATTTGTATCCTTACCCCTGAAATTATTGTCGAGAAAATAGTCGTGAAAATTACGACAAAAGAAAAGAATTAAGTTAGTGTTAGTTAAACTCCATTTTAGGGGAAGCGCAGGCTTCCCTTTTTATTTTGGGGGAAATGATTATGTTTAGTAGGGTGTGGTAAATTCTGATTTACCGCATCCTACTTACTATTATTATTTGAATATGTCGTCATGAAATTACATCAATTTTTATTTTTAAATATTATTTCTTTTGTTGGTTATATTGATTTGTTTGTATATATAAATATATTGTTCATTGAACAAATATATAATTTGTTAAAAGTAGCTCCTACAGAAAAATTTATATTTGATTCTTTTGCATATAATAATATGCTCGTGCCGGTTTATTTGTTATTGTTCTTAATAGAATATTTACTGGTAAAAACAAAAAAAATGCAGCCAATAGTCAAAGTAAATAACAGAGTTTATATAGTACAATTCTATGTAAATTTTGTTATATCACTATTGAGTGCAATATTTTATTTTTGGGCAGTTTATCAATTAAGCAGATAAACACATCAATATAACCACAATTGTAGGGTGTGGTAAATTCTGATTTACCGCACCAAAAATTGTATAATTATAAAGATGCGGTAATCACAGATTACCGCATCCTACTTAAATTTGTATTATATAAAATAAGATATTGCTTCTTCAAGTTCATTATCAGATAAATCTTGCATTCGTTTACCTTTGTATTTTGCTTGACCTGCTAATCGTTCTTCTTTACTCATTCCTGAGTGTTTAGCACCACATGTTCTGGTATATCCTTTTACTTCTGTCCCGTCTGCTCGAGTATAACCTGATACTTTATAAGAACCAACACAACCTTTTTGAGAATTTGATTGTTTTTGTGATTTTTCATCTTTGGGAATATTTAATTTCTTCTTAGGCGTTCTTCTGCCCGATGGGTCAAGAATGAGTTTTCCTGCCTGCATTCTTTCTGCAACTTTTCTTGCTATGATTTCTTTAATCTCAGGATTATCTGGATTGATTTTCTCGTTTTTATGTTCGTTCTTAATTTCGTTGCCAATTTCTCGTCCGATAGAGTTATTGTGCAAATCCATTATTTCTTCTGCCTTATCCTGATTGTTATGCATATTTCCATCAATTTCATGGTATTTTCCTAATATTTTTGCAGGAATTTCTCCAAGTCTAAGAGTTAAATATGCCTGCATATATGCGTGTCTGAACGCATCTGATTCATTGTTCCAGGCAGAACCATTAGAACCTACTTCAAATCCATATTTTTCTTGAAAGTTTGCAGTATCTCTAAGCATAACATTAGTAAATTCATTCTCCGTCCAAGGTGTTTTGTCATTTGTTTTATTATTGTTATTATTTGAATATGTAGTCATTTTATGTTATCCTTTCGTTACTATGAAATTACATCAATTTTTATTTTTAAATATTATTTGAAATTACATCAATTTTTATTTTTAAATATTATTTCTTTTGTTGGTTATATTGATTTGTTTGTATATATAAATATATTGTTCATTGAACAAATATATAAATTATTAAAAGTGATACCTTCAGAAAAATTTATATTAGATTTATTTGCATACAACAATATTGTTATACCGATTTATCTGTCATTATTTTTAATAGAATATTTACTGGTAAAATCAAAAAAATTGCAGCCAATAGTTAAAATAAACAATAAAGTCTATATAGTACAATTTTATATAAACCTTGTTATATCTTTATCAAGTGCAATATTTTTTTTTAAGTAAGTAGTATATAAATTAAGCAGATAAATATACCAATATAACCACTACAAATTATGGTGGTTTATAATACATAACATTTCTCCTTAAAAATAAGCACAAAAAATACGCAGTAACACCTGTATCTTAACAGTTTGTCCTACGCATTTACTTAAAAACTTGTTTTCAAACTAAATATATAATTTATTCTATAGATTTTCACAACGCTTGTCAATGACAAAATACTTAGTAGTAAATACAAAAAATCGGGATGACAGGATTTGAACCTGCGACCCCTTCGTCCCGAACGAAGTGCGCTACCAAGCTGCGCTACATCCCGATGTTTATTTCCTTTTTTATTATATTACAATATTTTTTCCTGCGCTACCAACCTCTCTCAAAACAATACTTAATTGTTTTGTTCGGCAGAGTGCTACATCCTGTTTTTTATTTACATTTTTATTATAACACTAAAAGTGTAAACCAAACTGCTACCTCTCACAAAATGATACTTAATCATTTTGTTCGGCAGAGTATCCCGATTTTATATTTCTTTTTTATTATAACACTTAAAGTGTAAACCAAACTGCTACCTCTCAAAAACGAT
The DNA here is from genome assembly GCA_902765215.1 of uncultured bacterium. GTDB lineage: Bacteria > Cyanobacteriota > Vampirovibrionia > Gastranaerophilales > Gastranaerophilaceae > UBA2883. The sequence continues at coordinate 19,348 of CACWZA010000010.1, read as the reverse complement.
ACTTAATCGTTTTTTCGGCAGAGTATCCCGATTTTTTATTATTCTTTTTTATTATAACACTTAAAGTGTAAACTTCGGCAGAGTATCCCGATTTTTTATTATTCTTTTTTATTATAACACTTAAAGTGTAAACCAAACTGCTACCTCTCACAAAACGATACTTAATCGTTTTGTTCGGCAGAGTATCCCGATTTTTTATTCATTATATCACTAACTAAAAAATTCTGCTTTTATTTTTTCAATAATATTGTTATATCTTTCTCTGTCGTGTAAATACCAATACCCTATCAATGCCTCAAATGCCGTTGACTGACGGTATTCTGCCTGATTGTTTCTTCTGCCCACCGGAATAGGACAATTCCTTGCTCTGCGTGCCAAATCGTGTTCTTCCTCTGTCAGTTCACTATCCAAAAACGCAAGCATCTCTGCCTGATACCCGGAATTTACCCGCTCAGTCGTTATCTTATGCAGAGTTTTTAAATTCTGCGTCTTAAAAACTGTGTATTCCCTTACAAACAGTTCCCAAACGGCATCTCCAATATGTGCGTAATTTCTTAAGTTTAGTTCTTCCATAACCCCATTCTATCATAATAAAGATTGTGCAGCGATATAACCGGTTGACCAGCAGTTCTGCAAATTGAACCCTCCGCAAAAACCGTCAACATCAATTACTTCCCCGCAAAAATATAACCCCTCAACCTCTTTAGATTCCATCGTTTTAGGGTTGATTTTATCCAGCGAAACGCCCCCTGCAGTTACCGTTTCTCCGTCTTTTTGGGTAGATTTTGCGGTTACCTCAAAATGGTGTAACCTCTCTAAAATATTATCTCTCATCTTCCCGTCTATTCTGTGCGATTTTGTGTCAGGATTAACCCCTGCAAGTTTCAGGATAAATTCGCAAAAATGGAGCGGTAAATATTCCCCCAATAGATTTTTGATGAATTTGTGCGGGTTATTATTAAGTACGCTCTGCAAATCATCAAGCTCGGGCAGTAAATCAAAATGCAGTGTATAAGGGAAATTATCCCTTGCTTTAAGAGAGGATATTTTATAAACAACAGGCCCCGACACCCCAAAATGGGTAAATAAAATATCGTCACTGAGCCCCGTTTCTTTATTGGTCACATTCTTAATCACAATCCCCATAACATCTGACATCTTTTCTTTTGATACAATCCCCACAAGTGACGGTTTTGGCTCAACAACACTCACTCCGATTCGTTTTATCATCTCATACCCCGAGTGTCCGCCCGTTGCATACACCAATTTGTCAAAAGTATATGAGTTCATATCCGTCACAACCTTGAATCTGTTCCCGATTTTTTCTATCCTGAGCGCTTTTTCTTTCACAAATTTGCACGATTTAAGTTTTTCTGAAAACTTTTCCTGAACCTCTTTTGAGCTGTCAGATACAGGGAAAATTCTGCCATCTTCCTGTGTATAAGTCTTTATTCCAAGTTCTTCAAACAAATCAATAGTGTCTGCGGTTGAAAACCTTGAAAAAACAGAATACAGAAACTTTTCACCCCGCGGATAGTTCTTTACCAGTTCTCTGAAATCGTATTCTGCGTGAGCAAGGTTACATCTGCCGCCCCCTGTCGGTAGAATTGTCCGCATAGGTGCTGATGAATCAATCAGGGTAATATTTAACCCGAGTTTTGTGCCAAAATATGCACAACAACACCCCGCAGGGCCTGCTCCAATTATTCCGATATTACATAAATCTTGTGCCATACAAAACAACCGCTTCCGGATCGTCTATATCATCATAAATATCAGAAATTGTTTTATTCAAAACGGGGTGAACATACGCAGGTGCAACTTCAAGCAAAGGCACTAAAACAAATGCTCTTTCGTGTACATGCGGATGAGGAATAGTTAAATCTATTCCGTTTTCATGTTCGTCAATGATTTTATCATCATAGAATAATATATCTATATCAATTGTTCTGTCGTTATATCCCGACTCGTCCGCTCTTTTTCTGCCAAGCTGAGCTTCTACCCTTTGACATACTTTAAGCAGTTCCTCAGGGTGATATGTGGTTGAGATTACGATAACCGCATTAACAAACCAGTTGTTTGTGTCAAAATGCCATGGCTCTGTTTCGTAAAAAGAAGAGGTGCTTACGAGTTTGATATTTTCATCACCCGAAAGAAGACTTGTTGCCTGTTGCACAAAGCCTACTCTGTCTCCTAAATTTGAACCTAATCCCAAATATGCTATAGCCATAGTCTAATTCTATAATTATAATCAGTTACAGTCAAGAAATTTATATAATTTAAACAAAAATAAAAGCGGACAATTAAAAGTCCGCTCCTAAAAGTCTCTCTCTTATTTTTTAAACGTGTGACCTAATCTGTTTTAGAGTATTAAATACTCTGACAGAAACGAAAAGTATTAATATTCAACCCCTTCACGAGCCATGACACCGATATCAAAGTAGTGTTTGATAGGTTTCATTTCTGTTACTAAGTGAGCCAATGCTTTAAGCTCAGGGTGTGCGTTTCTGCCTGTAAGAACAATTTCAAGGTTTTCAGGTTTGTTCAGAAGTGCTTCTTTTACACTGGAAACCTTAATCATGTTCATATCAACACAAATATTTAATTCATCAAGAATAATGAGCTGGTATTTACCGCTGTTGATTGCTTCTTTTGCAAATTCCCAGCCTCTTTTTGCTTCTTTGTAGTCAGATATACAAATATTGTGAGAATAAACAACTCTGTCCATACCAAACTGAACAACTTCAAGGTTTGGTAAATACTTAGACGCTGAGATAATCTCACCGTATGAAGTTCCGCAGTCACCTTTTGTGAATTGTATAATCAGAACCTTCCATCCGTGACCTAATGCTCTCAATGCCAGCCCTAACGATGCTGTTGTCTTGCCCTTGCCATCTCCTGTATAAATTTGTATATATCCGTGCTCTAACACCCAAATGCCTCCCGAAATACTAACCGCATTGTCATTATATATTAATCAACTATCCTGTACATCATACAAATAAATGATATTTTAGTTGCTATTGATACTTCAACTTGTAAAGACCAAATATTGATGTACCACTATTTTATATTAATACTTTCATATTTATTTGTCTTGATTTTTTCTCATGACATGTCTTTTTTTTTACATAATAAATCTTAATAAAGGGGTAAAAATAAATAATGAATAGTGAATTGACGATTTCAAAAATCTGTCTGAAATTTTTACATAACTTTTGTAAAAAATTATGTAAAAATACTTGATTAATTTGAAAAATAAGAACTTACCCATGATTTGGCGGGTTTTTTATTTTCCCGCTTAATGTAGTTTTGTAAATCAATGGGGGGGTAAATGAAAAAATGACCTATCCGCGGGAGAGGGGTATTGTATATATTTACCCCCCCCCCCTAAATAATAATTTACATTTCTTTTTTGACTTTTAAAAAAAAATCACTAAAATATATAGTGTAAAGAAGAGCAGGTTAGAAAATGAGAATGTTAGAGAGATTAAAAGACTTGGAACATCAGTACATGTTCATGCGTTGGGTATCCGGAAACGAATACGGCAAGCTGGAATTTGTTGGAGATGATTTCATTGAATTTAAAGTTATTGATGTAGATTCAATGGAGTACCGTGAGACATTAATTATCAATTCTCAGTTGGTATTGGAAATTGCAATCGGCGGAGCAGATGTTTCGCGTGTTGTTGCAGAAATGTCATCCCAGCTTACTTTTGGCGAATAACGCAAACCTACACTCTTTATGAGTGTGATTTACCCTTAAAAACAATTAACGACGGAGAGCTGTTAAGGCTAGAGTAATATCTGTTCTTACAGATATTTACTCTTTTTCTTAACAGTATAGACAAAAAATTTTTTTACGGTTGTTTTATCCGATATGAACAGGATAAATTTCACAGCAAATTTGATTAAGCGGACTCAGATTCCAAAACGGGTTGATGATGATAAATATGCTCCTGCGGATGTTTCTATTGTTGAACTTGACAAAAATGACAAAAGGGATGTAAAGGCACTTTATAACGCATCTGTTTTGTGGAGTGAACAGGGCGCAAAGTATTCTTCTAATATCTATCACGAAGCGGTGAAGGGGTATGAGTATGATGATATCGAATGTGAGCATTATCTTGCTCTGACCGAACAAAACAGCGATTTTAAAAACCTGCAAAGCGACAAAATCTTAGGACTTATGCTGTTTTCTTCAAGCAGGTATGATGCTGACCAGATAACCTGGCTTCAGGTTCGTCCGAATACAAACTCAAAACAATCCTGGAAACGCGAATATAAAGGCGTTGGGGCGGCTATGATAAACCTTTTGAAACAAATTAACTATAACAAACCGATAAATGTTGTATCAGCATCGGATGCGGTAGATTTTTATAAAAAACAAGGATTCACTAACTGTGAGGATGATATTCCGTCAAGCCTTTACTGGTGGGAAGGTTAAAAATATTAAAAAGGTATGAGTATAAATTTTACAGCTAATTTAATGAACAGAACAAGCATTCCGCAGCGGATTTCGTGGCGGAATTGTATAGACAGAAATGTTTCCATTGTTGAAATAGATGTAAATAATCAGGCAGATGTTGAAGCGATGGAGCAGACAAAAGACAAATGGCTCAAAAAAGGCGCAATGTTTATTCACCATCTCTTTGATGATGTTGTTGAACCTCACAATTATTATGATATCGAAAAAGAACATTTTTATGCTTTGACCACTCAAACTGCTGATTTTAAAAGGTTAAAATCTGATGATATTTTAGGTGTCATGGCATTTTCAGAAACAAAAAACAGAGCTAACGAGATTACATGGCTTGAAGTCAGTCCTGAAACAAATAAATCGTTAAACAAACGCAGAGAGTTCAGGAAAGTCGGAACCCGACTGATAGATTTTGTTAAGAATGAATTTAAATCAAAAGATATTTATGTCCATACCGCCTACGATGCAGAGAAGTTTTATAAAAAGAACGGTTTTAAATCAAATACAAAACATATCCCTGAGAGATATGACATGTATTTTTGGCAAAAGGGGTAGATTATTTAAGGGAAAATAAAAAATCGTAACCTATCCTGCGGATAGGTTGTTTTATATATTTACCCCCAATAATTTATCAACCTAACAAAAAAAACATGTTTCTTATATAATAATAGATAATTAGTACAGAGAGAAAATTGCTTAAATAATGAAGGAGGCAAAATGGACAATATTCAAGTAACATCCGAGATTGCTGAAAAATGCTGCGTACGCCGCGGTGTTAAAGGCTCTCCTGCTCCAATTCCTCAAGAAGGATTATGGACAAAATGTAAAGAAATAAAAGATATTTCAGGTTTGACACACGGTTGCGGCTGCTGTGCTCCTCAACAAGGTACATGTAAATTAACATTGAATGTTAAAGAAGGTATCATTCAGGAAGCATTGGTTGAAACAATCGGTTGCTCAGGCATGACTCACTCTGCTGCTATGGCAGGTGAAATATTACCGGGTAAAACAATTCTTGAAGCATTAAATACTGACCTCGTTTGTGACGCTATCAACGTTGCAATGAGAGAATTGTTCTTACAAATCGTTTACGGCAGAACTCAAACAGCGTTCTCTGAAAACGGACTTCCTGTTGGTGCAGGTCTTGAAGATTTAGGTAAGGGACTTTGCTCTATGTGTGGTACTATCCACTCAACTAAGCAAAAAGGTGTCAGATACCTTAGTCTTACTGAAGGCTATATCCTTAAATTAGGGCTTGATAAGAATGATGAAGTTATTGGTTATCAGTTCATTAACTTAGGTAAGTTTATGGATGCCGTAAAAGCAGGTACTGATTATAAAGAAGCATTCGAAAAGAATGTCGGTACATACGGCAGATTTGCTGATGCTGTTAAGTACATCGATCCTCGTCAGGAATAATAAGAGATTATTTATTCCTGTTCGCAGTTTAAGTTAGAAAATAATAGAAAAGGGAAAATAAAAATGGCAAAATTTGAAGGACAAGACAGACGTGAGGCTACTTTGGCTAAAGTTCTTCCTGAATATGGATTCAGTTCTTTAGACGAAGCAAGAGAATTATGTTTGTCAAAAGGAATTGATGTTGATGCTATTGTAAAAGGCATTCAACCAATCGCTTTCGATAACGCATCTTGGGCATACACTTTAGGTTGCGCTATCGCTATTAAAAAAGGTATTACAAACGCAGCAGATGCAGCTGAAGCAATCGGTCTTGGTTTACAGGCATTTGCAGTTCCGGGTTCAGTTGGCGACAGCCGTAAGGTTGGTTTAGGTCATGGTAACCTCGGTGCTATGCTTTTGAGAGAAGAAACTAAATGTTTCTGCTTCTTGGCAGGTCACGAATCTTTCGCTGCAGCTGAAGGTGCTATCGGTATCGCAAGAAATGCTAACAAAGTCAGAAAAGAACCTTTGAGAGTTATTTTGAACGGTCTTGGTAAAGATGCTGCTTATGTAATTGCCCGTATCAACGGTTTTACTGCTGTTGAAACAGAATACGATTACAAAACAGGCGAATTGAAGATTGTTAAAGAAACTCCGTTCTCTGACGGTGAAAGAGCAAAAGTAAGATGCTATGGTGCAGATGATGTATCAGAAGGTGTTGCAATCATGATTAAAGAAGGCGTTGATGTTTCTATCACAGGTAACTCAACTAACCCAACCCGTTTCCAACACCCTGTTGCAGGTACTTACAAGAAATGGTGTTTTGAAAACGGAAGAAAATACTTCTCTGTTGCATCAGGTGGCGGTACAGGTCGTACACTTCACCCTGATAACGTTGCAGCAGGTCCTGCTTCTTACGGTATGACTGATACTATGGGTCGTATGCACGGTGATGCTCAATTCGCAGGTTCATCTTCAGTTCCTGCTCACGTTGAAATGATGGGCGTTATTGGTATGGGCAACAACCCTATGGTTGGTGCAACCGTAGCAGTAGCTGTTGCAGTTGAAAACGCAATGAAAGGATAGTTTTAGTTCAAGTAACTTGCGAAGCAATAAGTAAAAAAGATGTGGTGATTTTTCTCCGCATCTTTTTTTATTATGTTTTATTTAAGTAATTTTTTAGATTTTTGATTGTGCCAAAGATGAATTGTTTTTCTTTAAAATTCAGACTTTTTATAGAATGCATAATTTCGATGTCGAGTTCTTCTGTCGGGGTTTGTTCGTAATCAAATAATTCTTTGGGTTGTATATTAAGTGCATCAGCTATTTTTATAATCAAATCGAAAGAGGGATTTGTTCTTGCTGATTCGAGTTTTGATATGTGGTTTGGAGAATAACCAATAAGTTCGGCAAGTCGTTCCTGTGTTATATTTCTGTTTGCTCTTAGCAAAGCAACTCTTTTACCAAACATTTTGAGTTTTTCGTCCATTTATCCCCCCCCCAATAGTATTCATGCTAGTAAGAATGTAACAATTTATAAATTGAATGACATTCATACTAAATTAGCGTGATATAATCATGTAGTGATTAGTTTAATGATTATGCTAATGAAAGCAAAGATTAGTCGACTTTATTTGGAGTGTATTCCATGAGTAATAATTTAAAAAATGACTTATCAGGTTTAGATTTAAAAAATCTCGGGAATTTAATTCGTAGTAAACGCAAAGAACTGGGGCTGACTCAGGCAGAGATGGCAGATTCGGTAAGTTTATGCACTCAGCATTATTCCCGAATAGAGCGTGGGGAGTACATTCCGAGTTTGCAGACTTTTTTAAGAATTGCAGAAGTGTTGAAGCTTGATTTAAGTGGTTTGAGTTATAAAGAGGAAAATATTTCGTCAACTATGTACGAAATAATGTCGTTATTAGGTAATTTAAGCAGTACAAAACAGAAAGCAGTTTTGTCGTTCTTAAAAACAATGGGGGCACCTGCGCAGGTGTAAGTTTATTTATAAAATTAGGGGAATTTGGTTATACCAAATTTGAAAGGCAGATGGGAATAAGAGAGTTTTTACAAAGCATTTTTTCAATTACAGATTATGGTGAAACCCACCATCTGCTTCGTTTGTGTGGATTGAAGTTTAAATTTCCGAAAAGAGAATATGCAAAAAAAAGAAAAGAAAGCCCATACTATTATTACAAAAAGAACAATATTGACATAACCACTATTCCTCCTGCAACAGGGCAAATAAGGGATATTCAGCTTGCAAACCTTGCGCTTTTAAAAGAGTTGGATTTTGTTTGTAGAGAAAATGGACTGAAATATTGGCTCGATTTTGGCACACTATTGGGTGCCGTACGTCACAAAGGATTTATCCCATGGGATGATGATATTGATGTTGGTATGCTCAGAGAAGATTATGACAAAATAATTGAAGCATTTAATAAATCATCAAGAAACCCCGATATTTACGCAGAAGAAACATATCTGGGCAAGTCTCAAACAATAATAAAAGTAAAACACAGAAAGTGCCCGCATCTGTTTGTGGATATTTTCCCACATGATTATTCAAATGGGGTTTTGAGCAAAGAAGACAGGCTGGCAAAAACAAAAGAATTGTATAAGATAAGAGCAAAATTAAAGAAAAACAAGTCGCTTGATTCGTCTGAAAAAGTTATTCAGGCCGTAAAAGAGATTCAGTCTGAAATAATACCTGATAAGTATGTTGAGAAGAGTGATATTCAATGCGGTTTGGAGTATTTTTATACGGAGCCGTTGTGGGTGCATTCGTATGATACGTTTTTCCCGATAAAACCGATAGAATTTGAGGGTTTTTCAGCAATGGGTATAAATAAAGCGGAAGAATATTTATCAGATATATTCGGGGATTATATGGCATATCCGAAGAAATTCGGGTTTGGTCATAGTATGTATGTCACTTTGAGCGAAGAAGAACAAGAATGCATAAACGCACTGAAGGAGGGTTTGGTATGACATTATTTACTTGCGGACCGGTGCAAATGTACCACAGAACTGCAACAATAAGAGATAAAGGCTATATACATTTCAGAACAAAAGAATATGGTGAGATGGTAAAATCTACTTTAAAAAGGTTATCTCACTTAATGGGAAATCATACCGAATTCGGTACGATATATCTTGCCAGCTCAGGTACGGGGGCAATGGAGGCAACCATTGAGAATTGTATGTTAGCTAATGATAAGGCTCTCGTGATAAATGGCGGCGGGTTTGGTCACAGATTCTGTGAAATGTTAGAGTATCATAATATACCATACGATTCAGTTGATTTAAAATGGAATGAAGCATTAACAGCAGAACATCTAAAACCATTTGAAAACAAAGGTTATACAACTTTATTCGTGAATATCCACGAAACAACCTCCGGTCAGTTATATGATAAGCAATTACTTAGTGAATTTGCAAAACGCAATAATATGTATTTTATAGTTGATGCAATATCTTCCTTCCTTGCTGACGAATATGATATGGAAAAATACGGAATTGATGTAACAATTATCAGTTCTCAAAAAGGACTTTGCTGCTCTCCGGGGTGTGCAATTTTATCTTTCAGCAAAAGAATGATAGATAAAATCCAGTCAAACGAATCAAAAAGACCGTCATTGTATTTTGATTACAGAGACTATCTGAACAACATTGACAGAGGACAAACACCGTATACTCCGCCAGTTCTGGTTATGTATGAAATACAAGATATGCTCAATATGATAGAGGAAGAAGGCGGACTCAATTCAAGACTGGCAACCATCAAAGGAAAGGGAGAATATTTCAGAAAGAAAGTAAAAGAAATCGGTTTAACGATACCTGATTACCCGATTTCTAATATGATTACACCTGTGTGGTTTGAGGATATTAGTGCTTACGATGTTATTCAGGTATTGAAAGATAAGTACGATATTTACGTAAATCCTTGCGGCGGAGAGTTGGCAGATAAACTTTTGCGTGTATCACATTTGGGGGATACGACTATTGCGGATATAGATAATCTTATAGATAAATTATTACTTTCTATCGAGGAAGTAAAGAAAAAACAATTACAAGGAGTTTCATAATGATAGGAAATAAAACAGTAGTTTATACATCAGGAACATTTGATATGCTACATATCAACCATTTAAAAATGATTGAGTATGCAAGAGCGTTGGGTGATATCCTTATTGTTGGTGTTAATACAGATGAATTAGTATCAACATACAAATCAACTCCGATTATTCCTTTTGAGGAAAGAATAGGATTAATGAAAGCTATTAAAGGTCCTGATATTGTTATTCCTCAGAAATCACTTGATCATACAGACAAAGTTAAGAAACTCAACTTTGATATTTTTGTTGTGGGTGATGATTGGGTTGGTAAATATGACTATTTAAAAGAACTCGGTGTTGAGGTCGTTTATTTCCCATACGGTGATGGAATAAGTTCATCAAGCCTGAAAAAGAGAATCTATAACAATTATAAAAAATTACAGCATAAGGCAAATAACCATATTGGTTTAGAAGTAGATGTAAGAGAAAAAAAGTAAAAAATAGCGTAGGCGGAAATGAAAATATTTGATAGAAGATATGATAGAGAGAGTCAACATTGTATTTACGAATTTTTAGGAATAAAGATTCGTGTAAGAAATACTTTTTTAAGAATGCAGGCAAAACTTGATACACTAGAACTTTTATTATCCTTATCAACAGATGTGACAAAGTTGTCAAAGGCTACTGGGAAATTAAGAGAGATACAACTGGAATGCTTGAAAATATATAAATTAGTCACAAAAATATGCGAAGAGAATAATTTAAAGTACTGGTTAGATAGTGGGACACTAATCGGTCAGGTAAGACACAATGGCTTTATCCCGTGGGACGATGATATTGATTTATGTATGCTACGACCGGACTATGAAAAATTATTATCCATATTGAAAACAGAATTAGCAGAAACAGATTATTTCGTTAGAGAACGGGCAGAACGTTCAAATTTTTTCCAAATTAGAATAATACAGAAAAATTCTGATAATGTGGGCATCGATATTTTTCCTGTAGATATGTATCACACGTCTCATTTATCAGATGATGAGAAAAATTTAGTAACGCAAAAAATAAAATCTGCCAAAAAGGAATTTGATAAATTAAATCATTCAAAATATATGAATGCATTTCAAGTTCAAAAAGCCAAAAAAGATATTTTATCTATTACAAAAGAATACATATTAGGGAATAGAGAGCCTGCGAATGAGAAACCTGCACTGTTTTGGGGTATAGATTTCCTTTATCGGGTAAAAGGACATTTAATTATGGACTATGATTGCGTATTCCCATTGAAAGAAGCTTCGTTTGAAGATTGTAAATGTTATCTTCCAAATCAATCTGATGCATATCTAAAGAATATTTTTGGGGACTATATGTCTATACCAAAAAATATTGTGATAAAGAGAGAGGTTTAGTATGAAGATATGTATTTGCGGCGGAGGTAATATATCACATTCATTTATCGGGGAGTTGGGTTACAGTCCTGAGCTAAACGTAAACGTATTAACCAGAAAACCTATGGAATGGGCTGATACTCTTGATGTTTATTATGATAACGTATTCCACCATAAATCCAAAATAAGTGAGGTTACTGATAACTATGAAATATTAAATGATGCGGATGTTGTTATCATTTCAATGCCGGCAAATATTCGTTTTGATTACATAAATAAAATAAAAGATTACATATCAGAAAAGGCTTTTTTAATTTCAGCTCCTAGTACAGGCGGAATTAATTTTATCTTTGATGAATATTTACCAAATAATAAATATGCTTGTTTTGAAAGGGTGCCTTATATTTCAAGAACAAGGGAATATGGGCATAGTGTTAATACAGACGTAAAAAAAGAGGTTAAAGTATATTTTTCAGAGACCTGTTCTGCTGATGATTATAATATGCTCTCGGATTTATTAAAGATAAATATCATAAGGTTAAATTCTTATTATCCTCTATTTTTGTCAAATTCTAATCCAATACTGCACATTGCCGGGATGGTTGAATTATTGCGAGGGGATTACCCATACAAACAAAATTATCCGCTCTATGATATCTGGAATGATAATACCTCAGAATATGCTCTTGGTATGGATAATGAATTAGAGCAGTTGATGGGAATATTAAAAGTTAAAGAATATACGAATTTACTAAAACATTACGGTGTTGACTCAAAAGAATCATTAACAAAGAAATTGAAATCGATACCGTCTTTCAAACAAGTAATGTCCCCTTTAGTGGATAAAAACGGAGAGTTTGTTATTGATACGAAGTCAAGATATGTACAGGAAGATTTGCCGTTTGGAACTTGTTTTATAAAGCTTTTTGCACAAATAAATGGACTCAAAACGCCATATATAGACGATGCGATAAGAAAAATTCAGCCTTTTATGGATGCCGAATTCATAAATGATAACGATTTACTAAATACTGAAATACTTGATAAATACACAAAAAATATCGACGACATAATAAAAAAGAAATATACAGTGAAAGGATAATTATGAATTTTGAAAAAATATTTTCAATAAAAATAATAAATTACAGTTTTACAATATATTTACTTGGAATACGAATAAGAATCAGCATAAAATCTCTGAAAGAAAAATTTTTTGCAGAAGAAAATTTAAAATTAACTTCTAAGTTACTGAATTTTGTATCTTCTCCTTCACAACTACCAAAAGCTACAGGAGAATTAAGAGAATCACAACTTAAGGAATTAGAAATCCTAAAAATTATAAATAAACTTAGCAAAGAATATCATTTAATTTACTGGATTGATGGTGGGACATTATTAGGGGCAGTGCGTCACAAAGGCTATATACCATGGGATTCTGACACAGATATTTGTATGCCGAGAGATGATTATAACAAAATCATTCCTTTGCTCAAAAAAGCATTTGATAATACTGATATTCAGGTACGTGAATATTATCGTTGCAAAAGTGTGAAAAAAATAAATTATCAAATTTGTTTATGCAATAAGCATGGTGAGAAAAAATATGGGGTTGATATATTCCCCATCGACTATTATCACAAATCTGATTTAAACGATGATGAAAGATATGAAATAACAAAACAAATAAAGCTTTGTTCAAAAACAATTCAAAAAAAAGCTTTATCAAACGAAGAATTCTTAAAAAATGTCAATAAAGTTAGAACTCTAGCACAAGAACTTCAAAAAAAATATATTTTAAAAAATAATTCAAAAAATCCACAAAATGGTGCATTGTATACAGGTACAGAATATGGGTGGATTGCACCAAAATATTTTGTTTGGAATTATAATAAGATTTTTCCGTTAAAAGAAATAGAGTTTGAAGGAGAAATATTTAATTGCCCTAATGATATAAAAGATTACTTGGTAAATTATTACGGTAAAAATTATATGGAATATCCTCCTAAATTCAAAATAAATGGGGATAAGATAGAAGAATATATTGATAATTTAAAAATAATAAAAAGTGAGGAATAAATGACAAAATTTATATTTGATTTGGACGGGACAGTTACAAAACAAGAAACCTTGCCATTAATATCAAAACACTTTGGCATACAGGCTGAAATGGATAATTTAACAATGGAAACGGTTAAAGGGAATATACCATTCATAGAATCATTTATAAGACGTGTGTATATTCTTGGTCAATTACCAATTGATGAGGTGTGTGACTTGTTAGAGGGAGTAGAACTTTATGAAAAGGTTGTTGATTTTATCTCTCAACATAGTGAGGATTGTCTCATCGCAACAGGCAATCTCGAATGCTGGGTAGATAAACTGGCGAAAAAAGTAGGATGTTGCTGTTATTGTTCTGATGGACTTATAGAAGATAATAAAGTCTTAAAGTTAACAAGCATTCTAAAGAAAGAGAATCTTGTACAACGATACCAGTCAGAAGGCGAAAAGGTCGTTTTTATAGGTGACGGAAACAATGATGTAGAAGCTATGAGAATGGCAGATGTGTCGATTGGCTCAGGTTTGACTCACATGCCCGCGAATAGTGTTCTATCTATAGCAGATTATTTAGTATTTAATGAGGAGGCACTATGTCGTCAACTAAATCAGTTATTATAAGTGCTGCCGGTCTTGGTTCAAGACTAGGGTTAGCAAAAACGAAAGCTTTGATAAATATAAACGGTAAATCTTTAATACGATGGCAATTAGACTTGTTCAAAGATGTTGAAGATGTAAGAATTGTTGTGGGTTTTCAGGCGCACGATGTTATAGATGAAGTTAGAGGGTATCGTGATGATGTGATTTTTGTGTATAACCACAACTATTTTGATTCAAAAACGGGTGCTAGTTATTACTTGGGCGCACGTGACGGAAACGAATTAGCGATAGAATTTGATGGAGATTTATTGGTTCATCCTGAAGATATGCAAATGCTATTAGAACAAGAGGGGGAATGGATAGCGTATGCAGACAAGATGTCAGATGATGCGGTTCTTGTCAAAACGAATCAAGTTGGTGATGTTTTGTCATTTTCCAGAGAAAGAGGCGATTACGAATGGACTGGACCATGTTGTGTAACAAAAGACAAACTGCGTTATTCATCAGGTCACGTGTTTAATCAATTAGAACCGTATCTTCCTATGCGTGGGATAAAAATACGTGCGTGTGATATTGATACTTACGAAGATTATCAGCGAGCACTTGAGTTTATAAAGAGGTGGTAAAATGGGAAACAAACAAGCTATTGATTATTTTCAAGATCTATCAAGTCAAGCAATTGATATAACTGCTACAAAAATAAATAAATGTAATGATTTTAGCGATATGGATTCGAAATTTATATTAAAATATGCAAATGAGGATTCAGTGGTTTTAGATGTTGCAACCGGAACTGGTATTACTTTAAATAAATATTATTCTAAAGTTAAAAAAGTAGTTGCATTAGAAAAGTTTGAAGGTTTTTCTAAATTTATTGTAAGCAGTCCAACTGTTGAGATTGTTAATGAAGATATGTTTAATTATGAAACTGGTGAAAAATTTGATATAATAACAATGTTCGGAATAATGCATTATGTTTCAAGCAGTGAGGCTGAAATAATTTATAAAAAAATGTTCGGTTTTTTAAAACCAGATGGTAAGTTGCTTATCAAACAGCAATTTGGGGTTGAGGATGATGTAATAATAAATGGTTATTCTGAAGAATTAAAAAAAGATTATTATTCTGAATATCGTCACATTGATAAAGAAGTTGCATTACTTGAGAGTCTGGGTTATAAAAATACGGAAGTGATAGATATATATCCGCCAGAGGCTAATAGATGGGATAATACGCATTTTTATGCTATTGTTGCTTCTAAATAAGTTTGTCAGTTGTGTGCTGATATTATTTTACGGCTGCTTTCGATTTTGTCGAAAGCAGTTTTTAGTTTTTTTCTTATAACGGCAATTAAAGTAAATAATTTTGCATCATCTTCCGTGAGTTCTCCGAGTACATCTAACAATCGGATAGAGTCAAGGACATTACGGGATGAAACCCTTGAGTACTCTTCTAAAACATCTTTTTCTTTCATTTTTTAACCTTTAATTTTTTAATATATTTTAGTTTTATTATAAAAATAAATAAAATGCAACAAAAATTTTCACTATAAATTTATAGTGTAATTAAGCCGTTATTACTTTAACCAACACCTATTTGAAAAACTGTTTTGCAAGGTTTAATTCCTCATCTCTTGTTAAATCGGGGTTACTCAGTTTTTCTTTCAGAATATAATCAAAACATTTTGAATATTCTTTAGAAGGCGGAATCCCCAAGGACTTCAAGTCCTCACCCGTTACGGCAATATTTCCGTTTAGTGAAAAATATTTTATTCCCAATTCTGATTTTTGGGTAAGGGTGTATAGTAAAATCGCCTCTTTTGATTTACCCTCAAACGATTTATAGACAGAATAATTATCCTCTTTTATATCTGTTGATAGAAGTTCTCTGTAATCGTCAATTATTTTTTGTTCCTCTCTTGTGAGCGGCAGGTTCTCAATATCAGGGTGCCAGCCGATATAAACAAGCCAGATATTATCAACAGGATATTTTTTTACAAGTGTTTCTATATCATAATCAGGTATTTCCTCGGGCTCATTTTCCCCAATCAGTTTGTATATTTTCTGATTGATAAATCTGTCAAAAGTTTCCTGTCTGTTGAGGTTAAAAGTTTCAATAAGTTCTTTTTTCAGCCGTTTAAAACTCATATCGTAATCAATATTTTTCAAATAAGTTTCCTGTAAATTTTTAGTGTGTTCATCGAGTTCAAATCCGAACCTGACGGCGAATTTAAGCCCTCTGACAATTCTTGTCGGATCGTCAATAAAACTTCCGTCGTGCAGAACTTTCAAACACTTGCTTTTTATATCATTAACCCCGTTTACATAATCAACAATTTCGCCCGTAAGCGTAGATTTAGCAAGTGCATTAATCGTGAAATCTCTGCGTAAAACATCTCGTTTTAGTTCGCAGCCAATATCAAAAACTTCCGGTAAATGACCTTTTTTATCGTATTTCTCATCTCTTGTTGAGGCAATATCAATTTCTTTTCCGTCAACAAGCAGTCTTACCGTTCCAAACGGCTCATTTACTTTTATACATTCTTTTAATTCCCCAAACTTATCTATGGCATTACCCTGATAAGTCAAATCAACATCAAAACTATCGCGTCCGAGAAGTTCATCCCTGACAACCCCGCCAATATAATATAAGTTTTTATCTTTAAGAATTAAATTTTCCATAACTTAATTCTATCATATATCAGCGATTATTTATATTCTATTTAGGGAGTTTTTTAAGCATCTTTATAGAATCTTGTGCCAGTTTAAGCTCTTTTTCCATCTCTGCAACTTTAATGCTGTCTCTGATATGTTGTTCACCCATTTTGTAAATTTTTTCCATAGCATTAGCATTTGGAGCCGGTGCTTGTTGATGTGTAGCAGGTGCGCTTGAAGCAGACATGCTTCCGCAGGTTCTCAACATCATTGGCATACTGACAACCCCTATCATAATGATGTGAGCAGGTTTGATTATTTTTAACGGTCTTAAAATTCGTTTTACGGATTCTTTCAGTCCGTTTTTGGGTTTTAGTGCAGAGTTATATGGCGGTTTACCCGAAATTGTCGAGTTGTTCTTCGGGTCAACAATAAACTTGTAGCCCTGTGGTTGTCCCGGGGTAACACTTACATTTACATTCACGGGTGTTCCGGGATTTGTAGCAATATGATAATTATAGTTGTATTGGTTTGTATAACTGCTGTTGATGTTTGATGTCATAATTAGGGGTTCTTTCATTCACATATAATACACGCATCATGATAAAACACCCTAAAAATAAAAATTGCTATATATTTTTGAAATAATAAGTTTTATTAACAAAAATATATAGCAAAACTCTCTCTAGATATAATAAACACTAAGCATTTAAAGATACATATAACATCCATTCATAAAACAGAATCAGGATTACGCTTTGTAATCAAGACCCTTTAGTTCTCTTTTAAGTTGTTCTTCGGAATGTTTCTTCCACGCAGAAGCAACCTGATACATGAATTGTGCTTTAATCATATTTGTTTCATTTTTTACATCCTGTTGATGTAAAGCATTGAAATTTGTTTCCCCAGCCCCAATGTTTCTTATGCTGCTAAGCATAGCATTGTTAGACTGCATCATAGCCAAACCCGCTCTGTGTTGAGCATTTATAGCCTGAAATGTAGCAATTGCTGAAACTAACATCTAACATCCTTCACTAATAATATTATACGCAAGATTATATTATCATGTTTTTCAGGGTTTTGCAAGTGTCAAAATTACTATTATTAAATCTCGTTTACAATTAATATAAAAAACAGAGTAAAATAAGGATTTTTTAC
This sequence comes from uncultured bacterium, assembly GCA_902765215.1. Classification (GTDB taxonomy): domain Bacteria; phylum Cyanobacteriota; class Vampirovibrionia; order Gastranaerophilales; family Gastranaerophilaceae; genus UBA2883. The sequence continues at coordinate 1,556 of CACWZA010000010.1, read as the reverse complement.
TCTGTTTGTTTATTCAATAATGAAATAATTACAATTTTATGAAATTCTGCCCGGAACTACAACTCCGCCTTTGAGGTTCTTTTTGTAGTATTCAACGTGCGGTTGAAGTACGCTGTCAAGAACTTCAGGGAGTTGTTTGCCTGTCATAACGGCAGTTACAATTTCCTGATAAACTGTTGCATAAGCTCTTAATTGAGTCATTGCACCTGCAGCAGCGGCTGTTAAACCGAGCTTAGAGGTTTCCAGTTCTTCCACAAATAATGCACCGGTTGAATCGTAAGATTTTGTCAATGCACCGATATATGCTTTTGCGTTTTCTGAACATACTCCGTTATCAGAAGGTACTGTCAAAGCAAAAACGAGTTTGTTTGCAGGGTTGAAGTGTGCTTCTGCACTGTGGTGCATTGCATCAGGAACCTTTGCAACCTGTTTTAAGGTGTCTTTTACTGATTCGTTTTGCATTTGTGCGTGCCAGTATACTGTATTTTCAAACATTGAACCCATATATTGGTGAACAGATGCTTCTATTCCTTTGAGTTTTGCGTCAGCCCAGAAGATACCTTCTTTAAGTGCATCGTTTTCTTCCAAATCTGTTGATAATGCTAATGCTGAAACTTCCTGTGCCGCATTTAATAAAGAAATCATATCTTCTTTCTTTAAGCCTGCCCAGATAAGGGTGAATAATGCGTGATCGTCAAATGCTGAAAATCTTCCGCCGACATCATCATGGATAAATAAATCACCAATCCAGCCTTGTTCTATTGAAGTTCTTCTTAATTCTGATTTTTCAGAGTTCTTATCTGTTACTGCAATGAAATGTTTTGCAGAAGCTTTAAGTGCATCAGCTTCAGACATACCCTGAGATTTGTATGCATCGATAAGCATCTTTTGTACTCTGAGGAAACCGTCTTTTGTTTCAAAAGTTGAGCCTGATTTTGATGCTATCATATAGTTTGATGATAAAACATTGTTACCGAGTTTTGTCAAAAATCTTTCTAAGCTGATAGAATCAACGTCTGAATAGAATTGAACTTTGTCTGCGCAAATGTTCAAACCATTAATAGATAACATGTGTTCAACGGTGTGTTTACTTCCGCCGATACCCATAACGCTTAAAACAGTGTTTCCTGTCTGAGCCTTAAAGTTTTCAACCATTGAGTATAATTCATCAACTCTTTTAAGTTGTTCTTGCGGTAAATTTACCCAGTTAAGGAACTTACCTTCTTTGTTTGCTCTCATTGATAATTCGTTTACAAATTCAGATACTCTTGATTTATAACCGGAAAAATCTATACCTGAAAAAGTTGTTTTTAAAACTGACATTTTTGTAACCATATTTCATTCCCTTTTATTTAGTAACATACAAGAATATTGTAATACAAAAATAAATTATTGTTCAGGGGTGGGGTAAATGAAGAACAATAACTTCTTACGCGGAAGATGGGTGTTTTATATATTTAACCCTCACCCGTATTTGTAAGAAATCAAAGATTTCTACAACTACTCCCTCCCCCTTTACATAGGGGGAGGGTAGGGAGGGGGTAATCCGACCTTTT
>CACWZA010000009.1 GCA_902765215.1 uncultured bacterium | reverse complement strand
AACCTGTATTGCATTGATAGGGCTTGATGATACTCTTGCACCGAGTCCGTTATTATGTGCAAATGTATGGATGAATGAGTATGATAACAAGATGCTAGGCTGAATAATGAATTTACCTTTTGCAAGTTCCCAGTTATATCCTGTCTTACTTGCAACACCTGCCATTATCATTGCCATTCTTTCTTTCCCGATATCTGTATGTGCATCAGCAAAGTTTCCGCTTACGTTTGCAGTTAATGCTGTGAAGAAGTTACCCTTATACCAGGTTTCCATTACACCCAAGGTACCGCCGTTTTGGTCGATAGATTGTCTGTCATAATCCTGTGTAGATCCGATTACCTACTTTAGGGCCTGATGATAATCCGACTCTTTCAAAGGTTGCATAAGCTCTGTTCCACAGACCTTTGCCATCTCTGTTCATACCGTTATCGTATCCGAAGTAAGTGCCTGTAGATTCTGCCATTGCATATTTATTAGCATTATCGCGTGCAGTTCTTTCTTCTCTTGTCATCAGCATTTCCATATCGAGGTTAGCGAATGCCTGATCGTATGAATTTATTTGAGTTAAGAAACCACCGAGTTGTGCCGCAATGCAGCAACATCATCAATAACTGAATTTTCGTCTGCAATTGTTAAGGTTACAGGTGATTTGCTGTCTGATATCAGGTTGATATTCTTAACAACAACCGTTCCGTCGCCTTCTCTTGTTTCTGCAGTTACCTGGTCAGCTGCGCCATTCTTAAGGTCAGCATCGATTGACAATGTAGTAACAGAGTTTGCTGATGATTTCCAAGATGCAAGACTAACAGTACCAATTCTGCCGTTATTAGTACCCATTGATGAGCTGTTATTTGCTACAAAGGTTGCATTGTTGAATACTGATTCATCAATATTGATATGAGCACCCGCACCCGGTCTGATAATGACGTTAGTCAAATCAGAATCTTTTAAGTATGATTCATTAGCGGTTATAGTACCGTAGTACTCAATTATTGCTTTTTTAGTACTCGATGCCAAAGATACAATCTTATCCATGAAAATTGTATGACCGTCATAACCTTCAAGTCTTAACATAGATGAATCTGACAATGTAATATCGTTTGAATAATTACCATTACCTATATTGCCCTTAATTTCAACATCTTTTGTCTTAGCAATAATATTTAATGTACTGTTAGTATCAACATAAATACCACCACCATAGTTATATGCAATATTGCCTTTTACATTTGTATCAATCAAAGTAGCTGTAGCACCTTTAGCAACAAATATAGCAGCACCAGAATCATCTGCTGTGTTATTAGTAATTGTTGAATTATTGATTGTTATATTTGAATTTTCCGCAACATATATAGCACCACCAAGTTTATCTGCATGGTTGCCTGTGAATGTTGCATCAGTGATAACACTTGAACTTCTGTTACCGGTTACATAGAGAGCACCACCGTTTGCAGCATAGTTACCTGTGAAGGTATCACCCTTAGAAGTAAACGCTCCGCTACTTGCATTGTAAACAGCACCGCCGTTACCCATATCACCTGAAGTATTGTTATTAGAATATGTATTATTTGATGATTTATAAATTGTAAAATTGTATACAGCACCACCGTTTGATGCATAGTTGCTTGTGAATTGTGAACTTACAACAGCCAACGCATCAGATATTGCTGCAGTAGCTTTACCTTCGTTATAGATAGCACCACCGAGTTTTGATGCATAGTTACCAACAAACTTGTTATTCTTAATCCATGCAATACCCTTGTTAAGTATTGCACCACCATTCATTAGTGTAGAGTTTACATAGAAGTCTGTATCTATTAAACCTGCTGAATAAATGTTTTCAGTTTCCTTAGTAATAATTGCAGCACCGAAAGCGTTAGATATTGCACCACCGCCACCTGTTGCAGTAGATGTATTGTTACCGATTGATTTATTATTTCTGAATACAGATTTTTCTATTTTTGTGAAGTATGGGTTATTGTTGCCACCGTTGTAGATAGCACCACCTTCAGAACCGGTATCACCTTTTTCAACACTTGTGTACTTAGCAACATTGTTTTCAAATTCAGCATTATATACTTCGAGTTTAGATCTTGTTGATGATGCACCTTGAGAATAACCGCTGCTTATTGCACCACCACGTTGGGCTGTACTACCACTTAATGAAATTTTATCTGTTTCATTATCACCGCCGTTTATAATAAGTTCATTCGCGTTAGCGATAATACCACCTGATTTACTTGCATAGTTATCATCAAATGTTACTGATTTATTTATGTGCAATACACCATCGTTATAGATAGCACCACCGCTTGTAGCAGTATTGCCAATAATTTCGGTATTAGATAAGTCGATTGTACCTGCGTTGTATAATGCACCGCCGTTTGCTGATGAAGTGTTGTTATAGAGTTTTAACAAACCTGTTGAAGTATCACGACGAACAATAGTTGCATCCTTTGCGTTATAAAGAACTGCACCATCACCTGAAGCTTTTAATCCTTCAAATGTCATATCCGCATCAAAGACTAATGTACCTGCGTTATAGATAGCACCACCGTTTGTAGCATAAGTATATTTAGTCTTACCAACAGCTTCAAATACAAATCTTACACCATCACCAAGGGTGAGGGTTGCATCTTCTTCATTATAAATATGTCCGCCAAATTTAGCGAAGTTATTCGTAAAGGTTGTATTAGCGATGAATAAATCACCTGCGTTGTAGATAGCACCACCGTTACCGTTAGAAGCAGTGTTATTTTCAAATGTTGAACCACCGTATATTGTACTTTGAACATCAGAATTATAGTATGCTAATGCACCACCGTTACCTGATGTTGCTTTATTTGACTTAAATTCAGCATTGTTAATGTCAAGTACTGCAGTTGTGCTTGCAAATATTGCACCACCTGTCAGAGCAGTATTAGAAGTGAAGATTACAGGGCGAACTGCAATAGGATTAGTAATTAACGTACCTGATGTATAAACAGCACCACCATAATTACCTGCAGTGTTATTTTCAATTGATTGATTTGAAAGTGTTGTTGTAGAAGTTGTACCCGCATAGATTAAACCACCATCATTACCTGCAGAGTTTCTTGCAAGTGTAGACTGAGAAATTATCAGGTTGCCGTTGTTATAAATAGCACCACCATCGTGAGTTGCTTTGTTTGCATTCTTAGATTTCTTAACATCACCGAATGTAATGTATCGAAGGTCTAATTCACCATTTTCAGCATTGTATATAGCACCACCGTTATATGCAGTGTTCATTGTAAAGGTTGACTGATCTGCAATATTCAATGTACCATCATTGAAGATTGCACCACCGCCACCTCTTGTGCCTGTAACTTTATTTGATGTAAATGTTGCAGATGCAATATCTATATCACTGCCGCCTGCGTTATAGATAGCACCACCAAAACTACCTGCAGTATTAGACTTGAAGGTTGTAGCATAAGCCTTAGCGCCTTCTAATGATGTCTTGAAGGTCATTTGACCGCCGTCAGTGTTATAAACAGCACCACCATTACCGTTCTTAGCAGTGTTAGATGACAATGTAGCACCTGTCAATGTCATTTCACCGGTGTTATAGATAGCACCACCGTTACCGTTTACAGATGTGTTATTTGTTAATGTTGATTTTCTGTCAATATCACCGATTGTACCAGTGTTATAGATTGAACCACCATCTCTGTTTGCAGTTTCATAAGACATTGATGTTGAAGTAATAGTTGCAATTTCACCTGTGTTATAAATTGCACCACCATTATACCTAGCTTCATTTCTTGAAAGTGTTGATGAATCAATTGTATAAATTTCACCGGCATTGTATAATGCACCACCGTTTTGGTATGCAATATTCTTCAATGATGATTTCTTAGAGTTACCTGCGGTTACTTTATATAATCTTCCGATTGTGCCGGTCGCAGAGTTGTAGATAGCGCCACCTTCAGCAGTTTCGTTATTAGTGAAGGTTGAGCTTTCAATACTGTTGATTACGGCATTGTTATAGATAGCACCACCTGCGGTATCTGTCTTAGCAATCTTGTTACCCTTGAAGGTAGCAGCAATAGTATCAATATTACCGTCATTATAGATAGCGTTACCATATTGAGCATAGTTACCGGAGAAGGTTGATTTCTTCATTGTGAAATCGCCACTTCCTGCTGCGTTATAGATAGCGCCGCCCTTACCGTCCAGAGCATAGTTGCCTGTGAAGGTTGCGCTTGTAATATCAATATTTGCTGCGTTATAGATAGCACCACCGCGTACTTCTAAATCGATATAATCAGCATTTGTAGTTACCTTATTATATTTAAAGGTTGTCTTGTTCAAGGTAGCAGTAGTAGGAAGTCCCTCAACAGCTGTTGTTTGTTTGTTGTACAAAGCACCACCCTGAACAGCAGCATTACCTGCGAATGATGTTGACTTAGCGGTAATAGTACCTTCGTTGTAGATACCACCTGCAATTATTGCCTTGTTACCTTGTACTGTAGTTCCTTTACTGTCTGATGTACCAAAGTTTCCTTTTGTAATATTTACATAACCTTCAGCAGTGTTATATAAGCCACCGCCGTAGATTGCATTGTTCAATACGAATGATGCAGAGCTTAATGTTATGTATGCGTTTTCGTTATAAATACCACCACCGTATGTAGCAGAGTTGCCTGATGTTGGTAATGAACCGTTACCAAATGCTGCTTTGCTTACGCTGAGGGTTGTTCTTGTTCCGTCATCAGGAGCAGTGCTTATGCTTTCATCAGAGAAATCACTTGTTACGATATACAATGCACCACCCTTATCATCAGCTTTGTTGCCATAGAACTTGGTAGATGTTAACTTGTTAAGTAATTTCTTATTCTTAGCAGGTGTTTTTAATGTATTGATATACAAACCACCGCCGTTTGCAACTGCATCAGCCTCATCAGAAACTTCTTTAACAACTGAGTTACCTTCATAAGTTGAAGAACTGTCTGTTATGTAGTTTTCTGTATAGATTGCACCACCGAGTGCATTTGTGTCATCATCAGTTGTCTTAGCAACGTTCTTAGCGAAGGTAGATTTCTTAGCAGTAACACCTGCAGTAACACCTTCAAGTGCTTCCTGATAGATTGCACCACCACTTACTGCCATATTGCTAGTGAATTGAGTTGATGTAGATGCTACCGTACCCTTAGAGTATACAGCGCCACCTTTATCTGATGCAATGTTTTCTATAAATCTTGAATTTGTAAGTGTTGCCTTAGCTGTTTCTGTATTATATAAAGCACCACCCTGAGTTGCTTTGTTAGCGTTTACATAAGGATTGCGTCCGTCAGCATAACCGAAGTCAGTATATTTAGCGGTAAATGTACCTTCGTTGTATACGGCACCACCTTTATCTATAGCTTTGTTAATCTTAACTGATGCTGAACGTTTCTTAGAACCGGCAATAGTCATTGTAGAACCTTCACCGTTTCTTGCAACAGCACCGCTGCCTGCTGTTTCGTTGTTGTTAAAGTCAACAGCAGAAGTTGTAATCTTACCGCCTTCGGTAATTAATGCACCGTCAAAGCCTATCAAAGTAGTATTCTTAAGTGACAATGCTCTTGCCTTAGTACCATTCTTACCGACTACAAAGCCTTCGATTTCGTTCTTAGTTATAATATTAAAGTTCTTACCATCAATTGTAGTTGAGTTATTATTTAATGTCAGGTAATCTTCGATTGCAGAAACCACCACTTTATCGCCTTTTGTATCGGTAGTAATACCATATAATGTTTGGTTAGAAGAGAGTTTCAGAGTGTTATTTTTAGTATTGCGAACTGCCTGATGAACAATTGATGTTGTATCGTCAACACCACGACCATATACAACAGTACCGTTAATACCAAGTTTAGCGTAGTAAGGAACCTTAGTTTCAGGATTTACCCAAGAAATTATGTCACCAACATTTCTCTTAATATTATCATCATCATCAATTAAGTAGATATAATCTGTTGTAACAACATCTTCTGAGAACAATCTTGCAATAACTGATTTATCCTGTGCAAACTTGCCAGTATCGTTGAATGTTCTTGAATTGATTAACAAGTGGTAAACATGGTCATGACCTTCACCGTCACCATTTATTAATCCTGCTGCAACACCATCGTTGAAGTGGATTGTATCAGATGTCTTATCAGCATTAGAAAGCTGAGGTGCTGCACTGTTAGAATTTACATCCATAAAGTACAGTACATTGTTATTCAATGTAATTGTATTAACATTATCTGCTCTTACAACATCATCAGTGTAACCGATACCACCGCCGAATGCGATAATATTATAATTTGAAGATCCGCCAAATTCACCGCCGAGTAATACACGACCTGTTGTTTGACCGTAGTCTTGGTTTACATAAATATTAAGTGCTTTTGTAGTATCAGCCCATTCAATACCGCCTTTAACCTGAACGGTTCTGCCGTCTGCAGCATTGAAGTTCATATTAACATCTTTAGCTACGCCGCTTTCTGAAATGTTATTGATATAAATATCGTTCAGATTACCGCCAAATGCTGATACATTTTCTGCAGTAATATTGCCAGGGTTAGCATTCTTAGCATCTTGTCTGTTGCCTGAGAAGATAGAATCTCCGTTGAGGGCATTGATTGTAAATCCTTTAATAGCGTAGATTGCACCACCCTTATTGTATGCAGCGTTATCTTTCATATTGACATCTTCAAGGTAGATTTCTGAATCGCGGTTAAGTTGTGAAATAACTGAACCGTTACCTTTTGCGACGTCATAATCTTCGTAGATTTGAACATCATCTCTTACATCAGGATCGCCTGCGTTGTTGATGTAAGGGATAGAATATTTATCATCATTACCTCTGTATGCACCTGAGATAGTTACATCTTTAATATTCAATGTAGATTCATTGTTAAGTACAAACATTGAGTGGTGATATTTATAGTCAGACAATGAAGCTGCGATAACGATTTCTTCACCATCATAGATAGTTTCGTAGCATAACAATTCACCGTATGCATTGATAAAGTTTGTCTTATTATTTACACCGTTAATAGATAAAATGTATGGTGAAACACCTTCAAATACAGGTTGTACTTCAGGTTTAATAACTGTGCTGCCTTTTTCGTCAGTCCAGCCGTAGTTACCTTCAGCATCCTTGATGAAGTAGATAGGAGTAACTCCGTCTGCTGCAACATATTCACCTGTGTTATCGTTGCGTTTCCAGCCTGCTGTATTATCTAATAATTTATATGTTTGAGTTAATTCGCCTGATGTGAAGTTAAATCTGCGTTCTTTTGGTAACGGATCGTTCTTAGGTACATAAGTAGCCAAATCTCTCAACAAGTCTTTTGTGAACATTTGTCTTACATATAAACCGTTAGCATAAGTCTTGTCAGGGAAGGTTAAGTGATATTCATCATATTCTTCGCCTGTTACAGGATCAACTCTTCTTTCAATCCAAGCCAACTGAACAGATACTTTACCGATGTATTGGTTCCAAGCAACATCCATACCTTCCTTGCCTTCAATATCATATTGTTCAAGGTTTTGGTTATGGATACCGTGAGCATCTTCAATAACTTCATCTAATGCCAAATACAGGTTATATCCGTATCCTTGATCTGTATGAAGTTTTCTGTCACCGCATAATACTCTGTATGCAAAGCTTGAGAATGTATTATCCTTGTCTACATCAATATCTCTAACTAGGTTGATTTCAGAAATTGCGATTGCACCGATAGCATTTTCATCATTTGTCCAGATACTATCCATCTTAGATTTATCTGCACAGATATCGATTACATAGTGTAATGTTGCATCAGCGGTAGAATCACCGATTTCCATATATGAGAAGTAATGTCTGTTTGCATTACCGTCTGCAGTACTCATATAAACAGTACCGTCAAACTTGTAAGTTACTTCATTATCATATCTGAGTTCACCAACATTTGTTTCTGTAGTAGGTTCAGCTTCACCTGTCATAATTATGTTAGCATCTCTGACAATTACATAGTTATCCTGATTATAGTATTCACCGTCTCTTGCGTTCTTAATCGGTTCAACAGAGTATGTAATCATACCGTTTTGTTCAATAATCTTTTGAGTTTCAGGATCGTATTGATGTCTATCAAGCGGATCGAACGGCGGATTGATGTAATCATCATCGTGGGTAAGAAGAATTTCAGCACCTGTGCTTGTAAATTCTACAGTACTTGACTTGATTTCATGTACAAGTTCGTTGCCTTCAGTATCTTTCTTAACATTACCGAAGTTTTCAAGTCTTGTATTCTTACCAAGTTTAACTGTGTCATAATTAATTCCTTTATCATAAGAATGAACCTGAACCATACCGCTTTGGATAACTTTAGTACCGCCAAACATCTTACCGTCTTCAGTTATAATTAACTTAGAACCTGTTCCGAGTTGATTATATGTACCAACTACTGCAGTTGAGTAATCTGTATTCAAAGTGAGTGTTTGGTTATTATTATCGATTACTGAATATTTATCAGCCTTTAACTGAACTCTGTCAAACTGATATGTAGAGTCGTCATTCAGCAAGAATCCTGCGTTCAGTACTAATCTTGCACCATTAAGTTCAATATCACCGTTCCATACATCACCTGCCTGGAGTGATAATACGTTAGTAGAGTATTGGTTATTTGCACCCTGCAGAATAAGTTTAGCACCTGTTGTAATTGATACATTAACCGCATCAGCAATATATTTTGTAATATTTTCACTATAAGCATCAACAGTTAACTTACCTGATTCAACATTGAGGTTTGTTGTATATCCGTCAGTTGTTGTTGCATATAATTTAGAAACATTGTTCAAATCGTTATAAACAAGAGTACCGGCATTGAGTTTGATTAAACCAGTCCAAATATCACCTTCGTTAATATTAAATGTACCGCCGTTTACATTAACAGTAGCAGTTGTAACGAGGTTCATCTTCATATCTTTGCCGACTGTTGTATTTTCGCTTACGTTCATTATTGCATTGTCGCTGACCTTAATAGTACCGTTACCTGTTAATGTACTATTGAATGAGTCTTCGCCGTAGATTGTCATGTAAGCGTATGTACTTGTTGTATTTTTGTTTTCAAATGCAGAGTTGTAGATGTTGCTTCCTCTTGTTTCTAATGCATTTGAGTTAACAATTGAGTTTGTACCTTTTTCGCTTGCTGCTGCTGTTGTAACATTTTCGAAGAACAACTTGCCTTCGTTGTAGATAGCAGGGCCTGCGTTATCCTGTAAAGTTACATTCTTAAGTGTAACTTCTGCTCTCTGAGCAGTAATATCAAGTACAGATGCGTTCTTAGTATTGTTATTTACAACAGCATCTTTAATTGTTAAATCGCTGATAGTAAGTCTTACACCATTTGCTTCGTTTCTTACGATTTCAAATAATGAGTGTCTTCTTACATCGTCGTAGTTAATAACACCATCTGTGATGTGTGGACCTTCAGCAGAAATAACATCATGTCCGCCTTCTCTGCCGACAACATAGAATACGCCGTTAGCAGTTTTGCCTAAGTTTTCTTTAACATTATAGAGCGGATCTTCGTCTTGCTTAATTGGGTTATAAGCAAACTTGAAGGTTCTTGATTCGTAATTCTTTATAGTATTATCGTATTGGTTAACAGCCTTGAGTGTATCGATAATATTTGAATCGTACATTTCGATACTATCGTCCTGAGATTCTGTCATTGCTGTTCTGATTGACTTATCACCAACATAGTCGAAAGTATTCAGGACAACTTTGTTGTCAACAATACGGCCAGGAACGTTTTCATCGTCAACATCAAATCTGAATGTACCTGCTTCGTAGTCTTCAATTTGTAAACGAATGTTAGGATTACCGCCGAATAATACCTGAATAATACCTTTATCGTTCTGGTCAACATCAAGTACATTAAACTTAGTAATTGTGAATACACCTGAAGATGCATCGCCAACTTCAAATTCATCAGCCTTCAATGTATGGAAGTTGATATCAAGCTTGAAGTTTGAAGTATCTTCAACAGATTGTAGTGCTGTGAATTGATATCTGTTACCAACACCTGTCTTAAGGTCATCATCGATTACATCGATTGTTGAATTTTTGAATTGATAAGTTGTATAACCTTTAGCATATTGTAATTGTGCAAGGGTTATATGAGAATCTTCAAATCTAACTGTGTTAACTTTTTCCTGGAAGTAGATATCTTCGTCAATTGTGTAATTAATTGCTTCAACTAACGGATCAGCATTTTGAGATTTACCGAAGGTTGCTATAGCACCGCTTGATGTGAAGGAAATAACATTATTATTTACATTACCGCCATCTTCTGTTGTAGCCATACTGTTAAAGATAGCATTACTTTCAAGTTTGAAGTTATCGTAATCAATTGCGGTAGCTCTGTCGAGGTTAACCGTACTTGAAGAAACATGTTTTTCACCTGAGAATACTTTACCGTTTGTAGCAACATTCAATATAGTACCTGAAGACTGATTATATAATCCTTCAAATCCTTCTTCGTCAGATGTAATATTGATTGTTACACCAATTGCATTCAATGTACCAAGACCAATGATATTAGACTGAGTCAAATCAACAACTGAAGTTGCAACTGTTGAACCGTCATTGATACCACGAGCTAATGAAACAACTGAATTCTTGTCTGCAAGGTTAAGGAATGCATCACTTGCAAATTCATCACCGCCTGAAAGACCGATATCAATAGCACCGTCTAATCTCAAAGTACCGCCTTTAATTCTGACATTAGAATCTTGTGAAACAGTTGAACCGTTTGCAAGTGCAAGTGAACCTGACTGCATTTCGAAGTTTGTTTCATCAGAAGAATTGAGGATAACACCGCTACTTGTATTATTAGCAAATGTAATATCACTTCTTACAAATTGAACTATTGATCTTGCAGCGAAGGTATCATCTTCTCTTATATTGAATATAGCATTTTCAAGCAATAAGGTTGCGTTAGCCAGTACATTAACAGCCTGATTATCGTTCAAAGTAACTTTTCTTGAATCTTCACCCTGAACAGTTAAATTACCTGATACATTGATGATACCGTATCTTTTAGTACCCGGAGCCAGGATATTTGCCTGAACCAAAGTATTTCCGGTAACATTCATAGTACCCATATCGTTTGTGATATCAGCCGTAATTGTGTTGTTATCACCTAAAGTCATTACACCTGTATTGGTAATGCTTGTATGGAATTCATTTGTGCCGGTAGTGTTCATAATATTATCATTTCTGATAGTATTACCACCTGTTGCCGGTTTATCAATAATCACATTGTTCAATGTCAAATTAGCATCGTTATAGATTGCGTTACCAGCGTTATCAGTCAATCTTACATTATCTAACTTAACAACAGCGCGTTTATTAGTAATATCAAGAACTGAACCGTACTGATGATGTTCATTTAATGCAGCATTCTTGATTTGAACATTATAAATATTCAATGCTGTATTATCTTCGGTTACTTCGAACATAGAAAGATTATGAGCATCAATCAGATCCATTCCTTCTTCGCGGACAACACCGATTACGTTCATTTCACCGCCTGCAGTTACCCCTGTATTTTCAAACATATCGTAGGTTTGTTTTTCATCAGATGCTTCACCTAAGAATCTGAAGTTTCTGATGTTGTCAGGGTTTACAGAACCGTCAAAGATGTGCCGGTTCAATACAGCAAGTGTATCGTGACGGGTACCGATTGCAAGAACTAATGTTGTCTTATCTTCAGGATCTAAGTATAAGTATTTAGTACCTGTGAATTGGTCATATCTTGCATCTGCAGTAATATTGTATTCGAAACTCTTATCTTTTTCTGCAATATCTTCAATATTCAATTCTCTTGGAGAACCTGCAGCAGAATCTGCGTTGTAGATAACCTTGATGCGTGCAGTCTCATTTATGATTGTAATATTCAGGTTATCTTTTGCAGGTCTGTTTACATAGTTTATTGCATTCAGATATACAACTTTTTCATTGTCTTCGTTGAGCATTGCATTTGTGAATATAATTTCATCAGTTGTAGCATCGAATAAGTCGATATCAATAATATATTTAGAAGATGAACCGAGCGTATCAACAGTACCAAATTCATACTTGTTAACTAAACTGTCTGCAAGGTTTATCAATGAATGATCAAATACATATTTAGTCTGACCTTTGAAGTCATAAGTGTTACCTGATTCTTCAGCTTGTGACAATTTAACATCTGAATTTATGAAGGTAACGACATTGTTAGGTCTGCCTGTTTCAAATTTATCAAGGAAGGTGTAACCGACTTTTGTATCAACATATGTAGCAGCATTTCTGAAGAACAGGTTAACATTTGATGCACCTTCTCCGAGGGTAACAACATCAGAAGTGATGATACCACCGTTTGCTGAATTTGCAGCGTTGATGAAGGTTGTACCTGTATTCATTACAATGTTGTTATAATCAATACCGTCAGCACCACGTACGATATTTACAGCACCTGCCAGAATTGTGTTTGTACCTGTGAACAATTTACCTGCTTCTGTCATATACAAGTTGCCGTCTTGTTGTTCATAAGTACCTTCAAAGTTTCTCATATCAGCAGATATCGTGATATCGTGGTAGCTGTTAATGAACTTAGACTCAGCATCACCAACGAGTTTATCGTCAAAGTTAAGTGCTAAATCAACTGAATCATTCATTCCGTTATAAATTGTAAGTTGTGAATTTTCAAGTTTGATATAACCGTCGTTCCAGTTATCACCTGTTGAGAACAGAACATCGTTATTATTTGTTTCATTATGATTTTGAAGGATTAACTTACCTTTTTCATCATTGAGCGAACCGACTTCAACATTTAAGTCATTATCAAATACAGATTCTTCAGAGATAGTTAACTGACCTGCATCAACATTTACATTACCTAAGGTTGCATCAACTAAACCGTTAGATGTCAAACCTCTGATATTCAATGTTGAATCAGCATTGTCAACGATTAACTTACCTTCGATTGTATCTTCAGCATTGAGGTTAACCGTACCGCCTGATACAGCGATTTCAGCATCACTGTCAAGAGTAACAACCGCATCAGATTCGACTAAACCATTAGTGCCGACTGTGAGTTCTACAGTATCAGGAGTTTGTTCATTATTTTGAACATAAACATTACCGTTACCTGATAATTCAGATATCAATGTTGTGTTACCTTTTACATAGATATCACCTTCATTATAAACATTACCTGAAACGGTATCGTTTCCTCTGAAGTTAATAACACCGGTTGCACTTCTTACTTTATTGTTATTTATTTTTGAAGCAAATTCGTTAGTGCCTGCAGTATTTATTGTACCAATGTTTGTAATTGCGTTGTTTTCGTCAGCTGCTGCTTCAAATACAACATCTTCCATATTCATTACTGCAGTATTGTATACAGCACTGCCTTCATTATCCTTAACAGTTACTCTTGCCAAGTTAACTACTGCATCATTAGCAGTTACATCAAGAACTGAAGCGTGCAATTCGTCTGTAACAACTGCATTCTTAATTGTTACATCAGAGATATTTAATGTTGTTCCTGCGTTAGATACAACGAACATTGAGTGTCCGTCTGCATTGATTGTATCGTTATCATTAAGGATACCCAATACATTCATAACACCCGGAGCAGTAACACCTGTATTAGCAGTCATTGTGAATGATCTGTTTGGTGCAGAAACTAATGGATGTTCAAATGTGAATGTTCTGTTATCAGAACCTGTGTATTGGTTAACTTCTGCAAGAACATCTTTTGCAATCTTGCTTGAAACCTTGATACTGTCTATTGTTGATGATGCCTGAGAGTATGCAACAGCTTCAATTGTCTTAGTACCGAGGAACTCTGCAAAGCTGATTGTTACAGCACCGTCAGTATTGAACTTACTGTCACTGATTTCATAAGTATGTTCTGTTTCAAACTTAGAAACTGACTCATCAGTGAGAGTTAATGTTATCTTATTAGAACCGGTATTTAATATTCTGATTAATGCTTCATCATATTGAGTATCGTTTGAAAGTACAAATTTAGATAATTTAACGATACCTGATGAATTGTTACCGATTGTCAAAGTATCCGCTACATAGTTTGAAGTAGTAGCAGTACCGTCAGGGTTCAGAACATAAACACCGAAGTCAACATTGATTGTGTAATCTGATGCTTCATCAGATACCAATGTTGTGAATTGATAATCTTTAATTGCGCCTTCATCATTTCTGTCTAAATCAACATTTGTATTAACAAATTCGTAGGTTGTTGTACCGTTGTAATCGTAGTAATCACCTGTTTGTTCTAACAATGTTACATCAGAATTCTTGAAGACGATTCTGTTTCTGCTGTCAGGACCTTCAGCAACAATGTTGTTGAATGAGTATGCAACTCTGTCAGCATCAGCAGAATCAGCTGAGTTAGAGAAGGTTGCAACAGCACCGTCAGCAGTTGTACTTATGAATGAAACTACTGTACTGTCAACAACACCGCCATTTGACTTGTTGATGAAGGTTACACCGTCACTCAGAATGAATTTATCGTAATCAATTGCAGTTTCAGCATCTCTTGTAATATCTACAGAACCTGCATAGATATATTTTTCACCTGTGAATACATTACCATTTTCAGTAACAATCAATTCAGGAACAGTTAAGTATGTAGGGATAGAAGGATCACCCTGATTATATGTTCCGCCAAATCCTGAATTGTCACCGTCAACTGTAAGGATTGTACCCTTGTTATTAACTGTTGATGTTGTGTATGCATTTGAATCAACAGAAGTAATCTGATTATCAGTTATTGTTAATGTAGAACTTGTATTTATGCCATAGCCGAGGTTGAGTTCTGAATTAGAACCAAGTATAACTGCAGCGTCAGATGAACTGTTTGTCCAAGTATCGTTATCGGACATTGTCAGTATTGCCTTAGCTTCAGCACCTTTACCTACGAGTTTAACAGTACCCTTAGTAAGGTTAACTGCGACATTTTTGTTAACTTCGTTTTCAACATTAAGTACTGAACCATTAATAATATTTAATGTACCGCCGTTACCGATAAACTTGCCTTGGTTTTCAATACCTGACAAGTTCAAGGTGCCTGCATCAAGTGTTAATTGACCAGCCCATACATCAGCCAAAGTAGGTGTAGTAGCGTCTAGGTTAACTGTACCGCCGTCAACATACAGGAATGCACCTTCAGCCAATGTAACTTTTTGGTTGTATGCGATGCTACCGCCTTCAACTACATATACTGTAGGAACGATTGAAGATGTATCTGCACCTTCGATTGTAATATCAACTTTGTCAATATTGATTGTACCTACATTTACGGAATCATCGCCTGCGATATTACCTGCAATTGTTTCGTTACCGCCGAAGTTAATTATACCTGTATTTAAGATATCTTTATTAAATTCATCAACACCGATAGTTTGAATAACAGCTTTTTGACCTGTTCTTGTACCTCTGTTGATGATATTTCTGTCAAATACTGTCTTAACAACAGTACCATCAGTTGTAGTCAATGCAACTGCTGTTGTAATAGTACCGTAGTTATCAAGAGCAGAGCCGTCTCTTGCTTCCTGAATTGTATCAATACCTAAGAAGTAGATATTACCACGGTTGATGATTGCACCTGATATAGTATCTTCAGCGTGGAATTCAAATGTACCTGCTTCGTAGTTAGAAATATTTGATTCAAATATGTTTTCTGTAATTACTGAATCATTGAGTGTTGTAACGATTGAACCGTAGTTAGCAATGCTGTTTGTTGCAGCATTCAACGGTGCACCGAATTTAACACTCTTCATTACAACTGCACCCTTGTTGTACAATGCATTACCGTAGTTAGTTGTAAATGCAACATCAGTCAATTCAAGAGTTGCTGCAGTATTTGTTATATCAAATACTGATGCTTTGTTTGTTGTAGTCTGGTTAGTATTTGCATCCTTGAACTCAACATTCTGAACAGTCATAGCAGTCTTGTTAGAAAGTTCAAACATTGAATACAAGCCGTTTTGAGCATTGATAATTGAGTAATCACCTATGCTGTTCTTAATACCGATAATATCGAAATTACCTTCACCTGTTTTGCCAAGTGATACAGTCATGTTGTATTCCTGATCGTAATCAGTGAATAAGAATTGTCTTGATTCAACTGTTGCAGGTGTCTTCAGCTGATTGATTTTTTGTAATAAATCATCAGTTCTTGAGTTGTAGATTTCAATACTGTCGTAATCTTCTGATGTATCATCATTATAATTAGCCAATCTTACTGATTTTTCACCTAAGAAATCAGTAATCTTGATTTGTAAGTAATCTTTATCATCGATTGTAACGATTCTGCTGTTAGGACCTGTTGTGTCGTCAACATTGTAGTTCCAGTGTTTATCGAGAAGTCCTGCATCAAGAGCAAGAGTAACATCAGCAATCTTGTTAGGTAAAATCAATATCTTGCCTAAGTTAGTCTGATCAATATTTACAAAGTTCAAATCGTGTAATTTGATTGTGTTATCGAAACTTGATGAAGTAGGGTCAGCAACGCTGCGGATAGTCAATGTATCTGCTACATTTTCTTTCAAATCAACATCAAGTACATATACTGACTTGTTAGAAGATAAGCTTTGGAAGATATAGTTATCTAATACGATTGTTGCTTCCGTACCGTCAGGATTTTCATCGTTACCGTGTTGTAAGTTTACGGTAGAATTGATGAATTTATAAGAAGTAACAGCTTCGCCATCAGTATAGTTTGTACCGATAACTTCTACATCAAGAGCAGATGAATTATCGTCACCGCGGAATACAACTGCGTTGTTAGAACCTCTGACTCTTGAGTTAATCTTATCTAAAGTATATTTAGTATCTTCACCTGCAGACTTGAAGGTTGCTTCAGCACCGTCGCCGTTGAAGGTGAGTAATTCTTCATTAACATCGCCGCCTAATGATGTGTTAATCAACTTAGCACCTGAACCGAGAAGAACATTGCCATAGTCGATTGTTCTTGTAGTGTAGTTAACAATCATTTCACCGCCCTGAATATCTTTCAGTGAGTGAACTTTTTCTTCAGCAGATGCACCGTCATATTCACCGAATACTCTACCTGAATTTTCGATTATTAATTTACCTGCGAGTTGAGTATAAACACCTTTATATGCTTCGTCTTCGTATGTTGTTACATTGATTGTTACACCTTCGTTAACGAATCTTGCAAGTGTAGCATCGCCTTCAGCATCACTATATAATTTTGAAGTATCTGTCAGATTTAATACAGAGGTACCGTTCAGACCTTCAGCAACATAGAAGTTCATTTGTTCGCTTAAGTATACATTTGAATTTGTTGACCATTTATCATCAACACCGAGTCTTAAACCGTTTCTTGATGCTCTGAAGTTACCGCTTGTGAGAAGAACTTTAACCTCATCTGCGATATTAGAAACTTCTAATACATCAAAGTTACCTGATACTAATTCAAACTTACCTGATGTTGCCTGAATTACGCCATTATTGAATGATAAATCAGTATTGTCACCTGTACCTGTATATTTCAGTACTGCTTCAGAAGTTGAAGTAACAGTACCTTCTTCATCAGTAAATTCATGATTTGCTAATGTAACTGTACCTGTAGTATTCCAAGTATCATTACCTGTACCGCTTGTATTGATTACAGCTTCACTGCCATCAAGTACAAGGTTACCTGATGCTTCAATATTTAACTTAATACTTTGTTCGTTTAAGTTAGAATTTGGAGTAACAGTTGTTGTTCCTGAAATATCAAATTCAGGTGTGTTGCCTGTAGCAGCAAGTTTGATTTCTGAATCAATGAAATCATCACCGCCAAACTTAAATTTAGCATCACTGTTAGCCACAATCTTACCGCTATAGTAGTTAGTTGAACCCGGTTTAGACTCAACTGTCAATGTGTTTGTCAATTGAGAATTAATTCTGTTAATTCCACCCTCAAATGTGAAGTTGTTACCGTTAACAAGGTTTCCGCCGTCTGCAGCAACTGTTACATATCTGAAGTTAACTGTACCGACTGTGTTATAAATTGAGTTACCTCTGTTTGAACGAAGTGTAACATTTGATAAGTTAACAACAGCATCAGTTGCATACTGATCAGATATGTTCAGTACAGATGCGGTATTTGTACCGACTTTAACATTTTGAATTATTACATTACTAATATTAAGTTCTGTCGCAGGTTGTGATACAACAAACATTGAGTATGCATCGCCACCGTCAATAATATTTTCGTTATTTGCGATACCGAGAACATTCATTAAACCTGTAGCAGTAACACCTGTGTTTTCAGTCAGATAATATATTTCTCTTTCATGTTCATCAGTAAATCTGAATGTTCTGTCTGCAGAAGCAGAACCGTCGTATTGGTTAACAACTGCTAATGCATCTCTCTTGTTAGATACAATCTTAAGACTGTCATACTGATTTCTTGGAGTTTCGTTTTCGAACAGACTGATTTTTCTTGTACCGATAAAGTCGCTGAATTTAACATCAACTTTATTATCAGGTGTTATATAACCAGGGTTATATTCACCGTCAGGATCAATAGAATATGTCCAGCCTTTTTCTACATATTCCTGACGCATCTTATCGCTCAAAGCGAGTGTAATTGTTGTATTTGCATCAACACCTGCCCCCTTAAGTATTTGGATAATACCGTCATTTGTAGAGTTGATATTCATGAAGTTAATGTTAGTCAGTGTAACTGTACCTGTTGAACCTGATTCAACCTGAATAGTATCAGAAGTATTAGGAACATTATATGTTAATGAACCGTCTTCATTTACTGTATAGTCATCACTGAAGATAACATCAATAGAGAATTCATTGTTAGCATTTGATGTAAGTTTACCCATATAAACAGCATCAGCTAAGTTGTTCTGATTATCTTCTTCATTTTCATATTTCTTAGAAAGGAACACTTTTGAGTTACTGATGCTCAATGCAGGAATAACTACAGGATCAGGAACTGTCAAAGGTTCAACTACATTGATATTTGAAGCAGAAGTTCCGTCATTAGTTGTGTAGTGGTTTAATATAACTTTTTTAACATCTAATGTACCTGAATTAACTGTCAAAGTAGTGTCTTTCAGGTTTTCTTCGCCTTCGGTTTCTATATCAAAGTCTGAATGATCAATTAATGTATATACATTGTTAACAGAAAGGTTAGCCTTTAATATCTTTTCATTAAATTCAACTCTGCTTTCTCTGTTATCACCGTTAATTACAAGATTGTATACTCCAACACCATCAATAGCATCATTAAATGTGATTACACCTCTGTTAAGTGCATTCATATTAAGTGTTGTATTTGCAGTTGCCATATAGATAGCGTTAGAAACATCGCCATCATTAGATTTGTTGTTTGTAAATGTTGTACGGCCGTTGTCAGCTTTAACGGTGAATGATGAATCAGAGTAGATAGCACCACCGTCTGAAGCTGCTTTGTTATCAGAGTAAATACCGGCAACGGTAACATTAGTACCACCTGTGATATAGATAGCACCACCCATTATAGCCTGGTTGCTGCGGAAGGTTGCATTGATATCAACAGGTTGATTACCAACTGTGTAGATAGCACCACCGAATGCATTATCAGGTTTGTTAGATGAGAAGGTTGCGCCGTTAATACTCAGTGAACCTCTGTTGTTGTATATTGCACCACCGAGTCTGTTGCTTCCTGTTGCTGGAACCAAACCTGTAAGGTTTTCAAATCTGTTAGAACCTGTCAAGGTCATAACTGCGTTACTTCCAATGTTTTGGAGAGTTTGAGTGTATACGTTGTTACCGCCAAGGTTAACTGTACCACCGTGGTTTTCAATTAAACCGTCAAATATGTTTGAACCTTGAGCGTTCAATACAGCAGCATCTGCTATATATATAACATTACCTTTTATACCATATTCATCAGATAATCTGACTGTTACAGTATCTAACAGAACATTACCTGCTTCGGCATAAATTGCATTTCCTTCGTTGTTATCCAAAATTACATTTCTCAATGTAACAACCGCATCTTCGTTGTACAAGTCGATAACTGACGCACTGTGAGATAAATTAAATTCATTCATCATTGCGTTCATAATTGTTACATCAGAAATAGTTAATTTAGTATCATTTTCAATAATAAACATTGAGAATTTAGCAACATCAGCAACTTCAGGGATTCTGCCCGGATCTCTGTTATTAGCATCAATTATACTTGCTTCTCTGTCAGTACCTATTACATTAACGATACCTTGATATGATTTACCTGTATGGTGGAGCAATTGATATGTCTGGTTACCTTCTTTGAATACGAAGTCGCGAGGTGCATCACCTGCTTTGTCATACATATTCATTGCTCTTAATGCATCCTGAATTTCTTCAACCTTAATTTCAATTGCATCGTTTTCATAATCTATCTGTGCTGTTCTGAGAATTTTCTTACCAATGAAGGTATCATTGTATACTACATAAGAACCATAGTAAGGGCTTGATTCATCATCTACATAACTTGTAGCGATTGAAGGTGCCCAGTTCTTAGTAGCCAGTTCATCAGTCAATGCCAATTGAATATTGAGTTTACCGCTGTGTTCGTTAGGATCTTTATAGAGAATCTTCACAAAGCCTTCAGCAGTATCAACATTGAAGTTATCAAATGTAATATCTGAAATTGTTATAACACCTGTTGCATTAGTATTCAATATAAACTTATCTGATGGTGTATCACCTGTAGGGTCAGAATCGTCTTCAGGCGGAACAACATTAGCGAAATCAACATTAATCTTATATTGAGGATGTTGTGTCTTATCAGTAATATCTTCAATGTCAGAATTCAATATAGCGAATGAGTATGTTTTGTATTGATCATCCTGCATATCAACAATTGTATTTCTACCGAATTTATATGCAGCAACATCGCTTGTTAAGTAATCAGTATCATTGAAGGTTACAACAGAATCTTCAAATATAACAGTACCCGGTTCATCTGAACGGAATGGAGATAAGTTATAATTTGCACGAGTACCCGGAGTAACAGTTCCGAATGTAGCAGTTGCACCGCCTGAGCTTGCACCAAATTTCACAACGGAAGGATCAACAGTACCGCCTGTTGAATAGTTATAGAATGCTACAGGATCTGAAATAGTTTCTGATTTAGCACCAACAATAAATCCGCCATAGTTAATATCTTCAAGACTGTATACAGTTGCATCGCCGTTTGAAATATATTTTTGACCGCCTAATACACCGTATTTGTCATTATAGCCGTTTGCATAAATGATTAACTTAGCATCTTTCTGAACCATTCTGTCGCCAACAGCTCTTTCACCCTGAAGTTGAGTGTATGTACCGCCAAAGTTAGATTCATCAGCTGTTACATACAAGGTCATACCTTTGTTATCAAGGATAGTTGCTTCAGCGCTGTCAGAAACAATCTTATCATCAGTATCCAATGCAAATTCACCAGTTGGTGATAAGTTTACATCTATTGTTAAATGGCTGCCTATTAATTCAATCTTACCTGCGTAAATATCACCTGAACTCAATACAACTTCAGATTGAGTTGCACTATCGGTTACACCGTTAAGAGTTAATTTACCTTCTGTAGCAATATTAACATTTACGGCATCGTCAAATGTATCAGTACCCATTACGGTCAAAACGCCTGAGTAGATATTTACATTACCTTCTGTAGCAAGTATTTTACCATTTGAAGTTAAATCATAGTAATTCAAAGTAGTTGAACTTGTTGTAGATTCACCGCCTTCACTTGCCGCAGTCATTTCAATAATACCAAGCCAAGAATCCCCCTGATTAACATTTACTGTACCACCGGCAATTGAAAGTTCACCAACGCCATGAACAGTTAATTGAACTTCCTGTGCAATATTACCGCCTGTATTTACAGAAACCTTAGTAGAAGGTTGATCAGGGTCAGTACTTTCACCATCAGGGTTAGCGAATACTAACAATGTACCCTCACCGCCGAAGGCAGCTGAAATAATATCATCAGAACCGAGAGATACAGAACCTGTGTTTGTTACAACACCTTTAAATTCTGTTGTACCACTGTCAGTACTGATAGAACCTGAGTTATTAACAACATTAAATATAACGCTTGTAGCTGCAGGCTCACCGCCCTGAGTAGAAGAGCTTGGATCAGCCATTATAGCGATGTTGCCTGCGTTTGTAACAGCACCGTTGAAGGTTGTTGTATCATATATTGATATTTGTCCGCCGTCATCATTTGCAAGTGCACTGTCAATAACATTGGTACCTTTCATTGTCATAATACCTGCGTTTTCAACAGAATTTGGTCTGACCGCATTACCACGTGAAACCGTTACATTATTGAATGTCAGTGAACCTTCGTTATAAACAGCATTACCTGCGTTACCGGACAACATGACATTTGTAAGAGTAGTATCTGAATTAGTTGCAGTGATGTAAAGAACTGATGCATTTATAGGGTTCTTATCATCATCAACATTAAGTGCATTCATTATCTTCACACCTGAAATATTAAGCTGAGTTTCAGGGTTAGCAACCTGGAATAATGAATATGTGCTTGCAGCATCGATAACTGCCAGTTGATCTTCTTCAACAGGGCCTTCGCCTGTGATTTCAGCACCAACAACATTGAATGTACCTGCAGCAGTGACACCTGAATTCTTCTTCAGTATGTATGTCGGAGTAGCAGTACCCGGATCGCTGCCGCCGCCACCGCCTTCACCTTCATCAGTCATTGTGAAGAATCTTGTATATGTAGGATCAACATCGTACATGTTGATTGTTCTTAATACATCATCAACAGCTTTGTCATAAAGAACTATACTGTCATCAGCAGCGGAAGTATCAGCATACTTACCTGTCTGTATACCTTTAACACCTAAGAAGTCAGTATAATTAATAGAAACAACACTTCCTGTTGTATGATATTTTTCAAGTGTGTATTCCCATTGCAGACTCTTAGCATCACCTGTCAACTGGAGTGCCTGATCAGGAGTTGCCTGAGTAAGAATTTGGATTTTTCCTGTTGTATGTTGATCAGGAGTACCGCTGAAGTTAATTTCAGAAATAACAACATTACCTGTAGAAGTCAACGGATCAACAATAATTGTATCTGCCAAGCCTGAGCCTACAGATGGAGGCGTACCGCCGCCTGAACTGTCTTCAGGAGCAAATCCTTCTGCGTTAACATCAATCTTATATGATGTAGTACCTTTATTAGTCAATGTATTGAAGGTGTACGCATTATATTTAACACCATCAATATCTGTTAATAAGCTTACAACAGAATCTTCAAACTGAAGTGCGCCAACAAGTGAGTAGTCTATGAACTGAAGGTCAACATTTGAATTTTGGAAGACCATCTTGTTAGCATCAGTACCGCCTTCAAGTTCTCCGAGTATATAATTAGCATTTGTATCTTCAAGAGATGAACCGAAGGTTGCTACTGCACCTGTACCGTTGAAAGCAAGCACATCTTTGTCAATTGTACCGCCTGCTGAGTAGTTTTCAAAAGTAACTTTATTTGTAGCATCACCACCAAGTGAGAAGCTCTTATAATATATATTACCTAAAGTTTCAATTTTTACTGAACCTGAATTAATTTCTTTTACACCATCAAATACATAACCGTCAGTAGTAACAGTCAATGAAGGTGTTACAGGAGTAATAGTACCTGTCGGTTCAGCTTCCTGAGTATATGTACCTTTAAATGACTTGTTATCAGCAGTAATGGTTATTTCAACACCCTTGTTAGTGAAGGCTGTTGTTTCAGAACCTTTTAACTGATCTTTTGTTGACAACAACAATGCTGAATCTGTGTTCAAACCTGTATTAATATCGATTTCAGAAGTACCTGTAAGAACAATCTTAGCATCAGGTCTCCATTCATCATCTATAGCCAACAGCATAGGAGCAAGATTTGCTGCTTCAAACTGACCTTTTGTTAAATGGAACTTAACAGCATCATCAACGGTATCAGATTCATTGAGTTTGAATACACCGTCTTCTAAGTTGAAGGTACCTGCAGTAGCTTCAAATACATATTTTTCATCAGTTGTAGTGCTTGCACCATAGAAGTTGATGACACTTGCATCATCTTCAGGAAGGATTGTACCTGAAGCATCACCCATAATGATTTGGCCGTCAATAACATCAGCAGAATCAAGTTCTAAAATACCCTGATTAACTGTCATAGTAGATACTATTGATGTTCCGCCAACAGGATCTGCATATTTTTCAAGTTTTATCTTATTGTCTTTGCCAATTTTACCACCGGCACCAATTTCAACCATTGCACCTGTTGTTGCACCAGGAGTTGCTGACGCACTACTCTTAATATTAATAATACCGTTTTCACCTGTTTGAACAATTTCTGCATTTAATTTCATTGATGCGCCGGATTCTAAATTAATTTGACCGGCATTGTTGATATTTCCACGAACAGTTACAACATCAGCTGCAGCTTCAGGAGCTGTAAATCTTAAATCACCGCTTTCTTCGTTTGTAATAACACCTGAAACAGAAACTGTATCTGTAAATCTTAAATCACGTTTGTTATCAACAGCACCTGATACAGTAGTGCTTCCGCCAACATAGAAGGAACCTTCGTTATCTATATTACCTGAAATAGAAGATGTTGAACCGACAGTAATCTTACCGTTGTTTTTATTGTCAATATTAGTTTCAAATTCGTTAGTACCTTCAGTAGCATCAATTGTACTTCTGTTTTCAATTCTGTTAGAAGTTGTGTCACTGCCTGATTTTCTGAATTTAACATCAGACATTTTAACAGATGCCGCGTTATAGAGAGCAACACCTTCGTTATTCTTGAATGCAACATTTGTCAATGTAACATCATTGTTAGCACCACTGATATCAAATACTGATGCATTCTTAGCAAGTTTATCATTAGAAGGATCAACAACTAATTTTGCGTTTTGGAAAGTAACATCACTAACAACCATCTTAGTGTTGTTAACCATGTTGAATAATGAGTAATTACCCATTGCGTTGATGATTGA
This sequence comes from uncultured bacterium, assembly GCA_902765215.1. Lineage (GTDB taxonomy): Bacteria > Cyanobacteriota > Vampirovibrionia > Gastranaerophilales > Gastranaerophilaceae > UBA2883. The sequence goes on along the minus strand of CACWZA010000009.1, from coordinate 36,722 downwards.
GCCAGGGTTTTCGCCTGATTCTAATGATGAATCACCAATGATAAAGAACTGACCGCCTGCAGAAACTTCTGAGTTATCAATCATTTTGTATTCTTTTTCAGTTGCAGGGCCAGACGGATCGTCACCACCTGAACCGCCTTCAGGATCAACGAAGGTGAAGGTTCTTGTTTGAGCTGTAGTAACAACTCTGTTGTTAACTGCTTTTAACAAGTCACTTCTTACATAATCGAAGTCAAGTGAGTCGTTATGTGTACCTTCAGGGCTGTCGCCAATCTTAAGTGTTTTACTTCCTAAGTAGCCGTTCCAGATAGCAACAATATTACCTGATTCATCAGTATATTTATTATCAAGGGTGAATTCCCAAGTTTTGCTGAACCCGAGAGCTAATTGAACATTATCATTTCTTGCGTATAAAATTCTCAATACCCCAGGAGTAGCCTGACCGTCATCGATAGGAGGGTCAGTAACCCAGTTGATAGCATCAATATATATTGTACCTCTTGATTCTGGTGAATTGATATGAATTGTATCAAATTGTCTGTTTTCACAATCAACATCGATAGCGAATTTCACGCTAGGGCTAGGATCATCTTCAAAGATTACCTTGTTGAAGTTATAAACATCTGCAGAATATGTCAAGCCAGGTTCAAACGCACTGTTTGGCCAGTTTTGACTGTCTGTCAAATTAATCCAAGAATTTTTGAAGTGATATAAAGTATCCCCTGTGTAGTTATATGTATTGAAGGTTGGAGGAGGTGTAATTGAAGGGTCAACAGGTTCAGCATTAGTTAATGTAACAAGAGCATCCTGGAACACAATAGTGTTAAGGCTGCCGAATCTTGAAACATCGGTTGCTAATTCATATCTTACAAATTCAAGCTGAAGTGCTGAAGGATCTTTGTAGAATCCTGCAGTAGCACCTGAACCTGTGAATGCAATAGTACCCGGAACTGTTTCACCTGTTGTTGTAGTCTTACTGCCTACGATTTTACCACCGTTTGCGGTAACACTATAGTTACCGAATTTAACATTGGTACCCAACAATACATTAGAATAATATATACCTTCAACAGATTCTGTTGTAACCGCACCGGACTCATCAACAACTTCCATATCAGTTGCCGTAGTTGGTGTAGTAATGTACATATTACCTCTTAAGATATTTTTAACACCGCCAAATATAATACCTGTTTTTGAAACGGTTGTAGTTTTATCAACAGTTTGAGTATACAAACCTAAGTAGTTTGCTTCATTACCTGTAATGTTAATATCAACACCTGCGTTTTCAATTTCAGTTGTCGGAGAGTCACTTGTAACCTGATCATCATTGCCGAAAGTTACAACATCAATTGTTGCTCTGCCGTCAGTGTTGATAAAGTTTACACCTCTGAACTTAAGTCCTGAGTTTTCCTGCAGAACTAAGTTAGCACCGGCATAAAGGGTATCTTGTAATGCAGTTGCAGAATCAAATACAACTTTTTCTGCGCCTGTGGTTGTAAAGGTAGCGCCGCTGTTAATTGTAACATGAACTTCTTCTTTAAGATCTCCCTCTGCAGTAGGCGAAATACCAACGAGATTGAAATCACCCGACAATACATTCAGATAACCGCCGTTAATAGTAGAAGTCAAATAGCCGTTCGCGGTAAGTCCGTTATAGTTCAAGGTACCGCCGTCGATGATAACAGCACCGTCTGTTGTCCAGGTATCTGCTACTGCGACTCCGCCTGAAGATGCATTCAGATTCAGAATACCGCCTTCTTTAAGTTTAACATTAGAATTATCCTGAACATTAACAGCCAAACTTTCATTAATAGTTCCGTATACCAGCGTTGTTGAAGGATTTGTAGCTTCACCAACGAAGTTTACAACACCTGTACCTGAAATACCTCTAACAGCATCACTTCTGCCTTTGAAGTTTATTTCACCTGTGCCGTTGTTAATAATATATTCAATATTAAATACATTACTTTCACCACCGAGAGTGATTATACCACCATCGTTGTTTGTAATCTGGGTAGCAAAAGTATTTAATGTACCATCAGTTATAATTTCACCTGAGTTAGTAATTGAGTTAGGAGGATCGTCTTCTGTAGCAGGTGCAATAAATTCAACATTTTTCAATGTCAAAGTACCTTGCTTGTTAAAGATAGCAGAACCTTTGTTCTTATCAAAAATAACTTTTTCAAAAGTAGCGGTACCGCCATTATCAATGTATACAACAGAAGAACCTTTACCTGTGATTAAACCTGCATTTTTGATTAATACATTAGAAACGATTAACTCACCTGCAGGATCAGTAACTTCAAACAATGAATAGTTACCGATAATTTCAGTAGTAGGTTGTTTTGTTTCAGGATCGATTGCATAGATTGCACCGTCAATTGTATCTATACCACTATCAAGAGCGGCACGACCGGTAACATTCAGAACACCCGGAGCCGTAACACCTGTATTATCAATACAATTATAAACCTGAGCAGTATCACCTCTGAATAAGAAATATCTGTTATTATCAGCATCACCGGAAGTATCATACTGATTAATTGTAGCCAAAGTATCGAGCTGATCGTTTACAATCTCAATACTGTCATTATCATAATCGGTTTTTGCTAATTGAACTGCTTTAGTACCGAGATAAGAATCGTTATAAACCGTTTTTGTATCAGGGTCAATATCGTATGTCCATTCATCAGTAACAGCATCAATATTTAAGTAGAATCTGTTACTGCCGCCCTTGATAATTTGAATAATACCTTTTGATTTTTCACTCATATTTTCAAAGTTAACTTTGCTGATTGTCAATACACCATCAGCAGTACCGCCTGTTACATCAAATGTATCAGCAGTATTATTTTCAAGGTTTACATCGATTGCAAAAGTAGAATCAATAGTCTTGAAGTATTTAAATTTGTAATTTGTATATGTAGCAGGCTCCAACGGCTCAACACTTGAACCTGAAGTAGTGTCGTCATCAGGCAGAGAAGAAACATTTACAAATGAATTATCAAATGTATAGTAAATTGATGCTCCGTCAGCACCTATTGCATAGTTACTGTCAGCCAACTTAACATTAGCATACTTCATTGTTATGTAGTTTGTAGAATTAGCAAGTGTACTAGGGTTAATTGAGTACAATGTATAATTAACCGTTTCTATTGACGAATCTTCTTCATCTTTAGTGAACGTTGCACGGGCATCAGTTGAATTGAAGGAGAACAAGTTGTTTGTAATATTACCGCCATTATCAAGTAAAGAATAATGAGTATATCTTGCACTGTTGCCCAAGCGTACTTTTGAATAATCAAGAGTATCAGAATATACATCGAGCGTTGAGCCTTCTTCAATATATTTATCCCCTGCAAATAATTTTGCCATTGGGTTAGTTTTTCCGTCGAGTGTCAAATGAGCTTTGTTACCGTATTGAATATATCTACCTGCGAAAGCAGCCGCTTCATCAGAAGCAATTGTCAGGGCAATACCCATATCCTGACCTTTAACACCGTTATACAGTCTGCCAGTTTCTCTTGATATAAATTCACTGTTTTCTATTGTATAACTTTCTTCATTGTTCAGTCCGGTTCTTATTGAAATAACACCGTTATCACCGAGGTTAAGAGAACCTGCAGAAGTACCGCTGATACCGTCATTAACAAGAGTGTCACCTTCAGAAAGGATTACACCATAATATATAGAACCATATTCTTGTTCATCGATATAGTTATTTGTAACATTCAGAGCGCCGCCGACATTGAGTTTGATTTTTTCATTCAGCACAGAACCGTTACCGAAGGATAATGCTGCTCCGCTGTTAATATTAATAGTACCGAAGGAATTTTCAGATGCACCCTGAATAGAGCCATTAACAGACATTTCACCTTTTTGAATATCTATTGAAGCATCCTGACCCATTCTTAATCTACTTCCGCCGTAAGTATTGAATTTTGCATTTGCAGATTCCGGACCGATTGTTAAGATAGCCTGCTGATCCAATGTCATGTTTGAATCCGGTCTTAAGCTCAAGACTCCGTCATTGACAATATTAACAGAGAATCTGTTCCCTGATTTTGCTTCATTGTCGGTAATATCCATAGAACCTGAGTTAAAGATTGCGTTACCGTCTGCTGCGGTAGAAGATGCATCAAATACAACACCTGTTAATCTTGCAGAACCTGCATTATATAATGCATTACCTTCATTATTAGAGAATTTAACATTATCTAAGTTAACTGTACCGATGACATTGTAAATAGCAGAAGCTTTTGAACTTCCTCTTGCCCCTTCCTGAGAAGCATCTGTATCATCACCAACCTGGGCATTTTTGATGGTAACATTTCTGATGTTCAAAGTTGCAACGAAAGCATCAATGTTAAACATAGTGTATTGTACTGTTTCCTCAGAAATAGGTTTGTGGGTAACAGGATCATACTCTATAACATGTTCGTTTTTAGCATCAATGATGTTCGTATCCATATTAAGACCATTAACATTCATTTCGCCCGCTGCAGTCATTCCTGTATTATCACTCAATATATATGTTTGTGTTTGCTCTGCATCAGTAAAGTTGAAGTTTCTGACTCTTGAATTTTGCGCCATATTTATCATTCTCAATGTGTCTTTTGGATCACAAACAATGATAATAGAGTCATTTTCAGATGTTGTTGTATATAAATCTAAATCTTTTGTACCGCTGTATGTATCCCAATCAACAGTACCTGTACTATAATCATCAAATGTCCAGTGTTTGTCTTTTGCAGGAATCTTATCTAAAGACAACTGATACATATTTGCAGGACCTGTTGTAGTAATTATTTGAATAACTTTGTTAACAGGATTAGTAGGTCTCATATTCTTCAAATCTTTAATCTGAATATTCAGAGTTTGAGCTTCACCACTAATAGGTGCTGTATCAAAGTTAAATCTGTCTGATATGACTGTTTCATCAGATGTCAAATCAACATCTATTTTGAATATAACATCATCATCGTTAACAGATACAGATGACATTCTGTACAAATTCAAACCGTTGTTATGATCTGTATCCTGAGTCAAATCAACTATTGCTTTTTCAAAAGCATAGATTGTGTTACCGATAAAGCTGTAAGCATTTTTAGCGGCATTATAACCGAGAATAACAGTTGTAGGCAGAGTTGTTGTAGCATCCCCGACTGTAATTGTATTTCTGTTAACACCTTCTATATGGTACAAAGTATATTGATCATTTTCATCAGCATCGGCACTCATATAGAATTTTGCTTCAGCACCTGCACCGTCAAATCTGGTGATAACATCAGAATTGATGTCACCGCCTCTAGCGGAAACAGTCATAAGGGTATTATCACCAAGAATAACATTTTTGAAATCAACTTCACCCGAACGAGATACATCTACAGTTCCGGCATCGATTTGTTTAACTGAATCTTCACCGAAGAAGTTAGCACCCGTACCAACAGTAAGCGTACCTGCAGTCTGGAAGTATGTACCATTATATGCCTGAGGTGCAGTCAAAATAAGATCAACACCCGTATTATGTAAAGTTGCTTCATTACTGTCTTCCGGCCAAGAAGTGAGCATATTTTGTCTGTCTAAAATAACCGTTTGAAGTGCAGGATCAGTAGATTCTAATCTTAAATAAGATCTTTCAAGAACAACGCTGCCAACCCATGAATCCGTAGCGAAATCAAAACCCATACTTGATTCACTTGTCGGGTGATCCATAATATGCAGAGTTGTTGCAGTACCTATTGTCCATACAATATCGTCGCGTATTTCGTCTGTACCTACAACGTACAATACAGGATTCTTAGGTGCAGTAGGGTCAGTCGGAGCAGCAAGAGTAATCTTACCTTCTGTTGCTCTTAACAAACCTCTGTTAAGTTTACCGTCTTCACCGAATATGCTATTTTCTTCAGACAAACCTGTATATCTGATTTCAGATTCTTCGTTATTAAGGTTAACAACACCATACCATTTATCTTTCGCATCAAGATTCATTGTACCGCCGATAAGGTTAACTGTTGTGTTAGGGTTATCAGAAGTACCTATATTGAGGTTTTGGTTTGCAGAAACTGTTGAATAATTACCAAGGTTAAATACATCAGTAACCATATTAATTGTACCGTTAGCAGTAGAACCGCCTGAACCGACTGAAATTTCTACAGGGCTATCTTCAGTACCTTCAAAGTTTGTAGTACCTGAGAATTGGATAGTACCTGTGTTTGCAATTTTTGATTTGAAGGTGTTTTTACCGATAGCCTGTAAGTATCCTGAGTTTGTTACTCTGGTTTCGAAGAGGTTATCATAAGTACTTCCGTTAAATACCATACCCGGAGTCGGATTTGTTTCACCCTCATTTATAATAACAGATTCGTTTCTTATTTCGTTGAATACAAGGTCAGTAGTAGGAACAGTTGCAGCGAGCACCTTTACCCCGTTGAAAGTAACCTGACCTGAAAGGTTACGGATTGCATATTGCAAGTTATCCTGCAAAATAACATTTGTAAGGTTCAATTTAGCAGTCTTGTCGTTAACATACGCAACAGATGATGATGTATCAAGATATGCACCAACATCTTTGATGGTTACATTATTAATATTAACAGTAACACCTGCGTTATTTTGAATCTTATACATTGCATAGTTGACATCAGCACCGGTCATAGGGTCAACTGTTTTACCGGTGATAGTATCAATATCGGTAGAACCGCCGAGTCCGCCATTAATATTCAATATACCTGTTGAAGGATATTTATTATCATCTAAATATAAATTAGAGAATAATACATATTCTTCATCAGGCTCAGCAGTGAAATTGAATGAACGCAACTCTGAACCTTCACCTGAATATATACTTACTTCACGCAAAGTATCATATTTTTCATCATAAATTTCAACCTGATGTTTATGTTCAGCATCAGTAGGTACACGAACTCTTCTGTAACCGATATACTTATCATACTGAACAGTAGAACCAACTGTTGCAAGAGAATATTCCCAGAATTTTTCCTGTGTTGACTGAGTTAAAGATAATTTTACCCCGGTACCTATCGGAACAATATCATAGAAACCTGAAACAACATCTTCAGGATCATTTAATGTCCATTTGATATCCAATTTCATAGAAGCATTTGATAAACCTGAAACATCAAATTTATCATTTTGAACATCCCCTTCAGGTTTGAAGACAAAGTCTATGAAATATGTTGATACGGAATCAGATGACAAAGCACCCAAAGATAATGTTTCAATAACAGGGTTTCCATTTTCAACTGAATCAGTTAAGTAAATATTTGAGTTTTTAATGATCATATTAGAATCATTAAGATCTGCAGATAATCTTTCATAAGCATAGTGTAAATCAATACCATCGAGTTGAACTGTACCGCCTCCATTGACAGAAAGACTTGAATACCCGTTAGTATCGTAAGTGTGCAACAAGTCTGTAGCATGAAGAACACCCTGAGTATCAACATAATAATTACCTGTAACAAACAATGTAGCAGTATCTACGGAAATATTTGCATTCTTAACTTCGTTGTTGAAATGTACTTCACTTCTTGAAGAATCACCGGTAACATTTATATTATACTGACCATCATAAGCAACATCATAAGTCGAACTCACGGAACCACCGTCAATAGTATCATCAAAAGTAATTGTACCTGAACTTGCATCTAAGGTAAGATTTGCACCATTTGCAAGGAAGATTGCGTTATTTACTTTACTTGATGTTTCAACATAGTTACCACTATATCTGATATCAGGGTTAGCAGTACTTGTTCTGATTGTGAATGAAGTATCAGAATATATTGCACCACCTAATGCAGTACCATCAGTATCTGCCTGAGCATAGTTACCTGTAAATGATGCAGATATAACAGGTTCAGTATACCCTTGATTAATATATATAGCACCACCTACAGCAATATTTGAAGATGTTTTCACATAGTTATCTGCAAATGTACCTGCAAGTTCATCAACAAAAGTAGTTGCAATTGCTCTTATAGCAGCACCCATTACCGTACCGCTAACTTCTATAGCGTTATCTCTGAAGGTATTCTTACCGCTAAAGGTTAACCTGGAACCATTCGATGTGGCAATTGCACCACCGAAGTTATTTCTGAAAGTAGAAGCTTCAAGTTTAGCAGCAGACTCATCAAGCGTAATTGCTACTGCAGAAACATTATCAGCTTTTTTACCTGATTCCTGTATTGTTGCAGAACTCAATGTCAAATCAGCACTATCAATCAACGAGAATGTTGAATATCTTGTTGCATGACCATCAATAGATATAACTGCAAAAGTAGCAGTATTAGATATTTGTGCCCCGACCAAATCGCCAAATGTATATCGTCCTGTACCTATCAATTCAATAGGGAATATATGTCTAATCGTTTGTTGATAACCTGATGAACCACCTTCGATTGAATCCGCAAACTGAATATAACCGCCATCATGTGCGTTCAATGTAAGTTTAGGAGCGATTCCTTCAGGAGTAGTTTCTACATAAATAGCATTGTTTGTTGTTGTTATATAATTACCTTCATTACCGCTAAATGAAGATATGCCCCTGTCTGCTTCAATGGTAATATCTTTCGCAGTGTATATAGCGGCACCCATACCGTAGTTATTTGCAGAAATTGCCTTGTTTCCTTCAAAAGATACATTTGTAAGGGTTAAGTTTGCAGTAGCATTATTACCCACATAAATAACACCACCCTGAACAGCACCTGCAGTCTGAGCTTGAATTGTGTTATTCTTAAAGGTAGTATTGGTCAAATGAACATTACCGCTATTTACTGCAATCAAACCACCCTTAACAGGTGTATTAGCGTTAACCGTATTTGCCTGAACTATCGAATTTTTAATTTTAAAGTTTTCTGTTCCTACAGTAGGAGTAATATTTACATCCGCAATTATACCTGAAGTGCTGCCGGATGCATTTTTAATCGTAACAGTATCAATAGTGAGATCAATACCGCCTTGGTCATTTTCACCATTAACTATGTCAAACATTCTGTGTCCGTTTGCATTGATAATATTTTTCTCTTTATTTTGCCCCAAAATAAAGAGCGGGTACGCATTAGAAGGTGTCCCTGTATCTTCGGACATCATATATTCTTGTGTATCATCTTCTGATGTAAAATTAAATGTTTTCTTAGTAACACCAACATCATCGAAAACAGACCACTTACTCCACTGAGCTAACAAATCCTGAGTACTGTTAAAGTTGTACCAAAGTTTATATGATGCCAAACCACTGCTATTAACTGTTTTTCTGACTTCATATTCAACTACGTTAAGAATTTCATCCCAATCAACATCAGGTTCTTTATAGTCATCACCTTTTATAGGATCCCAAACAGATTTTTGAATTGTCAGTAAAACATTACTGTTATCAGGGATACTTAATATTTCTAATTCACCTGTTTTTGAGCCTGCACCCTGATAATCATAGAACTTAATTTCCTTAACATTGATTACTGCATTATCTGTAAGAGATACCTGCCCTGTTCTATTAATTAACCCTGAATTATTAATATATAAGCTGTCAATCTTTTTACTTGATACATTAAAGTCAAGAACCACATCAATTCTGTTCTTTCCAAGAATATTAATAGCACTAGGATAACCAACCATAGGAGTATAATCATCAATATTTTGGGAAGTTTTTATGCTGTCATTCAGCGAATCCGTTATATACAAAGATGAGAATATGTATTTGTTATAAGAAGGAGTAGCATCCTGATGTAAATCTATAACAACATTCTCAAAGCCCATTTTTGGTCCGATATATGAAGAATCTGCAGAATTCAATACAACTTTAGCGAGATCTGTAGAACTATACCCCGCAATAAATAACAAGTTTGAACCTATTACTCCACCTGACTGCTTATTCCATGATGTAGGGGTAAAATTATAAGTTGCATTAGGACCGTAAGATTCAAATAATAATCTTGAATTTGAACCGTCAAAATATGCAACACCAGTTTTTATTGTACCACCCATTGATCTGACGGTTGCAAGAGCATTATCCATAAGTCGCAAATCGGTAAATGAAAATGATGATGCATCATCATGTATATTTACTTTTGCAACCTTATCAGTAGTATTTTCACCGGTAAACCTCTTTTCACCGGTAAACAAATTAACAGATGTTGATGTTAATTCACCTTTTGTCTGATCGTATATACCGCCATACCCGCTGTTTGAATCAGTGATTTGGATACTTGCACCTTTGTTTCTAAACGTAGTATTAGGATCATCAGATGTAAGCATATCCAAACCCATTTTCAACGTATTTGCAGTTCCGTCAACATCAACATAATCAGTAAGTAATGTAAGAATTGTCGCATTTGACAAATTAATCCTACCGCTCCAGGCATCACCTTTGCCGAGAATAAGACCGTTCGTTCTTTCTCTTATTCCTTCCTCTAATACGGAACCTGCACCAATTAACCAGTCAATATTCGCCTGATCGGTATCGCCGCCTGATATAATGGCACCTGAACCTAAGATGAACGTTGCACCATCATCTATCTGAATAGTAGTAGGTGTTGTTGCACCGGTTTTTGCGTCAATAGTTCCCGATACAGCAACCGTACCTCTGTGTGCCTCAATTCTGGAACCTCTCAGAAAACTGAGAGTACCATATATAGATATATATCCGTCATCCGAATTATTTCTCAAAGTCACATTTTCAAAGTTTGTTTTTGTACCTTTTGTATCTGATGAACCTGAAATAGGAGCACCTATAACCATCCCCGGATTAGAAGCATCATTCGTCCCTTCATTCACCATTTTCAAATCTCTGAAAATCGCACCATTTCTGGTATTAATTCTGCCTGTGTTTGTAATATCCCATTCTCTTGTAGAAACACCTGTTGTTTCAACAGTATTATCATAATTGACTTCACCGTCATTTAAAACTTTAGCGGTAATTTTAAGGGAAGGGTTATTAAACGTTACATTAGCACCGCTGTGAACAATAACATTAGAAGTACTTTGGATAGATGAATTGGCAGAACCGGAGAACACAAGTTCAGCACCTGCATCAGCCTCAATATCTGATGCAAATGTTGATGCCCCCTCAACCGTAACAGGAGCGGAAACTCTTAATGCGTTTCTTTGATTTGAAGAAGCCGCATCAAATGTTACGTTATACATATAGGTACTGCTTGCACTACCCATCGCAGCAACTGCGTAGTTACCGTTAGCTCTGAAAGTTACATCATACAGTTTTAATGTACCGTTATTAACTTCAAATACAGAACCCTCCTGTCCGTATGGACCGAAATAATCATTTGGAAATGCATTAATGAAAGTAACATTATGGACTTCGATAGTTGAATCATCCTGATCCATACCAAATAAAGAGTGGCGAACATTACCGTCATCAGCATCAATGGTAAAACCTGCAGGATGTTTTACTGTAGTACCGTCATAATTTATATACAATGTACCTGATGCAGAAAGACCTGAATCAGCAGTCAAAGTGTACTTATTAGAAGAATCACCTCTGTAAAGGAACTGTTTAGGAAGCGGGCCAAAATCCGCCGTATTTATAGCATGTAAAATATCATCCGAACTGCTGATTTTAAGTACAAGACCTGCTTCACCTGCTGCCTTATTATTAAATACGTCAAATTTTCTTGTTGCTACAACCTGATCTGTATAAACAATATTTGAGATAACCGAGTTGTGAGGCTCATTTAATATAGCAGGATTAACAACAAACTCGACACCTGACTTAACTGCATCACCTTTAAGAATAACAAAGTTTATATCATCCTGACTTGTTGTATCACCGGTACATTTTACTTCTTCCAGATATATTTTTATCGGAGTACCATTGTTGATAGTTAAAGCATCATTATTAACATTTGCCTGCTCATCAGCAAATTGTAAATCTATTTTTAAATTCAACCCGTCATTTTCTGTTGATAAATTTGCAAATGTATATGAATTATATGCATCATCAATAAGATTCATAGTAGAGTTATTAAATATATAATTATTGGTTACATAATTGGTTCCCGATAATTTAACAACAGACTCACTTAACTTAACTGTATTAGCCATAGCGGTTCCGCCAAAATTTGTATCTCCCAAAATATATTCAGGAGTTTCAGCACTACCGCCGGATTTACCAAAATTGACGGTCGCACCGGAACCTTTAAAGGTAAATATATTGTTCTGTATTGTACCGCCGCCCGTGTACAAATTAAAAGTTGTATCACTTCCAAGATCTATATCACTTACTTTTCTTGGAACAGTATTTGAAATATTTTCACTCTGCATATCGACAGTGATTGAACCTGCCTGAATATCTTTTTTACCTGCAAAAAGAGTTACCCCCGGCCCGACATCTAATGCAGCCTTACTGTCAGACTGAATATAGCTGCCGCCAAAAGATGAAACAGAAGACGATGAATCAATTGTGTACTTAATTCCTGTCAAACTGCTCACAGTATTCTTTAAAGTACCTGAACCTGTTAAGATTGCAACAGTAATATTATCCTGAGACTCTAAAGATGTCCCAGCTCCCAAATCAATTGTACCATACCATCTATCAGCACCATCCAATACAAAATTACCTGTAGTAACCTGTAATATACCACCTGAAGTGCCGCCAACAGACGGAGCCGCAATCTCAATTTTTTGTGCCTGATCAATAGCACCTGTTGCACCCAAAATCAAGGTAGCATTATCATATATTGTTGTTTTACCGGTACCTGCCAAAAGTGCATTTAATGTTGTCGTACCACTTTCTATATTAATACGTGCATCAGCACCGTCACTAAATATAGTATCGGAAGCGGTGGCAAAAGAGTTTGTCCCTGTTAATGTCAAAGTTTTAGTGTTATATATAGCACCACTACCCGTTCCTGTTATGTCAGGTGTAGTCTTAGCAGAAGTATTACCGGTGAACGTGACCGAATCCATCGCAATTTCACCGCCTACGTTATATATAGCACCTGCAATACCACGGGATTCATTCCCTTCAAAGGTAGTATTTTCTATTATCAACTTTGATGAAGATAAGTTAGAAATAGCACCACCTTTTGCATTATTCGGGTTACCTAAAGCCTCATTGTTCTTAAATTCGGAATTCTTAATTGTCAGAGTCCCTGCGTTTGCAATAGCACCGTATGCATCTCTCCCTGTGTTATTTGAGAGTACCACACTTTCCAACGTTAACGAACCATTGCCAACATATATTGCTGCATTGCCGGACGATGCCTCACTATTAATAATATTGACGTGGTTAAATTCCACAACACCGCCATTCATCATTGACAGCAATTGTTGTCCGTTACCGTGAATCGTCGCTCTTTCATGTCTGGTATCAGCATAAACTGAGTAATTCATACTACCGACATTAATTACCCCATCAGAGAGGTAAATGGAATTTGGAGCCATTTCGGTATACGAACCACCCGGAGTCGCCGACTCGAGATATTCCTTCATAGGATACCGCAGATTGTAGAAATAAGTCGCATTGACATAATATCCGGGATAATCTGGACTTGTCGGATCTTCAATCGGTACCCACACTTGAGTATTGTACACAAAATCCCCATCAGACGCAGAAGAACCTGCGTAATGTATTACATTGTCTAGAGAGCTATATCCATAATAAATCTGACCATAAAGAGGAGTGAAATAATACATGACAGAGACCGGATCATCTGTCAACACATAAAGATCGTCAGCACCTGCAGAAGAGTCATGCAACTCTGTCGCAGCATAAGCCGTAGCACATAAGCTCATGCAAAAATAAAAAAGTGCTACAATCGTTGAAAATATTAAGGTTTTTACTGTTTTTTTCTTCATACTATTCCGCGGTCTAAATAAGTAATAAAACCTTACGAATACGCATAAGACGCAGCGTCCCGCATCAAACGTACCCAATAAACATAATTCTTAAATTAAATTTCAGTCCTCTAAAACTCTGTATAATACTCTATAATAATATTATATTGTATTGTCAATATTTTTTCAACCCATGAAATTCCATGTCTGAGCGAAAAATAGTCCAAATATATTATAAAAACTGGACATGAATTTCATAAAGTTTTTTTATTAATTTTTTCAATTCTCCAAAAATATTTACAAAAATTAACATACAGCCCAAATTCTGTGATTCTGGGCAAATCCAAAAGATATGAGGAAAGTAATACTTAATTATTAGAAGTACTCCACAAAAAATAATTCTTAAGAGTGATAACAAGTTCTGAAAAACAGATTAATATAAAAGAGTAAGTTAGTTACGTCTGAGTGTTAATTGAAGATTGCAAAACATTATGTTATCTGGACTTGAGGAGTAGCTGACTTACGCTTTTTTATGCGAAACTTTAGAATAAAAAAAGGGACATGACCCGTAAGTCGTATCCCTCTTTTTTTGTTCAATTTTGTTGAATTACTTAGTAGCTTTTTTGATAGCTTCAGTAATATCAGCACCACCATAAAGAACAGCACCCTTAACGAGAACGATAGAATATCCTTCTGCTTGTGCAGTCTTAGTGATTGCAGCACTGATTTTAGCATCGATCTTAGTAGATTCTTCATATAAATCTTTTCTTTGATCTTCAACTTTCTTTTGTAATTCTTTGTTGTACTTTTGAGTCAAAGATTCTTTTGCAGCATCAGTTTTTTGCTTTTCTACATCAGCTCTTGCAGCTTCAACCCAAGTTTTTAAAGCTTCTGATTTCTTTTCTTGTTGAGCTTTCAAAGCCTTAACTTGTGCGTTGTTGTTAATTACTTGAGCAACGTCAACTACTGCAATTGAACTTGCAGGAGCAGCTGTTGTAGCAATATTACTAATACCGAATCCTAAACCCAATGCTAATGCAGCAATAGATAATACCTTAACTTGTTTTTTCATAAATCAATATCCTTTCCACATACTCTCACTATGTAATACTTAATCTACTTAACAACTATTATATACATATAATTTTTAAAATATCAAGAAATTTACAAAATATTACGAATAAAGCATGTTAAATAAACGTACAATTACATTATACACTAATGTAAAATCTGGGCAAGTTTTTTTATAGCGCCCCCGATTTTTCTTTGTAATACTCTTGCGCGAAGGTCGGTAACATCAAGTACAGAGCCGGTTTTATGACGGACACGAAGCTCTCTGAAATCACCGTACAACGATTCAGATATATATGTGTCGTAGTTCTTATCAGCCAGTTTTATCTTAGCCGTAATATCAGGATAAACCTTTTCGCCAAACTTCATTGTACGAGGGTAATCAAATAATTCTTCAGATCTTGCAACCCTGTTATTTTCAACAAAAACTGCATGCTCCGAATCTTTTGCACGCAAATAATAAACCTGCTTGCGTTTTTCGTCAGCATCAACAAAATCTTTAAAAGAAGATGATGCTATGTCGTGATATTGATTCCCTGCAATACAGAGTGTGCGAGGGGTTTGAAAAGATTTGTATTCTGAGGAAATAAGGTGACACATAAGATAGGATTTCTCCAATATAATAAACACTACAAAGAATATAACTACACTCAAAAATTTATTTGCTAGCAATCCATATAAATATTAACAAATGTAAATTATAAAAATAACAGTAGCAAAAAAATTGATTTACATGCATTTAACTACTCGTAGGAAAACTAGAGAAGGTTTTAATATTACTAATGAAAGTTGAATTCACTAATCCGAATATAATAGTTTCAACGTCAAGAAAGACACAGTTCAGGGCGGCAACACAACCTGTTGCACCTGTAAAACCTGTCTTGCCTGTGAAACCAACCGCAAAAGATCCTGAAGCAATGTACAGCAAGGCTGTTGCGATTGGTGCTATCAGCGTTCTTGCAGGATTAGGAATTGCAATGCTGCACAAAGAAAAAGTTGCAGACTTCATTTCAAATGTCAGAAAACACGTTTCTGATCCGAAAGCGGTTATAAAACCTATCAATATGACTACCTCTCACGGCGGGCCTGACATTGATATAACAAAAGGACAAACTGCAATAGCAGATGCATGGAACAGTTATATTAAGGCTATCGACAAACGAGTAAATGATACGGCACACAAAACTAACAAAAGTAAATACATTGACATCTTCAGAAACAATGCGAAAAAACTGGATATGTTCGAAGCATTGGCAAACGAAATGTCTACAAACCGCAGAAAACCTTTTGTAGTATGTGCATAAAAAAGAACTAAACAATAAACTCTATAAATTTAAATACTAAATCGCAAATCTCAATCAACAAATCAGCCGGATACAACCTATCCGGCTTTTATAATTAATATTATAAAGAGATAAAAAAGACAGACCTGATAAAATCAGATCTGTCCGACTTTTTTATACTAACTTTAGAATAAAAAATACTATCCTTTGATTTGACCCATAACTTCTTCAGCGAAGTTTTCAGATCTCTTTTCAAGACCTTCGCCAAGAACGAATCTTGTGAATCTCTTAATATCAAGTTTGCCTGATATTAATTGTTCAATTGTCAAATCCGGGTTCTTAACGAACGGTTGTTCTAAAAGACATCTTTCAGCCATCAATTTATTTACACGGCCTTCAACAATCTTTTCTCTGATTTGTTCAGGTTTCTTTTGCAAATCTTCTTTACCCATTTCGATTCTTCTTTCTTCTTCAATAACTGAAGCAGGAATTTCGTTTCTTGAAACGAATTCAGGAGCAGAAGATGCAATGTGTAAACAAATGTCTTTTGCTAATTCTGCATCAGCAGCAGAAGTTTCCAAAAGAACACCGATTTTACCATTGTGAATATAAGTTGCGATGTTACCTTCGTAACGAACAAATCTTCTGATTGTCATTTTTTCGCCGATTGAAGCGATTTTTTCTTTTAATACATCAGCAATAACTTTACCACATTTAGGGCAAGTAGTTGCTTCCAATGCAGCAACGTCAGCAGGGTTAGTTTTAGCAACTAATTCTGCAAGACCGTCTGTTAATTCGATAAATTCAGCGTTTTTAGCAACGAAATCTGTTTCGCAATTAACTTCAATCATAGCACCTACGGTTGAATCAACATAAGAACCGACTCTGCCTTCAGCAGCGATTCTGCCCATTTTCTTTTCAGCAGAAGCGATACCTTTTTGGCGAAGTACTTCCATTGCTTTATCCATATCACCGTCAACTTCTACCAATGCTTTTTTAGCATCCATCATGCCTGCACCGGTTTTATCACGAAGTTCTTTTACCATTGTAGCTGTAATATTCATTTTTTATTTTCTCCTTCTTAATTAAGCCTTAGCTGCTTCTTCAGCTTTAGCTTCTTCAGTAACGCCTGCATCTTCAGCCTTAATAGACTCTAATTTTTTACCTTCTGTTGCCTTGTTAGCTCTTAATTCTTTGCCTTCAAGAACAGCATCTGCTAATTTTGATGCAATAAGTTTTACTGAACGGATAGCATCATCATTACCAGGGATAAGGTAATCAATATTATCAGGGTTAGCATCTGTATCAGCCAAGCAAACTACAGGAATGTTCAATTTGTTTGCTTCAGCAATAGCGATAGCTTCTTTCTTTTGGTCAACAACAAAGATAATATCAGGTAAACCTCTCATTTCCTTGATACCGCCTAAAGTTTTTGACAATTTACCTAATTGTCTGTTCAATTGTGCCTGTTCTTTCTTAGGTAATTTTTCAACATGACCGCTTGCGATAAATTCTTCTAATTCTCTCAATTTGTTAACACGAGCTCTGATTGTGTCAAAGTTAGTTAACATACCGCCGAGCCATCTTCTGTTGATGTAATAAGCGCCTGCTCTTGTTGCTTCTTCAGCAACAACTTCTGCAGCTTGTTTTTTTGTACCTACGAATAATACATTCTTATTTTTAGATGCATATTCTCTAACGATTTCGTAAGCCTTATCCAACATATCTGTTGTTTTTCTTAAGTCTAATACATAGATACCGTTACGAGGACCATAGATATAAGGTCTCATTTTAGGGTTCCAGTGTCTTGTTTGGTGTCCGAAATGAACGCCTGCTTCCAATAAATCTACTAATGACGCAACTGCCATAGTTTTTCTCCTTTTCTCGCGGAACAGTAGTTGTTCTCAAATCATTTCCGCGTCTTTTCTTCTCTTACTACGGACTACCCGCTCCATCACTTCTATAAGCGGTGTTCACCGCAACCTGCCGATTGTTATCAGCTTCCGTGACTAGGTTTTTTCCTATCAAGCCAGTGTAGTCGAGTACATATTAATACAAACATGTTTTACATGCAAGGGGGAAAAAGAAAGATAAAAACGAACGCGGAAAGACTTAATTTTGCTATACTCTGAGCATTTTTGCAAAATTAAGCGATTCTTCTGTTATCTCGCCGCCGGCAAGCTCTGCCAGAGCGTTAAGTCTGTCCTCATCAGATAACGCATAAATATTAACCTTAGTTGTATCACCCTGCGTTTTCTTAATATAGAAGTGCTTATTCGCTCTTGATGCCAGTATTGCCTGATGGGTAATCATAATTATTTGTCTGAATTTTGATAATCTTTCAATCTCGTCTGCAACGGCCTGCGAAGTTTTTCCCGAAATTCCAGTATCAATTTCATCAAAAATAACCGTGTCAATATCGTCGTTTTGGGCAAATATCGATTTTAATGCGAGCATAACCCTTGAAATTTCACCGCCGGATGCAACTTTCTCAAGCGGTTTCAAAGGTTCTGACACATTTGTTGAAATTAAAAATTCAACATCATCTATACCGTTCTCACACAATTCAACTTCATTTATTCCTATCTCAAAACGACACTTCGGAAGCTCTAATTTTACCAAAATTTCTTCGATTAAAGATGACAAAACTTTTGCATAATTTTTGCGTTTTTCTGAGATAATTTTTGCGGATTTTTTCAAATCATATTCCGCCTGAACTATTGCCTGTTCTGTCTTTTCGATTTCTTCTGTTGAATTTTCAATTGATGAATATTCCAAACTTAATTTCTCAAAATTTTCCAAAACTTTTTCTAAAGTTCCGCCATATTTTCTTTTAACTTTATCAAGCTCAAACAGTCTTTCCTGAATCTGATTTAAGCGCTCGGTATCGTTATCCATATTTTGGGAATAATCTCTCAGATTTGAACTTAAATCTCTCAGAATTTCGTTTGCCTCAATAAGGCTTCCTTCATAATCTTTCAGACTGTCATCAAGCTGCACGGCCTTTGATAAATTCATCTTAATCTGAGATAATGCAGCCATTATGGAATTGTCATCATTTGACAATGCCCAGTATGCAGAACCCGTTAACTCTTTAAGTTTTTCCGCATTTTCCAAAACCGCAAGTTCTTTATTTAAATTTTCATCTTCATTAACATCTTCGATGTTAAGTTCCTCAATTTCTTTTATCTGAAATTTTAGAAAATCAATCTGCGCTTCTGTCATATCAGACTGAGTTTTAAGGGCTTCAAGTTTTGATTTTAAATCAATATATTTCTTATAATTTTGCGCATAATTTTCGAGCAAATCTGCACAAGTTGATTTTGCATAAGAATCTAATAATTTTATGTGATATTTTTTCTGCAAAAATGTATATGACTGATGCTGAGAATGAACATCCAGAAGGTGATTTCGGATATCCTTAATTACATTTTGATTAACCAAAATACCGTCTATTCTGTATTTTGAAGTTGTCGGAGTTATTTCTCTTGTTATAACAAATTCTTTTTCTGTTTCAATTTCGTTTTCTTTCAGCACGCTAAAAACATCTTGATTTTCTGACAAAATTGTAAGCTCAAGAACTGCTTTATCGGTGCCAGTTTTAATAACTTCTTTTGAACATTTACCGCCCAAAACAGCATCAACGGCAGAAATCAAAATACTCTTACCCGCACCGGTTTCACCTGTTATAACATTCAAACCGAAGTCGAAATCAACCACCCAATTGTCTATCAAAATATAATTTGTTATAGAAATACTTTTTAGCATAATCTTAAATTACACTAAAATTAAAATAGTTTCAACTTTTAGGGGGAATCCAGAAGACATTATTTTTTTCCGGCATATTTTTAAAGCCCTGCTTTTCATAAAACTGAACCGCAGACCTCGCCGGATTAAGGTATAACGGCTTATTGGAAAATTTTTCTTTTACATACGATATCAAAGCTTTCCCTATATGTTTGAACTTCGGTTTTTTATTTTCACTGCTTTTTATATATAAAGGTTTTGTCTGTAATACCTCGACTTTATTTCCGTCATTATAATTTTCAACTACCTCAGCAACACCAAGTATATTCTTTGTTTTAAGTTTGTCAAAACCTGACTTTTGGGTAGTCAGCGCATAAACATGCAGATATGGAATCAACTGTTTTTTATCTAAAACTTTTCTCATATCATCATAGGTAAACACAGTAAATGTAGAATCCCATTTTTGAGTAGTTTGGTAAATTGTATTTATATCGTTTTTGTTCAATACATCCATTTCAACAAGCGATACACTTGAAGGAATGTACCTTTTATAAAATTTTTTTGGTATATTAACACTTTTAATACGATTCGCAGTAAAATTTATTGAGTCCATGCTCTAAATAAAAACCCTAAAAAATAATTTTGCCCGCATGGGGAATAAAAATATGCGATTTTTTGTATAATAAATTTACATTTATCCCTTAACATTTTGTTATAAACCCATGACACACAGGTTACTTTGGTATTACAATATTACCTGTAAATCGATTTATATTTGGCGGAAATGAAAGGGATAAAAATGGTACTTGAAATGACGTATCCATCGTTGGAAAGAGCGGTTAATCCAACTCACGATATTAAACTGTTTGCAGGCAGATCAAACCCCAAACTCGCTCAGGAAATAGCAGACCATCTTGGAACGACTGTAGGACCAATGGTTGTTAAGAACTTTGCAGACGGAGAAATCTATGTTCAGGTAAAAGAAAGTGTCAGAGGGGATGACGTCTTCATTATCCAGCCTTTATGCAACCCCGTAAACGAAAATTTGATGGAATTACTTATCATAATTGATGCCTTCAAAAGAGCAAGTGCAAAAACAATTACAACCGTAATTCCTTACTATGGTTATGCAAGACAAGACAGAAAAACATCAGGCAGAGAAGCTATTACCGCAAAGTTAGTTGCTGACCTGTTAACAACAGCAGGTACAGACAGAGTTCTCGCTATGGACTTGCACACAGGTCAGGTTCAGGGATTTTTCAACATTCTTGTTGACCACATTTATGCAACACCTATCATTACCGACTATATTAAAAATTTAAATATATCTATCGATAATATGGTGGCTGTCAGCCCTGACACAGGCGGGGTAAAAAGAACAAGAGTTTTTGCAAAACATCTTGGATGCCCTATGGCAATTATTGATAAAAGACGTGATAAACATAACGAAGCTATTGCCGCTCACATAATTGGTGATGTTGAAGGCAAAGTTTGTCTGATGTTTGACGACATAATTGATACTGCCGGAACAATTACAGAGGCTGCAAAACTGCTCAAAAACCACGGTGCAAAAGCAATTTATGTTGCTGCAACTCACGCAGTATTTTCAGGCCCTGCAAAAGAAAGAATACAAAATGCTCCAATTGAAGAATGTATAGTTACAAATACTATCCCTTGGAATAAAGAAGATTTACCTTCTAATGTAACTCAGCTTTCGGTTGCACCGCTTTTAGCACAGGCAATCTCCCGTATACACGATGATGAGTCTGTTAGTTCTTTATTCGGTTTTGAAAAAGAAATGCAGGTATAAAACCGGCTTTTTCAAAATTATAAAGAGTGTAAAACTTTCTTCACAAAGTAGCAAAATATACTGTTCCAATCCTTTAAACAAGTATGTTATTGCAATAAAGGACGTGTATGGTTTCGAGTGTAACAGATGTAGGTGAAAACCTTCGGCAGTTCAGGCAGAATGTGCATTCATATTCTGTCCAAAAAACTCAGCCTTATATTCGGGAAATCAATCAGAAACCTGAATCAAAACCGAGTATGATAAGACGCGGAACAGCAAATGCCGTCGGATTAGGCATAGGGCTCGCCGCTCCTGCATACTGTTTATTTGACGAACTCCATAAAATCACGCCAAGAGAGGCTAAAGATGCGGCAAAATCAATGATTGAATTTATACCGGAAGCCGATACACTTGAACATACAAAAGAGATTGCGGGCAAAATACTGGAAGAAACAGGATTAAAAAACAAGGGTGTAAAAATAAATTATATAGACGATACAAAAGAAAGTTTATCTCACCTTAAAGAAATTATTGCAAAAACGGCGAAGTTCAATAATTCTTACGGGAAAAGGTTGCGGGAAAACTATTATGAAACCTTTAAGCACGGATCAAACGCAGCCTTCTTTACAGATGTAAATGAAGTAGTCGTAAACTCTAAAAATCTGTTTTCAACGGTTTATCACGAACTCGGTCACGCAATGAACAAAAACGGAAATGCGTTTACAAAAGGATTGCAAAAACTGAGAGTTATAACCCCTCACGGAGTTTCTGTTTTCGTACCTGTTGCATTAGCCGTAGGACTTTTTCACAAAGTTGACGACAAAAAACCGCAAACTGAAAAAAGTATGACAGAAAAGACACTCGATTTTATATCAAACCACGCAGGAGCAATAACATTTACAGGTTACCTTCCTATGCTTACAGAAGAAGGACTTGCAAGCGTCAGAGGGCTGATGAAGGCGGGCAAACATTTAGACCGCAATATTATGAAAAATCTGATGAAAAATTACACAAAAGCATGGGGAACTTATGCGGCACTGGCAGGGGTTGCCGCAGGCGGAGTTACCCTCGGAATTGAAGCAGCAAAACAAATACGAAATAACTTTGAATAAATTTATAGCCTTATGGCCAATAAAAATTTAAGTATGCTTAAGTTATTATCATACAATGGAATTAAACACACTATCTAAAAAAGAGCTGGCTGAAAAAGTAAAAGAGTTACAGTCTGAAAATAACCTGCTCAAAAATGAGAAAAAAGAGATTTGGGATACAGTAAAAATTCTCATAACAAAACTTGCTCACGAAATAAAAACTCCGCTAAATTCAATAATTGGGTTTGGGGAACTTTTCAAATACAAAACAGAGGATATTAAGCTCAGAAATTATATGGGAAATATCTTAAAAAGTTCGCATTTTATGTTGGCGCTCATTCAGAATATGATTGACGTTTCGAATTTACAAGATAGAAATATAGAGCTATCTTACAGCATATTTAATACGAAAGATACAATAACAGAAATAATATCAGAATTTAATTCGCAAATGATAAATTTTACCCTGATAGATTCAACAATATGCGCAGATTATACAAGATTCAAACAGGTAATTTATAATCTTATAACGAACGCAATAAAATACAACAGCGATAATTCGCCCATCGAAATAATAACCTATCTTGAAGATAACAATTTTTGTTTTGAAATAACCGATTACGGAGAAGGGATACAGGAAGATGACAGGGAAAAAGTTTTTGAGATTTTTACGCAGGTATCAAAAAATAAAAGCAAAAGAGAAATCGGGCTCGGGATAGGACTTGCCCTTTGTAAAAATATAATAGTAGCGCACAAAGGAAATATTACGGTTAATTCAGGGGATGAAAACAGCACAACATTTTGTTTTAAAATTCCGATTGATTTTAACCAATATTAGTATTACCCTTATTTATATAAGAGGAAACTGCTTTGAGTAAAAAACAAATTTTAAACGCACTGACAATATTAGGAATACTCTGCTGCATCGAACTTGCAATAGTATACTACCAGTCAAATTACAATCCTTATGCAGAACCGAGTTTTTGCAGTATGAACAGTTTTGTCGATTGCGACGGAGTTGCCCAAACCTCAAAGGCGGTATTTTTGGGAGTACCTCTGACCTACTGGGGATTCTTTTTATACTTCTTTATTTTAATGCTGTTAAATGTTGAAAAATTATCAAAAATTAAGATAAAAAATTACGAAATTTTTTGGTTTTTAAAAGTATTCAAAAACCCCTGTTCATACATATCTGCGCTGGGTATAATTTCCTTTTTTATTTCAATAATTTTAGCAATAATAAGCATATTTCAACTGCATAAAATTTGTGTCCTTTGTTTTGTAACTTATTTTATAAATTTAGGGATAGGAATTACTGCAACCGATTTTAAAAACGGCGGATTAATAAAAAGTTTTAAAGACAGTTTTTTTGATTTTATTTCAGGGGTAAAAGAAGCAAAAATTCCGTTTATTATTGCAATAATTCTTGGCGGATTATTTTTGAGTTACACAACTCTGGAAATGCCGTTCGCATCAAGAAAACAGTCAATTAAACATTATATGCTGATGAAGAAAAATCCGTATAAAATTAACGGAAATATTTTAGGAAATCCCGACGGAAAAATTAAGATAAATTTATACTCGGATTTTGTATGTCCGATTTGTTACTCGTATAACATTATGCTCCACAAACTTGTAAGAGAAAATAAAAACATTTTAATCATACATCACAATTTCCCGCTCGATACCGAGTGCAACAAATATCTTGAACACCAAATGCACAACGGAGCCTGCAGAATGGCAAGATATTCAATCGCTGCCGAAAATCAGGGGAACTATTGGGGAATGGCAAATCTGCTTTATGAAAGACACCCTGAAAATGATGAAGAAGGAATAAAACTTGCAAAAGAATTAAATCTTGATATTGATAAATTTAAACAAGATATAAAATCACAAAAAACTCATGATAGAATAAGAAAAGAAATAGATGAGGCAATTGCTCTGGGGCTTGACGGAACGCCAAATATTATAATTAATAATAACCGATACTTCGGTGCAAAAGCATATTTCGAGTTAAAAGATATTGTAAAAAGAAATACTAAATAATGGAAAACAAGAAACTTTTACTACATGCCTGCTGTGCAATATGTTCGGGATATCCCATAACTTTATTAAAAGAGATGGGCTATGATGTTACTGTTTATTTTTGCAACAACAACTTTGATACAGAAGAAGAATATAAAAAAAGATTAGAGGCAGAAAAAACATTGTGTAAACATTTCGGGGTTGAACTTATCGTTGAACCTTATACCCCACAGATCTTTCTTGATTATGTAAAAGGACTGGAAAACGAACCTGAGGGCGGAGCAAGATGTATAAAATGTTTTGAACTAAGGCTGAAAGAAACTGCCGAAAAAGCAAAAGAATTAGGGATTAATTTATTTACAACCTCAATGATTATCAGTCCGCATAAGAATTTTAAAAACCTTTGTATGGTTGGGGAAACTGTCGGGAAAGAATACGGACTCAAATTTTTAGGAATAGATTTTAAGAAAAAAGACGGATTCTTAAAAACGAATAAAATATCAAAAGAATTAAACCTCTACCGCCAGAACTACTGCGGCTGCATATACGCAAAGAGGTAGGGGTAAAGGGGTAAATGAATAAATAAATCATAAGTCAAAGATTAGAAAGGAAAATAAGAATGGAATGTAAAAGAGAAGAAAATAAAATAGGGTGCAGCTGCACCTATACCTCCTGCGGAAACAGAGGGGTATGCTGCGATTGTGTCAGACATCACAGAGAGAATGACGAAATTCCGGGATGTTTCTTCACCGCTGCGGGAGAAAGGACTTATGACCGTTCAGTCAGAAACTTTATCCAAACAATGAGAGGCAAATATAATTTGTAATTTCCAAGAATATCATATACTTGTATAGTGCAAATTTTATTTAATTGGCTTATAATTTGTATGAAAAGTCCGAAAGAGATAAGGAGAAATAAATATGGAAATTAAAATTATTTCTGATTTACAAAATCAAGAATGTGATATCCTTGCGGTTAACCTTTTTGAAGGCGAAAAAACAACGCAGGAGCTCGCAAACAAGTACGCAATAGAAGAAGACAAATTTGAAGGTAAATTTGGAGAAACTTATCTTTTACCAACTTACGGTCAACAAAAAGCAAGAAAAATTTTAGTTATCGGTTTTGGTAAAAAAGACGAATTTACTCCTGATAAATTAAGACAGGCAACAGGAAAAGTGATTAAAAAAGCCATCCAGATGGAAGCAAAAACAGTCACTTTTGAATACACAGGGCTTGATTTTAACTGGGCAGAACAGTTTACCTATGGTGTAGGTATTGCTGATTATACTTTTGACAAATACAAAACAAAAAAAGATAAACATGTAGAAACAGTATATGTAAATGCTGACGAAGGAGCAATAAGATTTGCCGAAAAAATCACAAAAGCAATGAAGGTTTCAAGAGATTTGGCAAACGAACCTGCACAATATGCAACCCCGACTAAACTGGCAGAAATCGCAAAAGATTTAAAACTGGATACAAAAATTTATGATAAAAAAGACTGCGAAAAAATGGGAATGGGCGCATATTTAGCGGTAGGCCGCGGAAGTGCTGAACCGCCTAAATTTATCCACATGAAATATTCAACCCCTAACCCGAGAAAGAAAATTGCCATTATCGGTAAAGGTATTTGTTTCGATAGCGGCGGGTTAGATATTAAACCTGCAGCATCAATGTTAACTATGAAAGACGATATGTCAGGCGCAGCATGCGTTATCGGGGTAATGAGTGCAATAAAAGAAATCGCACCTGATGTAGAAGTTCACGGTATCATAGCAGCGTGCGAAAACATGCCGGGATGCTCTGCATACAAACCCGGGGATATTCTTACGGCTAAAAACGGCAAAACTATTGAAGTTGATAACACGGATGCAGAAGGCAGACTGACTCTTGCAGATGCACTATGCTATGCAGACGAACTCGGAGTTGATGAAATTATTGACCTTGCGACTTTGACAGGTGCTTGTATGGTTGCGCTCGGTAATCAGGCAGCAGGTATTGTAGGGAACGATGACGGACTTGTTAAGTCTATTATTGAAACTGCAAAAGAATGCGGCGAAAGATACTGGGAATTACCTATGTATGAAGAATACAAAGAAAGCTTAAAAAGTAATGTAGCAGATATGCAAAACACCGGCTCCCGTTGGGGCGGGGCATCAACTGCAGGTCTTTTCTTAAAAGAATTTGTTGAAAATACAAAATGGGCACACATTGATATTGCAGGTGTTGCATACTTTGACAAAGCACAGGGTGAATTTATTAAAGGTTCAACAGGTGCAGGTGTCAGAGCAATGATTAAATATGTTTTGAAATAGAAACTTTAATAAATAAAAAAGGGTTCGGTTTAATAAACCGAACCTTTTTTGTTTTATGTTTAAAATTTAGAATTTATATGCCACATTGACATTTGCGTTAAAATATTTTGTATTTGATTTTTGACCGTCTGCATATACATTTGAGTTACAATAGCCGGCATCAGCACCGAATTCCCAGTTCTTTTTAGCATACCTGTAATTCAAAGAGAGTTGAGAGAAATCAGTATTATTTGTTTTAACCATTGAACCTGTAAAAGAAATCTGACTAGGGCCTATTGTTGCATTTGCACTGCCTTTAATACCCATAAGATAATTTGGAGAACTTCCTGACTGGACAGTATTGTAGTAAGCCGCACTCAGACTTGAATTGAATTGTACTCTGTCTGATTCCACATGTTGATAGTTCCATTCAGCACCGAGTTTAATTTTATGTTTATCCGGTTCATCTGCTTCTTGAGTTTCGTTAAGATATCCGCCCTTAATATAAATTTGAGAACGGTTATATATACCGTTTTTCAGAGAAGCAACATCACTGATAACATAAGATAAATCACCGCCTAAACGACCGTCATCACAAACGAATTCAACCCCAACATCATTTCTGGTTTGAACAATAGGTAATTCAGATATGTCAGTAATACCGCTTTCCTGTGCTTCTGCCTGCGGATGTTCATCTATTTCGTTATCCAAAACAACTACCTTGACTTTTGTATCGCGCATAGTGTGACGCTTTTCATCCAGCCCAACCACATTATAACTTGTTGTATCGAAAGTAACACCAAATCCTGACTCAGCGTGTCCGACTCCGCCTCTGAAGGTTAATTGTCTTGTATCACCATTGTCATGACTGTGCCAGTCAACACCTGCACCGACAACATATTCTTGTTTACCGACATTTACTATTCTGTTATGAAGCAGAGCTGCATCTATATTTCTCACATTCTGAATAGAAGCTTCCGTTTTTTGAGGTGTAGTCGGTATTTCAGGATCAGGGTAATCTGAACCATCAACATCTCTTGTACCTGCTCTGCGTTTTGCTTTTTCAGTCAAATCCTTAATATCTTCGTCATCAGAAGATTCCGGTACGGTAGGAATTTCCATTTCAGGAACAAATTCTTTTCCTAATTCAAAAGAAGCATTTAAATAAGTTGCAGATTTTTTTGTACCGTACATTAAATCTACACTGTTATTTGTGTATATTCCTTTTGTACCATCATTTATTTCCCATTCAAAACTGTTATCGGAAGTAGCACTTCCGTGATAATATTTATCACCATACAATTTTTGATTTTGCCCGTGAAGATTCATCATTTTTTCATTAGTATTATTATTTTCTTCATCAGTCAAATATTTAGTAACATCGCCAAGTTCTGAAGAATCGGACTGATCACCGTTCAGACCTGCTCTCATACCCTGCATATTATCATATATATTGCTTAATGCTGAGTTCTGAGCAGAACCTGCTCTGTTTGATAAACTGGTAACATCAAGCCCTGTATTTTCATCCTCAACAATTTCCGGAACAACAGGAACGGTTTCGGCCTGTACCGAAGCTGTCGTATCAGCAGCATCACTGCTGTCAGCAGGAGCACCCTGTTGTACATGTTTATTTAAAATTTTTTTACTATCCTGTATAACCTGTTCACCAAAAGCTTTAAAAGCATCAGCATTATACAAATTTAATCCGCTTACATTCCCCGGCATAATAATATCCCCAAACTAAATAATTCCCCGTGACATGATAAAGTTTTTTTTTCGGAAAGAATTGATTATATTTTTTGGATATTTACAATCGTTTACATTTAATTTTCATTAACAAATTGCCCACATTTTCAAAAAATAATAAAATATAAAAAAGCGAGTACTATTTAATTTATGGAGGAAATAAACTAATGGCGAAAACGAAACCACAAAAGACAACAAGAGATAAAAAATACGCAATACCGTATTTTAATTCAAACAAAGATACAACAGGACATATGATATCTACCCTGTCAAATTATACGGCAACAAAAGAGTTTAAAGATATAAGACTCATGGGCGCGGATGACGGAATGGTAGTATCAGGCCAAAAGATAAAAGACCATGCTGCAGACAACCGTACCCTGAAAGATTTAGGTTACGATGTAAAGGTTCCGACAACTAATATAAATGCATTGGGTACTTATGACATATACGGAGCACCTTTTCAGGTGGTTCTTAATAACAGACAACACTATAACAACTGCGGGGTAGAATCTACCCTTAACACTCTTGCAATGGCAGGTAAAATAAAAATGAAAGAAAACCTGTCCGATCAAAAGAGTATGGAGAAAAATTTCTTAAAAACAGTATGGAATTTGGGGTTGGTCGATGATGCAGGTGTTATCGGAAAGTTAGACGAGCCTGACGGCGGAACGAAACTTGATGATTATAAAGATATTTTAAGACAATTTGATATAGATTCCGAAGCATACTTTATGACAAGAAAATGTGACGGCACTCAATTCAGCGACCTTAACGAGTTGGGCTACAAAATCAGTCAGGGTTACGGTGCTATTGTAGGGGTTTATGCATCAGCATTATGGCAAGAAACTGCAAAAATGGCAAAAGAAGAAGGCAAAGAAGGTATTACCCACGCTATTGCCATAACAGGTGTTGTTTATGCCAACGGAGTGGATCCAACAGAACAAGACAATGAAGGTAAATATATAAACACTCCTGTCGGATTCTATATCCACGATTCAGGCGGTTGGATGTCAAGATATATCTCAATTGACGAATTTAAAGCAGTAACCTTGTACGAAAAACACGGTATGTTAGAAGCGGATAAAGAAGAATACTGGAATTATGATGATGAAGAAACTTATTTAGCAAATGCTTATAGTGAAAATTTAAGAAATTTTGATCCTGAATTGAGAGAATATATAGGGAAACAACCAAACGGAATCGTTGTGACTCTAACAACAAAACCTGTAAAAAATGAAATGTTTAACTTTAATGCAACAGGTGATAAACAGGATAATAATATCTGGGGTAACAGCGGCGATAATGTGATAAAAGGTATGGCAGGTAAAGATATTCTTTACGGAAATGCAGGTGATGATGAAATCAGAGGTGGTGCAGGTAACGATGTAATTATCGGGAACAATATCTCTGAGCAAACTGTAAAAGTTTTAAATTCAGCACTGTTTAAATTTGAAATACCTACTACTATCGGGACTTCTGAAAAATATCAGGAGGGTATGAACAGATTATATGGCGATGCAGGGAATGACATCATTATAGGTGGTGATGACATTGACCTTATCTACGGTGGTGACGGCAACGACAAAATCTATGCAGGTGACGGAAGAAACGCTGTATATGGCGGTAAAGGTAACGATTTTCTTCTTGGCGGTTGGGAAAACGACAGACTCTTCGGAGATGCAGGAAATGACACCATTTATGGTTGGGGTGATGATGACACCATCCACGGTGGCAGCGGTAACGATACCATTTACGGCGGAAGTGGTAACGACAGAATAGAAACAGGTAAAGGAAATGATACTGTCTATTTTGAAGGGAAAGAACACGGTATTGATACGGTTTCATCAGAAGGCGGAACAACTACTTTAAAATTCATAGACGAAAAATATGAAGATCCTGATCCATATTCTTATGGGGCTAAAGTATCGGATATGTACTTCTTCTTTAGCAAAAATGAAAATAACTCCAATCAATATGACTTAGGCATAGCATACTCGCCTGATAAGGATAATGTGAAAGATGCTATTGATTTTGAGAGTTTCTATAACTACAAGAAAAACACGGCCAAATCACTTACTATTTTTGATGCAGATGAAGAAGGCAATGAATATAAAGTAAGTGCATCAAAAGCTGCAACAGTAAAAGCAGCAAGCAATAAAAACAATATCTTATTCTCATTAAGGGATAAGGGCGCAACAATTACAACAAGTGCAAATAATGATGTTGTAACAATGGTTGAAACAGAAGATAAATATAACCTTAATTACCAAGATGCTACTGTTTATGACTCAATCACATACACCGGGGGTAAGGACAGATATGTTTCTGAAGAAAGAGATACACATTATTATGTCCAAGATTTTTCTGATAATACAAACCTTACAATTAAAGATAACATTAACGCATTAGAAAAAGTTATAGGCTCTATAACAAATAAAAATGTTGTAAGTGAACGAGATGAATTGTATGTAAATACAGCAAGTCCATCAAATCTGCATTTCTTCTTTGATGTCGATATAGACAAACAGACAACAATGAATGACGGGTTGTATATTTTAAAAAATACTGATAACTTTAAAAATGTAATAACAGGTGATGCAACAGGTATTATAACTATGGATAGTTTCTTCAAATATGATTTTAGTACCGGTACGGCTCAAGAATTTATTAACACAGACTTCTATGGAAACGGAAGGATTGAAACTATATATTATGGGGAAGGGACTAACTACGATAACTACAATCCAATCCCAGATTTATCAAATTATTTGATAACAATCGCGGGTCAGGTTGCAGGCTGGTTAAATAACGGAACTTATAACACAGGTGGTTACGATAATGCATTTGAAGCATTTAACCATTTTGATGAACTGTCAGGGCAGGCACAAAATGCACTTGTCGGAGCATACAGTTTAAATTCATAATATAAATAATTAAATTTAAAGAGGATAGTTTATAATAACTATCCTCTTTTTTAGTACTTATAACTTATCCGCAAGAGTAAATTATATATTTACCCCTATGCATTGAAGGTCTTGAACGATCTGTCAATACTCTTACTTACAATTTGTTTAACTGCATCATATTCTGTTTTCAAGGCACTATGTTGTGCATCGATTCTGCTTAATCGTAAATCTAATTTAGTTTCTTTTTCGTCAATATCCTGAATTGCTTTTTCATATTTAACTTCTGCAAGTCTGATTAATTCATCATTTTGAACTTCTGCCAATTCGGTATCTGTTGCAAGACTTGTTTCAGCAAAAATATTAATCTTATCACCCTGGAAGAGAGAATTTGATTTTGTCAGTTTGAACAATTGAGCATCGCCGCTGTTCAAAGTTTCTTCGAGCCAGCCTCTGTCGAGAGCATTTTCTCTGCTTATAGGACAGAAACCGCGGCCTGTATAAATTTTTCCGTCATCATCTACATAACCTGCAATCTGATGATATACCGCTTTCCAATAATCATAGTTGCCGTCTGATCGCATTTCGTTTATGTAGTCTGAATCAGATTCTAAATCTATTCTTGAAGAATACAGATAATTCTTCGCAACAACTAACAGGAAGTCCCCTTCCTCAGGCAATTCGTTATAGAACTGTGCCTTCCAGAAACTATATTTGCCTTCATTCTTCATTGTCTGAATATAATCAGAAATAGGTTCACCCTTGCTGTCTACCCCTTCAGGATACAATCTCTGGGTTGCAACTCTTAACAAATATGCTTCGAGTTTTTCTTCGTGAGTTAATCCTGAACCGTCATCAACATTAGGATCTAAACCTTCTCTGAGCTCATCTTTATTATGAGGATCAGGGCCTAATTTTGACGCAATTTGTTCCGGCAGGAAGACCTGACCTGTATTTGCGTTCACAACTGTATACATAGAATGTACACCGTCAATTTGCGATGATATCATATTTGTATATGTGATATCACGGAACTCTTTGCCGTCCGTAGTAAGGAAGGCCATTTGGTATTTTGTGGAATCAAGAGTATCAAGATACTCCTCATAAACATCATTTTTAGAGTTTACTAAATCAAGCTTAGAATACTGAAGCCCTTGTGCCTGAAATTCTAAGTCGTGCATTCTTGCCGTTAGTGATAGTAAACGAGCCTGTGACGCTGACATACCCATAATGCGGTCTCCTTACAATTATTCCCTTTTGCATGCATGACGGCACTTTCGGCCATTTTCTTTAATTTTTAAAAAAGTTTTGTTACAAAAGTTTACAAAATAGAATATCCGCAATAACTGTGTTTTTACTTAACACATATTTTCTGATTATGTTATCCACTTCACTAATAACTTTTTTTATTTTATGAATATATTATGGCAAACGAATTCAATCACTTTACTGTAATGAAAAACGAAGCCGTTGATGCACTTGAATGTCAGAACGGCAAAATATATGTTGATTGTACCCTCGGCGGTGGCGGTCACAGTGAACTCATTCTGCAAAGAATTTCACCTGACGGCAAACTTTTTGCATTTGATATTGATGATGATGCTATTAAATATGCAACGGAAAGATTAAAAGATTACAAAAATCTAACTATAATAAAAGATTCCTATGTAAACATAAAATCAGCGCTGAAAAAATACGGGGTTGAAAAAATTACGGGCGGTGTGCTGCTTGATTTGGGTGCATCTTATCACCAATTGACCAAACAGGAGAGAGGTTTTTCGTTTTCAAAAGAAGCCCCTCTCGATATGAGATTTGATATGTCTGCAGATTTTTCTGCATACGATGTAATCAACGGTTACAAAGAAGACGAACTTGTAAAAATCTTCAGCGAATACGGGGAAGAACGGTTTTCTAAGAGGATAGCAAAAGCTATTGTAAACAATCGTAACCAAAAACCAATCAAAACAACAACGGAACTTGCAGAACTCATAGTCAATTCAACACCTCACATAAAGTCTGCTATTCATCCTGCGACAAGGGTTTTTCAGGCTGTAAGAATAGAAGTTAACGGTGAGTTAAAAAATGTAAAAAATGTTTTAACTGATGTGTTGGAATTATTAGATTATGGTGCTATAATATCTGTAATTAGTTTTCATTCTCTTGAAGATAGGATTGTAAAAAAGTTATTTAAATTTGAAGCTCAAAAATGCAGATGCAACGATATGATATGTCATTGCGAACCTCCAAGAATAGAGCTGGTCAACCGAAAACCAATAACTGCCTCAGAAGAAGAATTGAAAATTAATCCGCCTTCAAGAAGTGCAAAATTAAGAGTAGTGAAATTTATAAAGAAATAGGTTAGTATTTTGAACAATAACAGAACTATAAACCAAACCAGCAACAGACTTCGCCCTGAACGCAATATGGGCTATGTTCACGATGCTGTTCGCGACAGTCAGAGAAATCAGGTTCTGTACTTTCCTAAATCAAATTCGGTTAAAGCCATGGCAATAAAAAAAGTTAACACAACACTATGCTGCCTGCTAATATGGGCAATCCTCACCTCCGCAATCAGTTATTATTTCGTTGTATCAAGCGAAATCAAGCTTAACAAATGCGGCCGCGACACAACTATGCTTAATGTTGAAAATGCAGAGCTCCAGAACAGATTAGATAAACTCAAATCTTTCAATAATGTGGACATAACCATGCAAAAGAATAACCTCTTACACAGACCGGAACAGGTTATTGAAGCAACAGAAATTAAAACTAATACAAATGTTAAAAAGAATTTGCCTGAAAAAACAACTAAACCAAAAGCATGGGTTATTGGTTATTAATTTTTAAATTATAGGCAAATTTATTATTTACAGCCGTTAGATATAATATGACAGCCAACATATCTAACAGAAGAATACTTACACAAAATTTATATAAAGGCGAAAAAATCCTTAAAGAGTTTAAGGGTGAATTTCCGTATCTGAAATCAAATACAAAATATAATGTTATTATAGACAGGCACAAAGACGACAGCAAATATGAAAGCCTTCTGCCCCTTTTAAGAGGTCAATCCCAACTGTCAGGGCTTGTTATGTTTCAGATAAGAAATGCCTATAATGCCACTCCGAAAAAATTAGATTATCTGAAACAGGCAGTAAAATATACAAAAGTTGCAAACTGTCAGGAATGTGCTTTTCTTGTACACGACAAACTGGAAAAAGCGGGCATTCCGTCGCAGAATGTAAGATTAAATTTTGAACAGAAAAACGGATTTGATACGGCAAAAAACCACGCTTTCACGGTTATCGGAATGAAAGAAGATGCAGATATAGCAAACCCTCACACTTGGGGAAAAGATGCAGTCATCATTGACGGCTGGTCAAATATGGTAAAAAGGGTTCAGGACGGACTTGAGTATATAAAACAGCTCTTCCGCTTTGATCCTGAAACAGAAAATTGTGTTTTCTCCCAACACAGAGATTTATAAAACTAAAAAAGCCGACACATAATGTCGGCTTTTTTAAATTTAGTTTCAAAAAATTATGCTCTGTTTTTTGCCTCAATAGCTAATTTATGTCTGCCTTTTGCACGACGTCTGTTGATAACTTCCTGTCCGCCAGGAGTAGACATTCTAGCTCTGAAACCGCTAACTTTTTGTCTTTTTGCTTTTGTTCCTTCTAGTGTACGTTTCATTTTTCTATTTCCTTATATTATGTTATTTTTGCTATTTTACTGCTATACTGGTATATGTTATACAAAACAAGTTAAATAGTCAATAAAAGGTTAAATATTATGAACAAAAAAATCGGATTTATAGGCTGCGGCAAAATGGCAAGCGCAATTATCGGAGGGGTTATCTCCTCAAAATTCCTTGGAGCAAATGATATACAAGCATCAGAAACCTCTGAAGATAAAGCTAAACAAAAATCTCAGGAACTGGGGATAAATATAATAACAGATAACAACACTTTGGTTAAAACATCTGATATAGTATTTATTGCGACAACCCCAAACTACGCAGAAGGGGTACTTAATGAAATTAAGGCCTCTGTAACGGCAGATAAACTAATCGTTTCAATCTGTGCGGGTGTTACTACCAAATTTATCGAATCTGTCCTTGGTGACGATAAGAGAGTTGTCAGAGTAATGCCAAACACACCTGCTTTAGTTTTGGAAGGTATGAGCGGAGTATGCGGCGGAAAATCTGCTGGGAAAAATGATGTTAAATATGTAGTTGATTTACTATCTATTATAGGGAAAGCCATAGAGGTAACCGAAAACCAAATGGATATTGTTACCGCTATTTCCGGTTCAGGCCCTGCTTTTTATTATAAAGTTATAAACGAAATAGCAAGAGCCGGAGAAAAACTGGGTATGGAATATGAAAAAGCACTGACATTAAGTATTCAGACTGCAATCGGTTCAGCGAAAATGTTATTAAATAGCGATAAATCGGCGGAAGATTTAATCGCAAGCGTTGCAACAAAAGGCGGTTGTACAAGAGTCGGGGTTGATTATATGGATGAAGCAGATACTTCAGATATCTTTTATAACCTCATAGACAAAACCGCTAAAAAAGCAAACGCTCTCGGTAAATAAATATTTTGGATAAGGGTATTTTATATATTTACCCCTATTTGCCTAATGCCCACTTGAACCCGAACGATAACATTACACCGTTTCGTCCGCCGTTTCTTATCATTGCCTGACCAAAGCCGGTGAAGCGTTCACCCCATTTTCTCTGTACACCGATTCCGTATTCCACATAAGGGTCTACACTCATTTCAGGTATTGATACATCAGGTAATGAGAAGTGTGTCTTATCCATTATGTTCCATCTCATATTTATTCCCAAATACGGCTGCCAGCCTTTTGGTAAGTTAAAGATGAATTTTAATCCCGGTGCTACCTGTATTGCATTCAATGGTGATGAACCTACATGGCTTCCTTTTCCGTTA
>CACWZA010000008.1 GCA_902765215.1 uncultured bacterium | reverse complement strand
TTCAGAGTTCAGGGAATCTAATTTTACTGCCTGACCTCCGATAGTATAAGTCCCCCCATCTTCAAAGTCACTGTAGCTTCCGTTTTGATCTACATAAACAAGGTAGTAACCTGCTTTTGTAAATGTTGCGTAATCTGCAACATCTTTGTAGGTAACTGAACCGTCAGGATTAAGAGTTTTAACCTGAACTTTAGTTTTGTCTAAAGCTTCAAGGTAATCATTATAAACCTTTCTTGATTCATTAGCCATTTGTAATTTCATTGCTTCAATACGTGCAGCATTGTATTCAATCTGGTGCATTCTTGAAGTCAAATTCAATAATCTAGCTTGTGATGATGATAAACCCATAATCCGTAATCCTATCTTGAATGCTTTCGCATTCGCTTCCTGTATTTTGTATTACGGCACACTTTTGAAAAACTTTAGCATTTTGTTTTATTTCTGTTACATAACTTAACAAATACCCCCTAAAATACAGTTATAATAAGAAAAGTTGAATTACGGTATTTACATTTAAACTTGATTTATAGTACGATTATTGTATAAAAGAGAGGTATTATTTGATATGAAAAAATGTAAAATAGGTATGATAGGTCTTGGAACGGTAGGAACAGGTGTTTACAAGACTTTGCAGAATTTTGACGATATAGAGATTGTAAAAATTGCAGTTAAGAACATAAATAAAAAGAGAGATATTGAGAACTTTGATACCTCTTTATTAACGACAGATCCGTTTGAGATAGTTAACAACCCTGATATTGATATATTAGTTGAGGTTATAGGCGGTGTTAGTCCTGCGTGGGAAATTATCTCAAAGGCAATAGAGAACGGGAAACATATTGTTACAGCCAATAAAGAATTACTCGCAAAGAAGGGTGAGGAGTTGTTTAATCTGGCTGAAAAATATAACAAGGTTGTGTTGTATGAGGCTGCTATTGCAGGCGGTATTCCTTTGATTATGCCTATGAAAACCATTATGGCAGGGAATAAAATCTCTCAAATCAGAGGTATTCTGAACGGTACAACAAACTATATATTAACCAAAATGGATATAGACGGTGCTTCTTATGATGATGTTTTGAAAGAAGCACAGGAATTAGGATATGCAGAAACTGATCCGACAGGTGATGTTGAAGGGTTTGATGCTATGTATAAAATTACAACTCTTTCTACTATTGCTTTCGGCTCAAGAGTTAAACTTCAGAATGTATACAGAGAAGGGATAACCAAAGTTCGTGCAGAGGATATGAAGAAGGCAAACGAGCTTGGTTATAAGATTAAACTTATTGCGCTCGGTAATCTTGATGAAAACGGAAAAGCAGATGTGAGAGTTCACCCGATGCTTGTTAAGAATACTTCATCACTTGCACACGTTGATTATGTAACAAACTCTGTTTACCTAAAGGGCTTCCCTATGGGCGAAATTGCGTTCACAGGTCCCGGGGCAGGTGAGTTCCCGACAGCAAGTTCTGTTGTGGGCGATATAATCAATATTGTTGCTGAATTAAAGCATACAGACTATATTTTGCCTATGATGAGATGTAATCATGAGCATAATGCTGAAATGATTAATATATCAGATACTTATAATAAGTACTATTTATCAATAACTGCACCAAATAATATTGGTGTTATCGGTAAGATTGGTAATGTTTGTGCAAAACGCAATATCAGTTTATCAACAATACTTCAGAAAGGTTTATCTGAGGATAATACCGCAGATATTACAATTATTACCGAGGTATGTAAGGAGGCTGACATACAGGATGCAATATCCGAACTTACCGAATGTAAGATTGACAGTTTGATTAGAGTAGAAATTTAGTATAAATTTATAAAAAGGAAAATGGAATGTTAAAAATGGAAAATAAAAATATGTATTATAAAGGTTTGATTAACAGATACAGAGAGTATTTACCTGTTACTGATACAACTCCTGTTGTAACCCTGAACGAAGGAAACACTCCTTTAATAAAGGCAGATAATCTTGCTAAAAAGATTGGCTTAAATGCTAATTTGTATTTAAAATTTGACGGTTGTAACCCGACAGGGAGTTTCAAAGACCGTGGTATGACAATGGCTGTAACAAAGGCTAAAGAATCCGGTTCTGAGGCTATTATTTGTGCTTCAACAGGTAATACAAGTGCTTCTGCTGCCGCTTACGGTGCTAAAGCAGGTATGAGAACACTCGTTCTTATTCCTGACGGATATATTGCACTCGGTAAACTTTCTCAGGCAATGATGTACGGTGCAGAAATTATTGCTATTCAGGGCAATTTTGATGTCGCGTTGGAATTTGTGAGAAAGATTGCTGACACATCACCTATTACACTTGTTAACTCTGTAAACCCTTACAGAATTGAAGGTCAAAAAACAGGTGCTTTTGAGATTATTGATGCACTTGGAAAAGCCCCTGATTATCATTTTATCCCTGTTGGGAATGCAGGTAACATTACTGCTTACTGGAAAGGTTATACAGAATGGCATAAACTTGGTAAGATTTCTGCGTTACCAAAAATGATGGGGTACGAGGCAGAAGGCTCTGCTGCTATTGTTAGAGGGGAAAGAATACTTAACCCTGAAACTTTGGCAACCGCAATAAGAATCGGTAATCCTGCAAGTTGGGATAAGGCTGTTGCGGCTCGTGATGAAAGTAACGGTAAGATTGGCTGTGTATCTGATGAAAAGATAGTTGAAGCTTATAAATTGCTTGCATCAACCGAAGGTATCTTCTGCGAACCTGCAAGTGCTGCATCTGTTGCGGGCTTAATACAGGCTAACGGGGAAGGTCTTGTTAAAGAAGGTTCGGACATCGTTTGTATCTTAACAGGTAACGGACTGAAGGATCCTGATAATGCTATTAAATATGGTAATTCAGAAGTTAAAAAAGCCCCTGCGGAACTTGATGCAGTAATGAAAATCATAATGGGTTAGGTTATGATTGAATATAAAATAAAAGAGGGTTTTTAACCCTCTTTTTTATATGTTATTTAATAACTCATCTCTGTTAACGGTTATTTGCTCTGAAGTAGCAAGATTTTTTATTGATACTTTATTGTTTTGGATTTCATCTTCGCCGAGAATGACTGCTGTCTTAGCGACTTTTGATGCTTTTTCCATTTGCTTTGTGAATTTTTTACCGTTAAAATCAAAATCTGTTTTTATATTGTTATCACGCAGATATTTTACGAGTTTAAGCGCCTCTTTTTTATCGGTTGAAACAACAAATACATCAAGTTGTTCGTTTCCTTCACTTTTCATAAGTGAATAGAGTCGTTCCATACCCATAGCAAACCCGATAGCAGGAGTATCCTGTCCTCCGAGATTACCGACAAGGCTGTCATATCTTCCGCCTCCGCAGACGGCGTTTTGTGAGCCCAAATTGTTAGACTTAATCTCAAAAACAGTTCTGTTATAGTAGTCTAAACCTCTTACGAGAAGTTTGTTAACGGAATATTTTATTCCGAGTGTATCAAGGTATGATTTTAGTTCTTCAAAGTGTTCGGAACATTCTTCACATATAAAATCGCCCTGAATAACTGCTTTTACTTCAGGTTTTTCAAAAATTTCCTTGCAGGAGTCAACCTTGCAGTCTAACAGTCTTAAAGGGTTTTTATCGTATCTTGTTTTACAGTCGTCGCAAAGTTCGTTAAAGTATGGTTTTAGCACTTCTTTTAACTTGTTTTTAAAGTTCTCACGACACTCAGGACAACCCAGAGAGTTGATTTCAACCTCTAAATCGTTAAGCCCCAATGATTTAAGATATGCTTCTGCAAGTTCAATAATTTCAGCATCCGCAGTTGCATCTTTTATTCCGAACATTTCCACCCCAACCTGATGGAATTGTCTTTGTCTGCCTGCCTGCGGTCTTTCATATCTGAACATAGGACCTTTGTACCACAGTTTTACAGGTGCAGAGAGTCTGTGCATACCGTTTTCAATAAAAGAACGAACTACACCTGCTGTGTTTTCAGGTCTTAGTGTTAGACTTCTTTCGCTCTTTTCAAAGGTATACATTTCTTTGTTTACGATATCAGTTGTATCGCCAACCCCTCTTGCGAATAATTCAGTTGCTTCAAATATAGGGGTTCTAATCTCGCCGTAACCCGCATTTGAAAAAATTAATTTTGCATTCTCTTCCATCTTGTGCCATAAAGCCATCTCTTCAGGAAGAATATCTTTTGTTCCTTTTTGTACTTTAATCATATTTCCCATAGTAATTAAATTATAATACAAATATGATTTATCGTGGTAAATATATTCTTTTTCACAAATTATAGCAGTTAGCAGTATTATTATGGCAATTTGTTATATTCTGTGTCGCTGACAGGCTCAAGCCATTCTGTACTGCTGTTTTTTGCGGGAACTTCTACTGTAATATGAACAAACCAACTGTCTTTTGCAGCTCCATGCCAGTGTTTGACTTCAGGAGGGATGTTTACTACATCACCTGCTTTTACTTCGACAGCTGGATGCCCCCATTCCTGATAGTAACCTCGTCCCTGAGTTACAAGTAATATTTGTCCGCCTTTGTGGTGGATATGCCAGTTGTTTCTGCACTTTGGTTCAAAAGTCACATTTGTTATATTAACACCGTCTGTACTCAGTCTGTTCAGATAACTCTGACCTGTAAAGACTAATGCATAGTCATTATTTGGTTGACCTTTATCAAAAATTATATTTTTAAATTGTTTCTTTTCTGCTTCTTTTGTCGCTTTATCTTTATAGCCTGTGAGTTTTAATATCTCACCAATCTTATTTTGTGGTATTCCTATGTTTTTAGCAATTTGGATATGTGCATTTAACTGAGGCTCAACTTCCGGTACTGAAGCAAGTGCTGCAATTGTGGCTATTTCTCTTTCTTCATAGGTTAAAACCCCTCTTGCAAATATATCTGCAAAAAGGTGCTCCTTTATATATTTGTCAATTGCGGGTTCAAACTCATATATTCTCCCCGTAACAGGTGCACCTACAAGTTCTGTCTGAACAGCATTTCCGATTTCATATTTATTCGAGTTTGGTGGCATATCGACAGGCTCTGTTCCGTATTCATCATATTTTCCGTTTGAGCTTCTTTCATCAGTAACATTCATAAATACGGTCAGGGCATTGATGCTTCTTGGGAAACCGCAATACGCACACAATTGAACGAGTACTTCTTTTACTTCGTATATTGTCATTTTATCGTCAAGGGCTTTATTAAAGGCGTTATTTAATCCGATTAAATCCCCTTTTGCGGCTAATGATGATATTTTAACAATATCCTGTTCTTTTTGGGTAAGTGCCTGCTCTGCAAAACATGCCTCTGTTCCGATTATAAATATTGCGAAAAATATTAAAAATAAATTTTTTATATATCCTCTCAATTCGTTTCCCCTTGGTTTTCTGACAGATATATTCTATCATAAATTTTTTCTGAATAAAACTTTACAAATTTGCAAAAAAACTAATATTTATAGTAAAATATAATTTACAGGTAGTTTATTATGCGTATATCCAACAACATTAGTATTAGTCAGAATAACTCAGGCAAGCCTTATTTTAAGGCCGTTATTATGAGCCCTGTTCCTGAAAAGTGGGATCAGAGGGTTTTGAAGTCTGTGCTTAATTCAAAAACAATACTGGATATAGTAAAGACTAATGAGAAACTGGGCAAAGATTCTCAACTTCGTTATTATAAATATACAGGGCCACGTTATCCTGAAAGCCCTGCATCGGACGATGTTTATCTAAATGTTTCTGGTGAAGTCGGAAAAGTTTCTCTTAGTTCACACTCTACCTATAAATTTATTCCGGGAAGTTTCTTTGAAAACAGACCTGAAAGGGTTGTTATTCATGGGCCGAAGGATATTGGCCTAGATTTGGCAAATCAAATAGATGCAATCGATCACAGACAACCGAATGACCCTGCCCCAAACACAATGGATTACCTGAAAAAGATAGCATCAAAAATTTTGTATGAGCCGGAAGTTCCTGTTGAACCGTATTAACCTCTGAGAGACAGAACCTTATCTGCATCTTCTTTTGAGAGCACTTTTGTGCCGCCTAAAATTTTTGCATAGATTATTGATTTTGCATATTCTTCTGCAATTTCCAGCTTTTGGTATGCATCTTCTAAGTCTTTGCCTCCGATAATAACACCGTGGTTTGCCATAAGAATTGCATCATAGTCTTTGAAGAATTTTGATGTGTTTTTGACTAAATCATCAGATGAAGGCATCCCGTATTCTGCAAGCGGAATTCCGCCGAAATAATAGACATTTTCGGGCATAACAGGTTCTGTCAAATCTAACCCCGCAGAAGCAAATGCTGTGAGTGCAGCAGGATGAGTGTGGATAACTGCATTAATATCTTTTCGTTGTTTGTAAAACTCTATATGCAGAAATTTTTCGCTTGACGGTTTTTTGTCAGAATTTATCGGTTTTGCATTAAAGTCCATAAGCACTAAATCGTTTTCAGTCAAAAAACCGTTTGATGAGCCTGAAGTTGTTATCAAAACATTATTACCTAATCTTACGGACAAGTTTCCGGAATAGCCAGGGGTATAGTTTTTTTGCCCCATACGCTTTCCGACTTCAATAATTGCTTTTACATG
This sequence comes from uncultured bacterium, assembly GCA_902765215.1. GTDB lineage: Bacteria > Cyanobacteriota > Vampirovibrionia > Gastranaerophilales > Gastranaerophilaceae > UBA2883. The sequence goes on along the minus strand of CACWZA010000008.1, from coordinate 57,125 downwards.
TTCATTAAGATTAGAGACTGTCATCAAGATCATCCTCAACATCTGTGATTTCTTCTACTATAGCATTTCTAAGAACTTTTTCTTGCTTTTCTTTTTCCGGTTGTTTGTTTTCATCATTTATAAAATAAGCGTTTTTCTTGTTAAGCTTGAAGTTCTCAGGGTTTTTAATAGTCAATCTGTCGTAATCAATTACTGAACCCTTAGGGTCAAGTGCTACAGAGAAGTTTACGTATGCATTATCTCTTACAAGGTCATAGCCGACATTGAGTTTTAAGTCATCAGGTCCAATACTTACAAAGAAAGTACAGCCAGAGAACATATTCTTGTGCCATCTGTCATCAGATAATGTCAATGAACCCAGCCAGGACAAAGTAAGATATTTACAAACTCTAAGATATTCTCTTATATATACATTTGAACGACCGTATCTGTATGCATCGAATACAGGCATAGGTGTGTGGTCTTCATACGCAGTTTGGTAGTAGCCGACATCCTGCATCCAACGTTTGTATTGAGTGTGAAGACGTGGACCGATTCTACCAATCATTTGTGTATCGCCTGTACCATAAAGTGCTGCAGAACCTTGTCCGACAATGCTTAACCATACTTTTACCAAATCATTTTTACTTTCGTATGACCATATTTTTTGGTTAATTTCTGCCATATATCTCATTCTGATTGAACTGCGGCCTTCACCATATTTATTAAGTTTGTCGAAGTATTTATCTTTGTCGTTATCTTTGAACAAACCGAAGCTGGCATTATGTGTAAACTTCATATCCATGTTTTTCATAATGAAATCTTTATGGTTATATGCTCTTTCATAAATAAGGTTTACACCATATTTAGGCATACGGCTTCCGAGGAACCAGTTATCCATGTGGTCATATACCGCATATTCAAGTTTTAAGTGGTCATCCAGGGCTTGTTGACCTCTAAGTACAAATCTGCTTTTTGATGTACCGTATGCTAATTCAGTTTGGTTTGTTCCGCTCAGGAATCTTGCAAAACCACCAATACCAAATTTACTTTTATAAGTCGCAATCGGTGCTACCTTTAATATAGATCCGAATGGTAATTTTATTGCCCAGCCGGGTCCGATATACATACCAAGGTTTCTTCTTGAACCGAGTTCAGGGAAATCACCATCAACAAAATCGTGATTTCTGTTTGTGTAAAGTTTTATCCAAGGTATAGTGAAAACTTTTTTGTTTCCTTTATAGATTTGCGCTTTTCTGAGTTCTAAAGATTCAAGTTTTTTATCAGAATTGATTATGATACTTGAAACTTTAATTCTGTATGCATTATTTTCCATAAAGTCATTGATTGATGATCTGTCATCAATCCCAATAAGCATTTTTTCTAATCGAGGTGCTCTTCCGTGAGGTTCAAGGTAAACAGGGAAACTTTGGTTAACTTCGATTGAACCTTTTTCCTGTATTACTTTATTTTGATATACATACCCTTTTTCTGCCTTAATACTTATTTTAGCAAGCTTAGACATAGGGTGATCGATAAGTGCGTTTTCTTCGTTAAGGTCAACATTAATAGAATCACCGTAAACATCTATCCCTTTTTTGGTGATTACAACATTTCCTATTGCACTCATTCTGTTACTTCTTTTATCGTAAATCAGGTGGTCTGTAGTTAAAGTTGTATCTTCCTGAACGAAGTATACTTTAACGTTGCCGTTCCCGTTCAAAATTGATGTTTCGGTAGAATAGTCCATGTCGTCGCAGGTAATGATTACTCTTTGAGGTGATTTTGATTCTTCTACTCCAGCTGTTTCCAAGTGCTCAATATCTGCATCAGAAGGAACATCAATAAGTTTAGCATCATCTAAAATCTGGTTTTTCTTATATGCTTTAAGTGCCTGTTTTATTGCTTTTCGTTTTGCTCTTGCTTCGTTTCTTTCGTTAGCTGTGGCAAAATAGTTGTGCGTTTTTATTCTCAAAAGTTTTAATGGAGGGATTGTTCCGCTGTCAGAGTCATCTTTTTTGACCTGCGGAGTTTCAACCTCATCTAACGGCGCTCTAAAGTAGCTCTCACCCGTAAAATCTTCCGGCCGAGGAGCACTAAAGGCACTACTGCTTGTAAACATAAATGTAAATAAAATTGTACTTAATAATATTTTTCTCATTTTTTACCCTATAACTTTTAAATATAATTCAATGGATTTCTAGGCTGACCTTTAACACGCACTTCAAAGTGACAGTGCGGGCCTGTACTGTAGCCTGTAGTTCCTACCCTACCAATAATTTGTCCTTGTTTCACACTTTGCCCCTGTGAAACAGATATTGAGTTCATGTGTCCATACAGTGTAGTTATGGACTGACCTCTTATGACCCCGTGATCGATAATAACAACCTTCCCGTATCCGCCGTACCAGCCTGCCATGATTACTTTACCGGTGTTTGCAGCTTTAATTGGTGTGTTCATAGGTGCAGCAATATCTATACCCGAGTGGAATTTTCTCGTTTTGAAGATAGGGTGCACCCTGTATCCGAAAGGTGATGTTATCTGACCGCCTAACGGTCTTATAAAACCTGTTGTAACTTTAATGTCAGAGCTCATAGACGGACTGCGGTTAGCGAGCATTGCTTCCAAGCTTGCAGATTGTCTTGCCAATTCGTTTTCAGAGCGTTCATAGTATGCTCTGTTTGTACGGAGCTTATTAATCATTTTCTGGTTGTAAGCAATATCGCTTTTAATAGCGCGTTGCTGAGCCATCAGTTGTCGTCTTGATTTAGCCAGGCTTGCCTGCTCCTGTGCGATTTGTTGTTCAAGAATAGCAATTTCTTCCGCTTTTTGGCGGGCAGCTCTCATTCTCTTGTAGTCCTCACTCATTATGATGCTTTCATAATGGAGTCTGTCAAAGAACATGTTGACATCGCTAGAGGTTAACAATAATTCAAGAAACCCTTTTCTTTGGGTTTTGTAAATCTGACATATTCTCTGTTTTATTCCGTCATAAATTTTGACATATTCTACTTCTGCTATAACTTTTTTTGCTTTTGTATTGTTAAGTTGATTGAGTTTGTTGTTGTAATCTCTTTGTGTGACAGCAAGGTTATTTCTTGTTGTTTCAAGTTTTCTCTGGTTATTGTAGAGTTTACCTGATTCCATTCTTTCTAGCACTCTGAGTTGGTGTGCTTTGTTGTGAGCGTTTTCCTGTTTTTTTCTAAGGTCGAATATTGCCTGTTGTTTCACTGCTTTGGTGGCATTTTTATACTTGTTTATGAAGCTGTTATTATTTGCAGCATAAGTTCTGCCCTGCCCGAGTACAAACAGAGTTGCAACAAATAATAAAACTATCCCAAGTATTTTCTTCATTATCCCACCATTGCAGGTAATAGCATTAACCCTACCGTCCATGCAATAAATGTTACTGCAATTAGCGCAATTATTGCTCTTTGGTGTCTTCTAAAAAAATCCATTTCTACCTCTCCCAAGTATCTTATAATATTTTACTATTAAAAGTCGTTTAATGCAAACAGGTTACATTTATTTGCAAAACTAAAAGTTTTAGTTTATTGAGTGTATTTACAAAATGAGGTTTAATAATATAAAATAGTTTTGTTATGGTAAGTTTTTTATCTGCAACTGCGAATTATGAAGATTTGATGAATATGTCCTCTGCTGAGATTAACGGACATGTTCAGAAGAACAATGATGCTATTTTGAAAAAAGCATTTGCGTTTTTTCAGGGTGACAGCAAAATTATGCTTATTAATGGTTTTGCAGGGGTGGGAAAAAAACAGATAGCAGAGCACATTCTCTCATATCTTGATAAACATACTATAATAATGCGTTTTGTGTGTACGGAGTCTGCTAAACTTGATGATGTTCAGCTGACTTTTTTAAAGGTTTTAAAACAAAAAACTGCCGTAAAAAATAATGCGGAACTCGATGCAATAAACTCTGTCAGTGATAAGATAGAATACTTTCTTACAAAATTTGACATGAAATTTGTTCCGGTATTTTTCAATTTAGATGCGATAAAAGACGAGAACAAACCTGATATCCTAAACTATATTTATTCGCTTTCTGAGAAAAACAATATAAAATCAGTAATTTGCGCCAGAACCTTTGATACGGATATCATCCCTGAAAAAATTCCGTATGTAAAACTGATGGTTAAGGCTTTATCAAAAGAGATTTTTGAAACCTATATCAGAGAATTTGGGATAAAGGCTACTCCTGCAATGCTTGATCAGTTTTACAGGCTGACAAGAGGGTATTTCTTTAGTGCGTGTATTTCCTGTAAGATTATGATTAATCAGGAGCTTGCGGTTAATGATTTTATTGTAATGTACACAAATTCCGGTGAAAAGTTTGATGTGTTCCTTGCAAAACTCTATTACAAACTGATTGTAGGTACTACAAAATCTGCTTTTAACCTTTTTGTAAAACTACATCACGGACTTAATATAAAAATTCTGCAGACAATCGGCAGTTACCCTGAAAACATTATTAAGATGCTTTCGGATAACTTCTATATTTATAAAAAGGGCGAATTATATTACCCTTCAGAGTTTTTGAAGTTACAGCTTGAAGATTCAATAGGTGATGAAATTTCTAAAAAACGACTTGCATCATACTATGAAAAACAGGTTGAACTTCCGCCTGAAGAACGCGATTTTACTATCTCTCGTGCTTCTATGCAGGATGAGATTGCCTTTTATAAAGGAATTGATTTAGATGTCCCTAAAATAGAGGATAAACAGGCAAAGGATAAGGAAGCCGAAGCGGCTGAGTCTGCTGAAACCACAGAAGCACAGGCAGAAAAAGTTAACGAGTTTGAGGGACTCACGACTCAGGAATTATTGGCAAAATCTAAAGAGTTATTCGATAAATTTGAGTATTTAAAAGTTATTGAGGCACTCACCCTTGTAATGGATAAAAAAGAGGAAATACAGGGCTCTGATTCGCTCTATTTTGTTTATGACCTGTTTGCAAAGACCTTTTCTAAACTTACAAAATGGAAATATGCACTTTATTATTATGACCTTCTTGAACGCCATTATCAGAATATTTCCGATTATGAAAAGATGTATCTTGTGCAGTTTGAAAAGGCATATATTTATTACCAGAGTTTCAGAATTGTTGATTCTATTAAGATACTCAAAACTTTGCTTACTCTTTCACAAAACAATTATGTTTTATCTGGTTGTAATGTTCTGCTCGGTAATATTGCGCTTTCAACATCAAACAAAGAGGTTGCGCTGCAGCACTATGATGCGGGGATAAAATATATTGATGAAAATACCCCTAATCATCTTAAAATGGAGCTTTATTTTAAATACGCTATTTTATCTGATGAAAACAGTGATATAAACAGTGCAGTCGAGTATTATCAAAAATGTATCGCAATCAATGATACAACAAGTAAATATCAAGCTCTTGCATATTCAAACCTCGGTGATTTATTTTATGACAACGATTTAAAATCAGAGGCAAAAGATTGTTTTGAAAAGGCATATGAGGCGGATAAAATATCCGAAAACGACTACGGGATGTACTATTCGCTCTCTAAACTGATTGAACTTACGGAAAAATCAGAGAAAGACAAACTTGTCAAAATGGCAGTTGAGGCAAAAGAACACGCACTCAAAACTGATGACTATAACGCGTTATTGCTGAGTATTATTAAACTGGGTGATGTTTACTATGATTATCCTGAGCCGGAAAAAGCGCTTGAGGAATACTTATCGCTTTATAAAGAGGGTGTCGAGGTTATTGAGGAGCCTAATTTCTCAATGATTAAATCAAGAATTGAGGATATAAGAGCCAGAATAGGCAAAGAAAAGTTTGAGGAGTTAGTGCCGGATTATGAGTAATATTACCGTAAATGCTGATTATGAGAAGTTTAAAACTGTTTTCTTAGATGAAAATTCTAAGATTAATCTTATCTCTAAGAATGATGAAAAGTTTTTATATGAGAAACATTTTTTCGATTCACTTGCTATAAAACTGTTTTTTGAAAAGTATGGATATACCCCTGCAAAATTGCTTGATATTGGTACGGGCGGCGGGTTCCCTTCTGTTCCGCTTGCTATGGAATATCCGCAGATCAGTGTTTACGGGGTTGACAGTATTGGTAAGAAAATTCGTGCCGTTACTGAGATTTCAGAGAAGTTAAACCTTTCAAATCTGACATTGATAAATGACAGGGTTGAAAACATCAAAGATATTAAGTTTGATTTGATTACAAGCCGTGCTGTCGGAAAGATTGATCTGCTCTTAAAATATGCTTATCCGTTGTTAGCAGATAATGGCTATATCGTGCTATATAAGTCTAAATCGGCGAATGAAGAAATTGATGAGGCAAAGAATTTAATAAGAAAACTTCATCTGAAGATTCTGCCGACAATCGAGTATGAGTTACCGCTTGAGGATAAATTTATCCGTAATCTGGTTATTTTCCAAAAATAAGGTGTTCTATGGTTGAGTTTGATTTAAATAAAAGATATGAAATGTTTTTGTTCCAGTTCGGAAAAGAGCTGGAGCGGATGTTTAATGACCAGAAAGAGTTTATAATGTGCAAAGAGGGGTGTTCACATTGTTGCGAGAAAGGTGAATATCCGTTTTCAAAATTAGAGTTTGATTATCTTGTCGAAGCGTTTAAAACTCTTGATAAAGATACAAAGTTAAAGATTTTTGAAAATATTGCCCGTATCAATGAAGAAAAATCAAAGTTTACGGGCGAGCAGTTTATGTATGACTGTCCGTTCCTTATTGATCATCGCTGTTCTGTTTATGAACACAGAGGAATTATTTGCAGAACTTTCGGACTGCTTGTCGAACACGAGGACGAACACCTTACTATGCCGTTTTGTCAGGAGTTTGGGTTAAATTATTCTAAAGTCTACGATAACGATTCCCGTCAGATAGTGATTGAAAAAGACGGTAAACCGTTATGTGAAACCGAGCCGAAGGCATACAGAATATCCCGCGAACATGTTTTAAAACTGAGTCTTGCAAAGAATCTGAATATTGAATGGGGAGAATCAAAAACTCTCATCGATTATATCAATGAGAGTGATTTGGTTAATATGTAATAATTATGCTTTTCTTATTGACTTAGGCTTCATTTTTTCAACCCTTGCATTAAGGTCTTGGATAGTTATTTTGCCGTCCTTGTCCATATCGAGGCCTTTGTTTGCATTGTAGTATTTTTGGCCGCTGACAGTCAGCACATCCCGTTTAGCATAAGCAGGCAGGAATACTAAAGCATATAACTGCCCCTGACTGATTTTATCACCAGGTTTGAAACCTGCAATCTTTTTAGACATCATAAAGCATTTTTCAACATATACGAGTTGTTGTTCGGGGCTCATTTGTTTTAATGCTGTTGTTGATGTACCGAGTGCCTGTGCAGTCTTTGGCATAAACTGTATTAAACCTGTTGCACTGCTGCTTTTGTTTTGTGCTGTTGTTGTAATGCCGCTTTCTGAGTTCATGATTGCCATAAGTGCGTTAGGGTCACAGCCTAATCTGTCTGAAACTGCTATAACTTTGTTATAGAACCCGTCTGTGAGGTGTGGGTGTGATTTATGCCAAATGTTCTTCAAATCTTGTGCGTTACCCGTGAACGGCGCTGATGTATCAGAGTCTGAATAGTTCTTTGAATAACTTGTAGGCGCTGATTGTTCAATCGCATAATCCTGCATTGCTTTTAAGGTTTGAAGTTGTTGAGCATAGGCCCCGATATCGTTTTTATAGTTTGTTTCTTCTGTTTGCATTGCATGTTCAAGCTGATTTTTCTTATCAAGCAAACCCTGTCTTTTAAGTGTGATATCACTGACTTTGCGTAATTTATCCGCTCTTAGTTTGTCTATATCCGAATTGAGTTCATTGATTTTTGATAATAATTTTTCACAGTCCTCTTTAAGGTTGTCATATTTTGTTTGCAAATTTTTCAGAGTGTTTTCGTCCATATCCTCAGGATTCATTGATTTTGCATACTTGATTTCATTTTCTATTGCATCAAGTTCTGCCTCTTTATCTCTGATTTCGTCCTCTTTTTCTTTAAGTTGTTGTTCTTTTTGTTTGATTTTTTCTTCTGTTTTCTTAGCAGTTTTTTCATCCTCCATCAGAGCGTGGCTTGTCATATAGAGTGCATCAAGCTCTGATCTGTATCTGCTCATTCTTGAAGAGTAAACATCTTTTCTTGCTTTAGCGAGTTGGTTTACCGCATCAATTTGTGAATTTATCCCTGATAAATATGCTGATTCTGCTGTTTCACCCAAAATACTTGGTTTAACACCACCGTCAGTAACGGCAGCCTTATACATTTTATCAGGTGACTCTGATGAGTATTTTGTCAGAATGTTTTGGATAGTTTTTTCATAGAGTTCTGCCATATCTTCTTCAGAAAGAACATTTTCACCGTCTTTTCCGTCAGCGGTTACATAATTTTTGAGTACATTTATTTCTTCATCGCTTAACTTGTCGTCAGCAACCCCTGTTGTGCCGTTTAGTGTGTCAAATAATGCACCTAAGGTATTATTCATATCTCGTTTGAAAATAGATGATGTATTTTGCTTACCTTCTTCTTCATACTTTAATTCGTTATATCTCTGGATAAACTGTTCTTTTGTTAGTCCTGCTGTAAACAACTTTTCTAATGCATTGTTTTCTGACATATAAATAACACCTCACAATTAATATCTTATATATATAAAGTTATTTTATATCCTCTCATTTCAGAAATGTGTATTTTGTTACAATTGTTTATAAAATCTGGAATATAAACCGCAACAAAATTTATGTTTGACCGTTTAAATGAATAATATGAAACTATCAGCACACACAGGTATTAATTTTCAGGCGCAACTGTTGTCCAAAACTAAAGCATTAAAATATGACAGGGACAACGGTGAATATAATGATGTGCCTGTATCGTTCGTTGAAGTCAGCCCAAAGGACAGCGACGATATGAAGTCCGTTAGAAATGCAGTAGAATACTGGGATGGCGATTTATACGGTATGAATATCGCAAACAGTATGGGAACGCTGCGCTGGTCAACTGATGAAAACCCGTCTGACAAGTTCTTTGTTATAACCACTCAGCAAAAAGATTTTCAGAAACTCAATTCTGACAACATAGAGGCAATAGCTCATATTTTTGAAACAAAAAAGCGAGTTAAGGTTGTTCACCTTCAGGTTAACCCTGATCTTATTTATACATTAGAACAGCCAAAATACAAACATATCGGAAAAAGTATGATAGATAGTCTGAAAGATAAATATAACGACAGAAGTATTAATTTGATATCTTCTTCAACGGCTCAAAGATTTTATGAAAAACAGGGGTTTAACAGAACGAAAGATGTAGAAAATCGTTATATCTGGAATGAAGAGGCAGAGGCAGACTGCAAATACAAAGAAGAATACTGGTAGAGTCCGTATTAAATATCAGCTAAAAAATATTATTTTATGTTATAAAATTAATTAATAAAAGTATTATTAGAGGGTGACATGATATTATTTGTAAATGCTTGTGTAAGAAATGAGTCAAGAACAAAAAGACTTGCGGATTACTTATTAAACAAATTTAATGACGAAATTAAGGAAATAAATCTTGAAAAAGAGTGCATTCAGCCGTTAAATCTTGAATTACTGGATTTTAGGACAAAACTTGCAGAAGCAAAAGATTTTAACAACCCGATATTTAATTATGCAAAAGATTTTGCAAAAGCAGATATAATTGTTGTAGCAGCTCCGTTTTGGGATTTGTCATTCCCTGCTTCGTTAAAGTGTTACATCGAAGCGATAAATATTTTGGGTTTAACTTTTGAGTATTCTTCTGATGGTATTCCAAAAGGACTTTGCAGTGCAAAAAAACTGTATTATATAACAACAGCCGGCGGTAAAATATTTAATGAAGAATTTGGATTCGGATATATAAAGTCCCTATGTAATAACTTCTATGGAATTAATGATGTAGTTCTCATCAAAGCAGAAGAACTCGATATTATTGGCTCAGATGTTGAAAATATACTAAAAAAGGCAGAAACTTCGATTGTCTAGTTAATATAAAATAAAAAAGTATGTAGGTTGGGGGAACCCCAACTCGTAATAGAACAATCGGTTTGAGTATTTTGAGCAGAAACTTTGAGAATTATTTTGGTGCGAAACATCACACCCTACAACTGGATATTGTTGGCTCTGACGTTGAAAACATACTGAAAAAGATATAAGATTCTATTGAATCTGTGATATAGCAGAACTTTGCAAATATGTACCCTGAAGCGGTTTCCTATGTATTATGCATTCATATCTATAACTCTGTACCGCTTAAGAGTATTCCCAAATTCTTCAGTGCTAATTACCTGATTATCTGCACTCTTATAGGTTTCTGTTTCTGTCTTAAAACGGCTGAATAAATTTGCGGCACGCTTATTTTCTCTGTCAACTTGCCACGAAATTCTTGAAATATTCTTCTCTTTTGCATTTAAATAGATATCTTTGGCAATGTCAAAAAGTGCCTTGTTCCCCGCTCTTGTATGGTGATATTTTTTATCTAATGATAAAAGCATAACATAGCCCATATCATTTTCTTTATCAGTCACAAATACATAACCACCGGCATCTTTTTTGCCTATTTTTACGATTTTTGTAACGTTATTTGGTTTTATAGCCTGATATTTCATTGCCGATTTGGCAATCCCGCCTAATACACTGCATAATATTTTTATTGGGAGCGGATCTTTTGATTTTTCTGTCTCAGGTATTTCATCAGTAAATATTCTAAAAAAATTGTTTATTAATTTATTGATTTTGTATACATTCTTTGTAGAAACAACAGAAATTTCAGGTAAATTACAGCCAGAAGTCCCGCTGAGCTTTTCTGCAGGGCGTGTTTTAGGTAAGCCTCGTTTAATATTGAAAATGTTTGTTGGTTTTAGATTTATTTTCATCATAGCAATGTATAAAAAATTGAAAAAACATATTTTTGCTATTAATAAAGTTTGCTCTGCTCGGCTTGCTCGAACTCCCAATTGGGACTCCTCACTGATTCATTTCAAATAAAAAAGGATGATATGAAACCATCCTCTTTTATTTGGGCATGAAGAGACTCGAACTCCCACGCTTTCGCACTAGTTCCTAAGACTAGCGTGTCTACCATTCCACCACATGCCCATATTCAGTTTTCAAAAGGTTCTTCGAACCTGTGCGTGTCTACCCCTCTCAGAAACGATACTCAATCGTTTCTGTCTTGGATTATTGCTTCACACCTTCAAGCCGTTCACTATATTTTGCTATCACAAAATGGTCGTTCACTATTTCGGTGCTACTTCGGGTTAGGTTCACTTCGTTCACCGTCACCCTACGCAAAATCCGCTCGGCAGAGTGCAAAATCCGCTCGGCAGACTGCTAAATACTTTATTCAATTATCAAAGTATGACAATCTTACAATAAACACTTCTGTGTTGCAAATTCTATTTTTAATCTTATTGTTAAGTTTTGTAACAACTGTCCCAAATTAATTAAAGATTTCAGAAAACATGCCGTAGTCGTTAGTAAGGGAAACTATAAGGATTAGGAAAATGGCAATAGATATCGCATACATAAATTCATACGGATATTCTATAGACCAGGCTGGCTTAAAGGATAATATCAAGCTCGTCATGAACAATGCTGCTCAGAAAGCCAATACTCCAGAAGCTGTTATTGAACAAAACACTGCCAGCACTAATTCTGCACTGTTGTTTGAATATACTCAAAATATTGCTAAAACTAACATCGCTCAACAATTGGTGTTGGACGCAAACTTAAAAGAAACTTTGAAATTTTTGAACTCAGAAGCAGCAAAAAGAATGTCACAAATGCCTAAGAAAAAATTTGGCTCAATTGTTGAACAGATTTTTACTGACAATGATGTTGAAGACTATAAATCTAACGAACAAGACCGCGAAGCTGAAGCAGCAGAACTGATGGATCTTTTCGGAATAGAGATTGATACGAGCAAAGAGAATATCTTTGCCGCATAGAGATTAGGATGGGTTAAGGAATAAATTAAATTGCACCTTCGGTTCGCCGAAGGTTTTATTTTAATTATTTTTAATTTCTTGATAATATACTTCTCTTTTTCTATAATATCTTTGGGGAGATGATTATTATTCGCTTTTTAACTTTATTTTTTATAGTTTTTTCGTTGTGTACAAATCTCGCCTTTGCAGTTCAGCAGGGCGGTATTCAGTATACAATCCCTATTGAATATTCTCTCTTTGATGAAAATAAAGTTAATGCTGAAGCAGAAAGCCTTTACCAGCGCTTTTTGACCTCAGAGGACGAAAGGCAAAAATATATTTTGCTTGAAACTATGCTCGGCAAATATACAATTCTCGGTGAAATCGACAAAGAAAACCCTCTCTATTTCACAAGATTAGGTATAATTTTTGATAAAATGCACAAGGACAGATGGGCAAAATCGAACTTTTTCAGGAGTACTAATCTCAACCCGAACTACCCGTATGCAAACTACTCGTTTGCAAACTTTTACTTCGACAGAAAAGATTTCAGAAAAGCGCTCAAAGAGTATCTGAGAGCATATAATACAGGATATGATAATCATTATGAAACATTGTACCAAATTGGTACTATATATGAAAAATACGGCGATTTTTCTTCCGCTATAAATTTCTACAACAAAGCATTAGCCATTAAATATTCGGAAGAGCTGAGAGCAAAAATCGTTTCATTAGAGGACTTACTCAGCAAGAATTCGCTTTATAATCAAAGAGATAGACAAAGGTTGGATAAATGAGGAAGTTTTTATTAAGTTTTTTAGTTATAAGTTTTTGGTTTAGCCTTACGGCATACGCAGGAGATGTATATAGCGAGTATGTTCCCCAAAAATCAGAGGTAGTATATTCTAAAGCAAGCAGAGGTATCAGTTATATAGACCCTAACCTCGAATCTACAAAGAAAACATCATACTATCCGGGCTATAGAGGGGCAAACCAGTTAATAATCTACACCCCTGCCTTCGGGAAAAGAACAGGAACAAACGAGTTTGGCGCAGAAGCAATAGTAAAAGGAAATACCGTTGTCGCCCTTAGCGGTGCGGATTCTCTTATCCCTGAAGATGGTATTGTAATTAGCGGACACGGTTCTGCGAAAAACTGGATTAACAAAAATATTATTGTAGGTACAAAAATCTATATTAACAAAGATAATAACACTATTAGTGCGTTCACAACCTCTGACAGTTATATCTATGGCGCTAAAGAGTGCCTGAAGGAAGTTCAGGAAGTTATGGACTACTACATAGAACGCGATCCTGACTACGATAAATCAAAAATTGAAGACTGTATGAAGTCAGCAGAAAACTGTATTAAAAAAGCAGAACACCACCCCGCACAGGTTAAAGAATATTCGCAGCTCGCAATAGAATACGCAAACAAAGCGCTTTCTATGGCTGTTCCTTATTCTGCTAACGAACTCAAAGGGGTTTGGATAAGACCAACCTGCAAAACCAAAGAAGATGTCGTTTATGTTGTTAGTAAACTCGCTGATGCAGGCATAAACAACATTTTCTTGGAAACCTATTATCACGGTATGACAATTTTCCCGTCAAAAACAATGGTAAAATACGGGTTTATCGAACAAAACCCTGCCTTCGACGGTTTAGATGTGCTTAAAACCTTTGTAGAAGAAGCACACAAAAGAAATATTAAAGTTAATGTATGGTTTGAAACCTTTTATGTAGGTAACAAAAAGCCTGAGTCTAACAAAAAGAGCATTTTGGCAGTTTCTCCGTCTTGGTCTAACCTTACAAAAGCAACTTACGATTCAGAAAAACCTGTTCACTGTTCTGCCGAACACAACGGTTACTTTTTAGACCCTGCAAACCCTGAAGTCCAAACCTTCCTTTTGCAGTTGGCCTGCGAAATAATTTATGATTACCGAATTGACGGTATAAATATGGACTACATAAGGTTCCCTCAGGCTGCTGTACCAAAGTATGCAGGGAGCGAACAAAATGCTTGGGGTTACACAAGGGTAGCAAGAGAAGATTTTAAATCAGTTCAGGGGGTTGATCCTATCGAATTAACTCCGCAAGATCCTTGCTGGCAGACTTGGAAAGATTACAGACGCGGTAAAATCACAGAATTTGTAAGAAGGCTTTCAAAAATTTGCCGTTCAAACAAGGTAACACTTACAGCAGTTATTTTCCCTAACAAATATTCAGCGCTTGAAAACAAACATCAGGACTGGCTTGTTTGGACAGAAAATGACTTGGTTGACGGCTTCACACCGCTCTTTTTGACCTGTGATCCTGTTACTGCGGCAGATATGATGAGAGGGGTCATCAGATACAAAAACCCTAAGACAAAACTTTATGCAGGTCTGTTTATTGCGTTTATGAACGGCTCTGATTCCGATTTAGTCAGACAAATTCATGAAGCACGCAAGTTAAAAATTGACGGGTTCAGTATCTTTGATTATGCTCATTTTCAGGATAATTACATAAATACACTAAAAGAAAGCATAACAACACCTACCCAAAAGACAGGTAAGAAAAAACGCAGAGTAAAAAATAAAAACAAAAACAAAAATAAAGCGAAATCTAAAAAGAAATAACAGGAGAAATTATGACTATTGATGCATTAAGAAAAGAGAGTGAGTTACTCGATATATTCTGTTCATTGGTACAAATTCCGTCGCCTTCATTACATGAAGAAAAGGTTATCGAATGGATAGGAAATTTTTGTAAAACAAACGGAATTCATTGCGAGTTAGACGATTATAAAAATGTCTATATCTATGTTCCGCCAACAGATACAACAAAACAACCGATTATGTTTTCATCTCATATGGATGTAGTTGGTGATGCATCACCTGTCAATCTGATACTTGATGACGATTTCATTAAAGCAGACGGTCGTACGCTCGGTGCTGATGATAAAGTCGGCGTTGCGTCTGCCCTCTATCTTGCAAAACAGATTGCAGGCGATAAATCTATTAAGCACGGCGGGTTGGAAATAACATATACCCGTGATGAAGAAACCAATATGAGCGGTATAGAACATGTTGATTTTTCTAAAATCAAATCAAAATATATTTTGGTATGTGATGCTGATAAACTTGCTCAGGTGCAGATATCAGGGGCAAGTTATACTAATGCAAAAGTATTTGTAAAAGGTCTTATCGGCGGCCACTCTGGTATTGATATAGGTGATAAAACAAGACTTAATGCTGCAAAACTGATAGCAGAACTTCTGAACGATTTTCCTCAGGGTGTTTACTATGAGGACGAAACAGGTGTTATAACCTCTTGTAATCTTGGTGCAATCGTTGCAGGCGGTATTCAAAATGCTGTTAAATCACTCATTGATGAGGGTGTGAATTCGCCTGATTATATTAAAACAATTACTGAAAAAGCATCAACAAATATTATCAATACTGATGCAAGAGCATCTTATTCAATCAGAAGTGCAAGTGTTGAGAAGGAAGAAGAACTCAAAAACATTATGAGAGAGTGCGTTGATAAGTTTAATTCAAAATATGAAGGTCTTGCAAAGGCAGAAATTACATTTGAAGTTCATTTGCCTCCGTTTGAAAAGGCTGACGATGATTCTATCCCTGAATTACACACAAAAGTATGCAACAGATTGGGTATTCAAAACGAGGTTTCATCGTTCCACGCAGGTGCTGAAACTCATATTTATGCACATAATAAGAACTCAAAGGGGGAAACCTTTATGCCGTTTCTTTTAGGGCTTGCAGATGTTTATAATATGCACTCTGCAAATGAAAAGGTTAACTACAAGACTTTACTCAAAGGATATGATATTATAAAAGAACTGTTTATCGAATTTAATTCATAAAAATTTGAGGGAAAATTTATGGCAAAGAATAAATATATAGCAATAGGTGTTATTGTCGGTGTATTTATTCTTTTTGCTTTAATACAGGTTTTTAAGTCTGCTTCTTATGATATATTGCAGGTTAACTCTCCGTTTGAAATCGTTGTTGATAAAAATATGAACGGGGTTGCCGACGACAATGAAACAATGTCGTTTAATCGTGGATGTCAGTATATTACTAAGTTTGAGGAGTCTGATAAACTTGCCTCAAAACTATGTCTGGATGAGTATACCCGTTATGCATTTGCCTATCTTACAGAAAAATATTTCAATGATGTATTGCTTGATAAAAAGGTTGATATCTCAAAAAAAGACGAAAATGATATCATTGTTTCCGGCGAAAAATACTCTGATATTTTAAGAAAATCAGGGTTTATATTTAAAGACGGAAAACCTGTTGACGAGTCTGCTTATAACCGTCGGCTTAAGCAGATAAAGAAATCTGACTACAGGTTATACAATGTCAAAAGTAATAAATATCACCTTCTGACCTGTGAATACGGCAGAGAATCGCATAATTACATTCTGGTGACAAAATCACAAATGCCAAAAGGCGCAAAACCGTGTAAAGTTTGTGCCTGCTCTAATTCAAAGCCTACTCATAAGAAACCTCATAAAAAACATACAAATAGTATAAAATACAATCCAAAACAGCCACCGCTTGTTTATTCAAAAGGGAATATAAAAGCCTTCGCCGTTGATTATACGAGGAATTTAGTACCCAACAGGCTTGGAATTACAAGCATCTGCAACGAACTTGTAAAGCAAATCAACTCTGCAAAATCAACGATTGATATAGCTATATATGGATATGACAGAGTTCCGAAGATTGAGCAGGCACTTAAAAATGCTAAGGCAAGAGGGGTAAAAATAAGACTTGTTTACGATATAGATTCCTCAGATTCAAATATTTATGCCCATACAAAACAGTTTGCTGCCTTTGTCGGTACTGCAACTTGTGATAAGGCTCCATCAGGGCTAAAAAATGCCCATATTTACACAAATTCTATTATGCACGACAAATTCTATATTTTTGATAAATCTGTTGTTATAACAGGCTCTGCTAACCTTAGCTTTACTGATATGTCTGATTTTAACGGTAACAATGTTCTGCTTATTAAATCACCACAGATTGCACAGATTTATACTAAAGAGTTTGAGCAAATGTACAATTCTAAGTTTCATTACCTCAAAGAAAAGGTTACGGGGAAAGAGAATATAAAAGTCGGTCAAACCCTGTTGTCTGTTTATTTTTCACCTGTGGATAGAATTATCCAAAAACAGATTGTTCCGATTGTTGACAAGGCAGAAAAATATATTTATATGCCTACTTTTCTGATTACCGATGAATATCTCGCAAATGCGCTTATACGGGCGAAAGCAAGAGGGGTTGATGTCAGACTTATTATTGATGCAACAAATGCGAAAAATAAGAGTTCAAAACATCACCTGTTAAGGCAGCATGGCATTTTGGTTAAAACCGAAAACTATGCGGGGAAATTGCATTCAAAGACGATTCTAATTGATGATAAATACACAATTTTAGGTTCAATGAACTTCTCTAAAAGCGGTGAACGCAAGAATGATGAGAATGTTTTGATAGTTGTAGACTCTGATATTACAAAGTTTTTTAAAAATTATTTTAACTATCTGTGGAACAGAATAAATGACCGTTGGCTTAAATATGATGTATCCGCAGAGAGCGTTTTCTCTGTCGGTTCTTGTTCTGACGGCATTGATAATGATTATGACGGTAAAACCGACATGGAAGATGATGGTTGCAGGTTTAAGCCTAAATCAGTTAAACATTAACCAAAGACTTTAAATGTTGCATCAATGTTATCGTCCATAACCTGTTTAAGGCCTTCTACTTCTGTCACAATAGCCTGTCGTTCAGATTCAAGAACTGCTAATCTCTTATCAAATCTTTTTTCTTTAATATTAATTTCTGCAAGTGTTTCTTCGTATTCTGATGCAATTTTTTCAATTTCATCTTCGTTAGAAACTTCTTTAATTTCATAGTTTAAAACAGCAGCAGTTTTGCTCAGGTACTCATTATCGTAATCCCATGTTGAAAGCACAACAAGTCCGTTCTTAACCATATTGCTAACCCAGGTAGGGTTTTGACAGCGGTCTTCATCGCATTCAATAAGGTTACCGTCAGCGCTCTTTAAAACTTTATAGATTTCTTCGTAGTATGATGCTCTTTGCGGAAGATTTGGAACATATTCAAATACCGGTTCATAATTTGAGTATGTGTTTTTTGCATCAAGGTATGATTTGAAATTCTTAACATCTTCTTCTGTATGCCCTATTGATGCTAAGAAATCTTTAGCAGTGTTCGTCCCTGTTGCTATTTTTGTTGTTACTATACTTAATATCATATCAGCAACTGTTTTGTGGCTTGTGCCTTTTGCTGCATTATATGCCGTCATTGCATCTCTAAGGCATGGGTATGGGTTGCTGCCACCAGGGAAGCATAAATCTACTGTCATATTTCCTAATCGTGTAGAACCGTTATATAAACATATAGCCCCACCATTAAGCAACCCCTGATATATTTGTGAATTGTTTAGTAATCCGTCTTCTTTTATGTATGCATTTCCTGTCGGATAGCCACCTTCATCTATAGTTTCAACAGTCATTTTTGTTATACTTTCAGGATTTGAATATGTTTCAACAGAAGTTATTAACCTATCTAATGTTAAAGATGTCATCTGCAGCAGTCCCTGTTCAACTGATGAAAAGTTACTCAATATGCCTGAGTTTATAATGTTGTACAATCCTTCTCTAAAGTCTTGAACTGAGTCTGTATCTGTAGCACTTAATCTTCTGTAGCCATCTGTACTGATAGACGGAATAGAATTTTTAAGTGAGGTACAGTACTGATTCAGTACTTTGTCGTCAGACAAGCAATCGTTATATTTTATATAGTTTTGCAGTGATTCAGCCTCAGATGACCCCAATGCTTCTGCATAGTTGTTATCCATTGCTTCCTGATAGCTGATTCTTGCTGATTCATTAGTATCTATCTCTTCGTATGTAATGCCTTCAAACTGGGCAACAAATTCCCTCATTTCCATATTTGGATCGAACTTATCAATAAGTGATTTCGGAACATAAAGTCCGCCTGTTTCAATATCCTGAACAAAGTACAAAGTACCCTTGTTAAATTCATCAGTATAACCGTATCTTAACAGGTTGTTAATACTTGCATCTACCCACCCACTCTTAGCTGTTGTTTTGTTATAATTTCTTAAAACCTTCAATTGTGTTTCATCAAGAGCCTGAATATAGTCATTATAAGCCGCATCTGAGTCGTTAGAAAGACGCAGTTTGTTCGCCATAATGCGTTGAGCCTCACCTTCAACAGCGTGTTGCCTTGAGGTGAGTGATAATAATCTAGCTTGTGATGATGATAATCCCACGATTCCGAATCCTAATAAGTACGTACAGTTATGTTTACGGCCAAAAGTACTGATTTCTTTAGGGATAAGAGGGTTTTTGTAACATTTTTTTACAATAAAATTTTAAGGTTATTATTAAAATTTTGTACATTTTTTTGATAAAATATTTATTAATAAGAGGATAAAAAATTGTTAATAGAGTTTTTGCAAAAATTTGACGGGATAAATGATATATTATTTGGCCGGTTTGACGGAATTGTTGAAAATCTGCCTGTTGCTGATTGGGTGAAAGATGCACTCTGTGACAGTGTTCATCTCATTCCGTTTTTGTTTTTAATATTTGTATTTATTGAAATTTTTGAGCGAAATTACAGCCATAAAATAAAAGATTTGTCTAAAGAATCAAAGAAGTTTGGCCCGCTCATAGGTTCTGTACTTGCAGGGCTTCCTCAGTGCGGATTTTCCGTTATTGCGACCCCTCTTTATATAAATAAAGTTATTACAAGAGGTACTCTTATTGCGATTTATATTTCAACTTCGGATGAAGCAATTCCTATTTTGCTTGCAAATCCCTCACAATTTAAGGTAGTATTTCCTTTATTATTAATTAAAATTGCACTCGGTATTTTTACAGGTTATGCTGTTGATATACTGTTACCACAGAAGGATAATATGCCTGATGCTGCTGAAATTAAGGAAGAAGAGGATGATATTGGCTGCTGTTCGCACCATGTTAGTAACCATAAAAAAAGAGAACTGCTTTTCCATCCGCTAAAGCATACTTTAAACATATTTTTTATGATTTTAATAATATCTTTAGGGTTGAATTTCTGTTTTGATGCTTTTGGTAATGATGTTCTGAATAAAGTGTTGTTAAATAATTCCATTTTTCAGCCTGTAATTGCTGCCGTTATCGGACTTATTCCAAATTGTGCAGTTTCCGTTCTTATTACTATGTTGTATATAGGTGGAGTTATATCCTTTGCTTCGGTTATTGCAGGGCTTTCTTCGGGGGCAGGACTTGGTCTAATTGTGCTTTTGAAACGCAATCCTGATTTAAAAGACAGCGCAAAAATTATAGGTATCCTGCTTGGGGTAAGTATTCTCGCAGGGTTATTATTTACCGTAATTGGCAATATTATATAGTGATTTTAGCGATATATTTAGCTAACCCCTCACCCATTGCAAAGCAGCTTGGGATAATTCTCAGCGCCCCTTGTGCCATAAAATCAGCTGAAATACATCTGCCTATTGCAAAAAGGTTGTCATAATCAGCTGACATAAGCGATTCCACAGGGAGCATATACTCTACTTCCTGCTTTTCTAATACGGATTCACCCTGTTTAGTTGAATGAACGTCAACAGGATATTTTGATTTTAAAACAGGGTTATCAAAGGTTTTCCCAGATTTTAAATCGTCTATAGTATAGACATATTTTCCTTTAATTCTATTCGAAACCCTTACCCCGAGGGTATCTGCAATTGATGATATGTATGCGTTTTCAAATCCTTTAAACTCTGATTTAAAGAAGTTCGAAAGCCTTAATATGCTTGCCCTGCCTCGTTTTAGGTCGTCTGAGCGGGATATTCTGTCAAGCGGGTTATCAGGTGTTTTACGGTGTATTCTAGGGCAGTTAAACGCAAGCGCTGTGGGCATTCCGGGGATTGTGAAGACCTGAAAATAGTTAGAATCCTCACCTGTAATAAGCCCTTTGTTAAGCCCTGAGCGGAATACAGGCTCTAATGCCCAGTGTTTGTCCTTATCCCATGTATAGGCTGTAGAAAGGTGTGTAACACCGTCAATTGTACACGCTGTAGTAACGTCTCTGTCAGAATCAAGTTCAAGTATCCAGTCTGCAAATTCTTTTATATTTATTCCGGACATAATAAATCTTAAATTGTTTGGCTGATATTTTTTTTCAAAATTATTTAAAAATTCTAAATTAATTTTTTCAAAAATTTTTGCATCACCCGTTCCGTCTATTAAGTAATTCGTTTCGATATATTCTGATAATATTTTATTCTCTTCATTGATATTATTTGAATATATCGTATCGTTATTTTTATAATTTTTATAGAATGACCCGTCAAGTAACACCCCCTTAATTAATCTTTTAGATCTTATAACATCTGATATTTTGGTGTTAAAAAGGACTTCTACATTGGCTTCCGCCATCATATCATCCAATACTATTTTCATAAGTTCAGGGTTAAACCACCCTGTATTCCCGTCAGAATAAGTAATTTGACCGCCAATATCGTGCAAATTTTTCATCAAAATTTCATAAAAATCTTTATTTAAGTTTGAGTCGGAATTTGTTTTCATCGCAGGAGTTACCAGTGACGAGGTCATTGTTCCGCCCAGATATGAGTTCATTTCAATTAAAAGAACATTTAGCCCGAGTTTACCTGCCGTATATGCACAGGCACAACCTGCTGTACCTCCGCCTGCTATAATAATGTCATATTTACTTTTCATAAAAGTTTTCCTTATTACTTATTCTTTTTTAAATATTGCGACGCACTAATAAGATTAGATGAGTCAAATTCATTTTTTCTGTTTAATAATATTGTATCATTATCAAGCAATAAATTTTCATCCCGATAGGGAATACCTGATTTTGTGTTAAGCAAACCTATTTGTTTTTCTGTAAGTTCGTGTTTTATATATGTTTCATTTTTCGCTGCAACTGTTCCGATAATATCATTTTTGTTATTAAGAGTGTTACCTATATAGAAACCTGCCTTTTGCATGGCGTTTCTGACCGGTGCAGACGAGTTGTATGTAACGAGTATTGAGTCTGCACTCATAAGTGAATAGAGTTTATTAAAGAACTCCTCAGACCATATACAAGGGCATTTTGACGGAGTAAAGCCGTCAAGAAATACTATATCATATTCCTTATCAGTTTCTTTCAGGTGTTCACGTATGTCCTTTGGGCAAAAATTGATGCTAATATTATCTAAATGTTTCTTTTTAAATACATCTATAATACGTTTCGATATATTCTTATAATATATATTATGTACAAAGGCTGATTTATTTTGTTTTAGGTGTAATATTACCTCAAAATTGAGCAAAAATTTGTAAAATTTGAGTGTGCTGAGGTCAAAAAATGCTTGATTTTCATTTTCAGCCATGATTTTTTTAGACTCCTCCGATAAAAAATCATGTCCATACTCATTAATTAGATTCTTAATTAAAATTTGATTAACCAAATCATGAATTTTATAGGTTTTATTAATTCCAGTTTTCAGATTAACAATTTTTTTTGCTTCATCATATGACTCAACATTTTTTCTCAAATACTTTTTCGCTTTTATTCTTTTTAATAAATTTATTCTTGAAGAAATAAAAGGTGAAAGTTCAATCAGAACCTTGTCATTATCAACACAGTCAATATTAATTTCTTTGCCGGAAATATCAAGCGTCAGAATCTCGTTTAAGAGGGCTTTTGTGTTGTATCCGATACCATAACATATATCGAGTACATTTAAACGCATTTTGTCCTTCATATAAGTTTTAATATTCAGAGGGTTTATAAATTTTTCATAGGCCTCTGTCAGCGCCCCAAAAGCAGAGTGATAAATATCGTTTACCCCCTCATTATAAAGCCCTGTTGAATAATCGTTTGTCATATATGGCAAAAACTTGTACATAATACAATATTACAGGTTTTTGAGCACTTATTCAAATATATTACAAATGTTTATCTATATAAAAAGTGTTATTATTTAATCATTTATATACTACCTTACAGAAAAATTGATAAAATTTTATATTTAAATCGTGTCGATATATACTAATAATATTCTTGATAAAATAAAAATATTATCAGAATATGTCTTAACGAAATATTCTGATAATATTTTTTAATTATTTTTGAAAAAATTTTTCGAAAAATTTAAATTTTAAAAATTTTTATTTTTATTTTTATTTTCAAAAATATATATTTTTTTTTAATTAATTATTTTTAGAAAAAACAATTTCGTCTTCTTTATTTACATCGATAAGAATTTTATCGCCTCTGGCGAATTTAGCAGACAGAATTTGCTTAGAGAGAGGGTTCTCTACAAGCTGTCTAATCACTCGCTTAAGCGGTCTTGCACCATAAATAGGGTTAAACCCGCGTGTAGCAAGGAATTCCTTGGCATCATCAGTGATGGCAACTTCCAGTTCTTTTTCCTTCAAAAGCCCCTTCAAATGCGACATTTGGATATCTACAATAGCCGATAATTGAGTCAAATTAAGGGCTTTGAAGAATATAGTCTCGTCAACACGGTTCAGGAACTCAGGTTTGAATTTTTCGCGCATAATTGTCATAACTTTTTCTTTAGTATCCTGGAATCCGCCCTCTGCAAGCGCCGCATTGAGCGAATCTTCAAGGATAATGTCGCTTCCTATGTTACTTGTCATTATAATAACAGTGTTCTTAAAGTCGACTGTTCTGCCCTTAGAATCGGTCAACCGTCCGTCATCAAAGAGTTGGAGCATAATATTAAATACATCAGGGTGTGCCTTTTCAATTTCGTCAAAAAGCACAACTGAATATGGTTTTCGTCTTACTGCCTCAGTCAATTGTCCGCCTTCTTCATAGCCGACATATCCCGGAGGAGCCCCAACGAGCCTTGCAACGTTATGTTTTTCCATATATTCGCTCATATCAATACGAATAAGAGCATCTTCATCATTAAACAGAAACTCTGCTAATGCTTTTGCAAGTTCTGTTTTACCAACCCCTGTAGGGCCTAAAAAGATAAAGGTACCAATAGGTCTTGTAGGATCTTTTAAGCCTGAGCGTGCGCGTCTGATTGCGTCAGAAACCGTTTCAACCGCCTCGTCCTGTCCGATTAAGCGCTTATGCAGGTGATCCTCCATTTTAAGCAGTTTTTCCATTTCACTCTCAACGAGTTTGCTTACAGGAATACCTGTCCATTTGCTTACTATTTCAGCAATATCGTCTTCATCTATTTCTTCTTTTAATAACTGATTTTTTGATTTATCTTTGCCCTGCATAGCCTGTAATTGCTTTTCAAGTTCAAGTAATTTGCCGTATTTTAACTCTGCTGCAGTCTGTAAATCAGTATTTCTTTCAGCTTCAGCAATCTTATTTTTAACAGTGTTTATTTCGTCTTTTATAGCCGCCTCACCTGTTATAGATTGCTTTTCCTGTTCCCATTGAGCTTTTAGCTTATTAACTTCTGCATCAAGAGAATTAATTTCAGCGGTAAGCTTATCTATCTTTTCAATAGATTCAGGACTTGTTTCCTTTTTAAGTGCTTCTCTTTCAATTTCTAACTGAATTTTCTGGCGGAACATTTTATCAATTTCTTCAGGCATTGAATCTATTTCAATACGCAAAGATGATGCCGCTTCATCAATAAGGTCAATTGCTTTATCAGGCAAAAATCTGTCAGTAATATATCTGTCAGACATTTTTGCAGCAGCAATTAAGGCACTGTCTAAAATACGGATCCCGTGGTGAACTTCATATTTTTCTTTTAAACCTCTTAATATACTTATTGTATCCTCAACCGATGGTTCTTTAAGCATAATCGGCTGGAATCGTCTTTCAAACGCAGGATCTTTTTCGATATACTTTCTGTATTCATTTATTGTAGTTGCCCCGATGGTTCTCAATACACCTCTTGCAAGCATAGGTTTCAAGAGATTTCCTGCATCCATAGCACCTTCTGTTGCACCGGCACCTATAATAGTATGAATTTCGTCAATAAAGAGCACAATTTGTCCGTTAGAATCTTCTACTTCTTTTAAGACTGCTTTAAGACGTTCTTCAAACTCACCGCGGAATTTTGCTCCTGCAACAAGTCCGCCCATATCCAATGCGCAGAGTTTAACATCTTTCAAACTTTCAGGAACATCACCTCTTATAATACGCTGTGCAAGCCCTTCTACAACAGCAGTTTTACCTACCCCCGGTTCGCCGATTAAAACAGGGTTGTTCTTTGTTCGTCTGTTTAAAACCTGTATAATACGTCTGACTTCTTCGTCTCTGCCTACTACAGGATCAAGTTTTCCTTTTTTTGCAAGCTCTGTTAAGTCTGATGAGTATTTTGCGAGTGCTTGCATATTTTCTTCTGCATTTTTATTATCCACTTTTTTGTTTCCTCTTATTTTCTTCATAACTTTTAAAACCTGCTTATCCGTCACATCATAGGCAGCAAGTGTTTTCTGAATGTCTGTGCCGTGAAGTTGCGTCATAGCAAGTAATATCACCTCAATGCTGATAAATTCATCCTTAAGATCATCTGATATTGCCTCTGCAATAGAGAGCATCTTCTTTGTATCATCAGAAAGATAAATTTCATTACTTGAAGGTGGAATAGACAGGGTTGGGAATGTGCTGATACGGTGAACTATTGCCTGAATAAAGTCCTGATTTAAAAGCTTCAGTTCTTCTAAATACGGACGGATAGCACCGCTATCTTCAATCATTGCCAGCATTATATGTTCAGGCTGAATTTGGTTATTTTTATACTTATTCATGCAGGCGCCCGCAGCGAATAAGATTTCTTGTGAATAATTAGTTAACTTTTCAATATCAACCATAAAATACTCCTATCTACATTATCATTTTAAACTATTTTAGTAAGAAATTAAAAAAGTTAACGATTATTTAATATTTAAGGATGATTGTCATGAGAGGATACAAAATAAAAAACCTCACGATTGTGAGGTTAATAACAGTTAGTAATATATAGTATAAATCTTAGTTATTTCCAGTAACGCTTAAAATTTGTTCTTTCATGAACCTTGCGTATGAGGACAAATCTTCGTCAAAATCTTTTGCACTCTTGATTAAGTTTTCCAAATCTACAATAACCTTCTCTTTCTTTAACTCGTAAAACATTTAGATACCTCCCTACACACCGTTTTCCTTACATTATGTATTACGAACTAAACTCCATGACTCTTTAGTGATATTACGATTATATTTACAAAACTTAATATAATTATCATATTAGAACTAATATTTATTAAGACCCTTTGACAGAGGAAAATGTTTTTAATATTATATAAATAGTCGAAATATTTTATATTTCAAATAGTATTAGATAGGTTAATCGTTCCTAAATACCGAAATCGGTTACGATTCCTTAAAAAGAAAGGACATAAAAATGTACGCAATAGTAGAAACAGGCGGAAAACAGTACCAAGTAGAAGAAGGTCGTTATGTTGACGTTGAATTACTTGGCAGTGAAGCAGATTCAAAAGTTGTTTTTGATAAAGTCGTTATGATTGTTAACGGCAAAAAGTCTAAAGTTGGTCAACCTTATGTTGCTAATGCAAAGGTTGAAGGCGTTGTTTTAAAGAACGATAAAGCAAAGAAAGTTATCGTTTATAAACAAAGACCTAAAAAAGGCTACAGAGTAAAACGTGGTCACAGACAAGAATTTTGCAGAGTTATGATTAACAAAATCAGAACAACAGCAAGCAAGAAAGCAGCAGAAGAAACAACTGCAGAAGCATAGAAACCAAAAACAATTATAAGGAGAATAAAAAATGGCACATAAGAAAGGTATGGGTTCAACCCGAAACGGTCGTGATTCCGAAGCGAAGCGTTTAGGTGTTAAGAAATTCGGCGGAGAAATCGTTAAAGCCGGTAATATATTAGTAAGACAAAGAGGTACAAAGGTTCACCCTGGTAACAATGTTGGTATCGGTTCTGATGATACTTTATATGCATTGATTGACGGTCAGGTGAAGTTTGAATCTCACAGACGCGACAGAAAACAGGTTAGCGTATACGCTGTATAAGTTTTCTTAATAAACAATAAAAAAACCTTCCCGTTTGAGAAGGTTTTTTTTTATTGCAGGAATATGTTTTATAACATTTACCCCTATGCAGAGAAGGTTTTGAATGAGTTATCGATGTTTTTGCTCATTACTTTCTTAACTGCTTCTAATTCTGTCTGAATTGCACTGTGTTGTGTATCTAATGATGACAATCTCAATTCAAGGCTCTTATCTTGTGCTTGTAAGATTTCGATATTAGCATTGATTTCGTTTTGTCTTTGATCATATACATACTGATTGTATTCATACTGGTTGTATGCATCATCGTATGCTGCGTTATCAGTTTCAGTTGTAGCAGTCATTGTGTATGTAATACCTTCTTCGTCAGTGATTGTTGAAATTCTGCCTTGTTTATCAAATTCGATTCTGGTATTTGACAATGTGCCTTCATTTACTTTGTTAATTGTTGCAACTGCTGACGTAGCGATTGTAATAGATTCTGTGTTGAGGTTACCTTCAACGTCTTCTCTTTTTACGAATCTTACACCTGATGTTGCTTCATATTGGTAGTAATCATTGATATTTAAACCTGCGTTTATGAATGATTCTTCGTATTGAGGATCAACAACTGTGAAGTTGCTTTGGTTAGATGCTTTGTATGAGTACAAACCTTTTTCTATACCTGCAAATTCAGGCTTAATAATAGGTTCATCGTTTTCATCTACTGAGATACTTCCGTCAGCTTCTCTTTCATAGATATCTTCTGTAACTTCTTTTATGTGATAAATTACATCTTTTGGAGTTCCATCTGCATTTGCTTTGTGGTCATCAAATGTTGCCTGATTTGCAATTAAAGCATATGACATAGCATATCTTGTTCTGTCTGCAGGAGTTTGTGCTGTTTCTTCAATATAGAATTTGCACTGTTTCTTAACATCAGGATCTTCAATTGCTTCATAAGTATCCTTTGTTATCTGATAACCGTCAGGTCCGATAAATATAGCTGTATCTGTTGCAGCATCAGTCTGAACATAAACTTTATAGTCGTCACCTAACTTTTTCTTCATTTCTTTTGCTTCATCAGGGCCGCCTACTCTGTTCATTGTTGCCAAGTAGTATGGACCAAATGTTTTAACATCATTTTCATCATAGATTGCTGTTTCTGGATCTGATAAAACAGTTTTTACACCTTTTGCGTTCTTTGCACTTGCTGCTGTTTTATATGCATCATTTTCCTGAATACCAATTGTAGACAATTTAGTAGTGAAAGATACTAAATATGTAGTGTTACCGTCTTCATCAGTTTTAGGCAATGTTTCTTTAACTGTTGCTTCATTACCACCGATTGTGAAGGTATAAACAACCTTTGTGTAATCGTTAGTTGATGGTGGTACAGGAACAGACATCTCTAACAAGCTGTTGTAGTAGTTAGAAGATTCATTTGACAACGATGTACGCTGTTGGTTAATCTGTTGTCCTTCGTACTCTAAATTTGATTGTCTTGCCGTTAAGCTAAGTAATCTAGCTTGTGATGCTGATAAACCCATAATTTTTTCTCCGTATAATTTTCCTTTACTTCCTATTACGGCATTCTGAAAAAAATCTTTAATGTTTTGATTGAGTTTGTTACATTTCGTTACAATAAATATTAAGCAAAACTCTTAAAACCAGTTATAACTGTATTTCAGAGATTAAATCATTCTTTAAATTATTAAATATTAGCATATTGTATACTTTTTGCCATGCTAAATTCAAAATGTTATAATTTCAAAAAATGGAGGAGATATAAATGGGAAAAATAGCAGATATCGGGGTCTTTGGTGGCTCAGGATTTTATAAATTTCTTGATAATATAGAAGAAGTTAAAATAGATACACCTTACGGTGAACCTAGTGACGCTTTATTTGTGGGCAAAATCGGTGATAAAAAGGTTGCTTTTATGCCTCGTCATAAACGCGACCATTCTATTCCGCCGCATAAAATTAATTATAGAGCTAATGTTTATGCAATGAAGGAAGCAGGTTGTAAATGTGTTATTTCACCTTGTGCGGCAGGCAGCCTTCAAAAACATATTGAACCGGGTAGTTTTGTTATTGCAGACCAATTCATGGACTGGACTGACGGCAGAATAACAACTACAATTGACGGGCCTAATGTAATTCACCCGTCAGCGGCTGATCCATATTGTCCTGTTTTAAGAGAACTTGCTATAAAAACAGGTAAAGAATTAGGTATTACAACTCACGAAACAGGTACTGTCGTAGTTGTTAACGGGCCTCGTTTCTCAACAAAGGCAGAGTCTAAGTTCTTTACTTCACAGGGCTGGGAAGTTATTAATATGACTGCTTATCCGGAAGCATATTTAGTAAAAGAAATGGACATGTGTCCGCTTAATATATCTTTGATTACAGACTATGATGCAGGTTTGGTCGGCGATGTTCCTCCTGTTTCTCACAGCGAAGTTATTAAGGTATTTAACAGTAATTTAGACAATCTTAAGAAGTTATTATTCACTATGATTGAACGCATAGACCTTAACAACATGGATTGTGACTGCAGTAAGACAAGTCAGGTATCAGGAGCATAGTTGATGACAAACCTATTAATAAAACTCAATTCTTTAATTGATACATTTATTACTTTTTATAGTATTTTAATTGTTCTGAGAATATTTATGTCTTGGCTCCCTAGTATTGATTGGGATGCTCAGCCTGTAAAAGGTATCAGAATTGTTACTGATGCTTATTTGGATATTTTCAGACGATTTGTACCGCCAATAGGTGGGTTAGACTTTTCACCTATTGTTGCGTTACTGTTTTTGAATGTTATTCAGTGGTTTGCTGCAATAACAATCAGCAGTCTTTCATGATCTGTAAATTCATCCGTTTGAATGATGAATGGGTGTAAAAGTATTATATATACTTAAATAAATGGTATATTTGGAGGGGAATAGTGTATTCGAGAAATGCAGTAAGACAGGATAATTATTACAATTATAAGTACGAAAATTTATATTATAATGCGGTTACAGCGCCTGCAAAACCTCAAAAAGAGAGGAAGGCTAAGCCGCAGCCTATGTCAAGACCTAAACGCAAGAAAAAAGGCTCTTTAGTCGGCAAGACAATTGTGTGTGGTTTGTTGGCAGGTATTGGCTATTTATTTGTTCCTACTGCATATCAGATGTTTGCTTCAAACTTTGTTCCTGCAGAAGTTAATAATGTTGCTTCTGATAATAACATTTGCAGCAACAATTTTGATGTTCAAAGCGGGATTAATTACAACGAACTGATTAACCCGACTCTTTCATACACATCAAACTACACCTTTTTAAACAACCGAATACAGTGTCCTGCAAACGAAGGTAAAAAGGCTAAAATGTCTCCGCTTAAATACGGTGACAGAATGACTGATTTGGAAGGGCAGTTAAAGGCACTTAACAGCAAGTATTCTAATATTAAACCATCAGTTTTTGTATGGTCTATTGATAATCATTCTTATGCAAGTATCAATTCTAAGACGGTTTATCCTGCTGCAAGTATTATTAAATTACCTGTATTAATTCAGTTATATAAGGCAATTGAATCTGAACAGTTTGCTCCGAACGATAGAATGTATTTAACGGAATATTACCGTTCATCAGGATCAGGCAGTATGCAGTATTCTCAGGCGGGTAACAGTTATTCTGTACGCGATTTGGCTAAAGTTATGATTCAGGATTCTGATAATACTGCAACTAACATGCTTATGTCTAAACTAGGCTCAATGAACGATATTAACGCAGCATTAAAGAGCTGGGGAATAAAACATACACATGTTCAGACTTGGCTACCTGATTTAACAGGAACAAACTATACAACGGCTGAAGATATGGCTCAAATGCTCTATAATATCAATGATGATAACAACTCATTCCTTAATGTTACGTCATCAAGTGATATTGTTGATATTATGGGCAAGGTTAAAAATGTAAACCTCATCAAAGCAGGTTTGCCTGACGGTGTTCCGTTTATCCACAAAACAGGTGATATTGGTACAATGTTGGGTGATGCGGGTATTGTTTACCTCCCGTCAGGACAAAGATATGTAATAGTAGTTTTGGCACTCAGACCGCACAACAACCCTAACGGGAAATTATATATTCAGGAAGTTTCAAGAATAGTTTATAACTATATGTCAAACAGAATTTAAACTTTGTTCCGTTATAACTTTTATCGGATTGATTAAAAATCGGTAAATGCAATCTTAGTAACAAATTAAGTTACTAACTTAATCCCCATTTGTGTCTTAACTGAATAAATACACCGCGATTATCCATATCCGAGATAACCGTATTTATTACATCAAGTAAATAATCAGATTCACCGCCGCGTCTTAATGCAATACCGTAAGAATCTCTTGTATAGCGTTTAGAAAGCAGTGTAACACTTGAATCTTTTAGTGAGTATGCTCTCAATATTGCATCATCAGATGTTACCCCTAAAACTGTGCCGTTTTTCAGCGCTCTATATGCATCTTCATAAGTTCTGTAACCTAAAACTTTTGCACTAGGAAGAAGGAATTTTATTGTTTCTTCAGCGGTTGAGCCATATATTACCCCAACCGGTTTATTGCTTAAATCACCCAGAGAGCGAACACTGCTCCCTTTTTTGACTAACAGAGTCTGTCCCGTAATATAATATGCGTTTGAAAAATCAGCAAAAATCTGTCTTTTTGGTGTGATTGTCATTGTTGCTATTAACATATCAACTTTGCCGTTGTTAAGAAGTCTGAAACGGTCAGTATCCTTAACAGGAACAAACTTCACTTTATTAGGGTCGTGAAGAAGTTCTTTTGATATATTATGAGCAATATCAACATCAAAGCCGACATATTGGCCTGTTGAATCAATATATCCAAAAGGCGGAGTATCATTCTTAACCCCAACAATTACATATCCGCGCTTAACGATTGTTTTATACAAATCCCCGCCCTTTTTAGTAGCAGGATCTTTGTAATAATCGTAGCGCCAAAAGATTGTCCAGCAGATTAGTGCGACAATCGCAAATATTAGTAAGCCCTTTTGTTTCTTCGTCATATTACTATTATCTTACTAATTCTTATTTTTGTAAACTATGTTATTTTTTGTTAATTATCTGCTTATTAATATAATATATGATAATATAACAGAGGGAGGGCTTATGAAGGCTGTAGAATATTTTTTGAGTGGAAACTCTTGTTCTGAAAGCACTATTTTAGGTGCTGTTGATAACGGTTGGTGTGATGAATCACTGTTGCCTGTTGCAACATCTTTTTCAGGCGGCTGTAGTTCAGGCTGTATGTGCGGCGCTGTTGCGGGTTCTTTGATGGTTATTGGGCATCTTTTCGGTAAAAACAACAAATACGGAAACCCTGTTATTGCAAGAGAACTTACAAAAGAGTTTATGGATAAATTTAAAGAAATACATAAGGCAACCTGCTGCCGTGTTCTTTCGCGTGGAACGGATGCGGGAACACCTGAAAGAAAACGCCATTGTTCAAGTTTTGTTGAATTTTGCTCAATGACATTGGAAGAAATGATTAAAAATGCCGGTGTAAAGAATGGATAGTACAAAGTATAAAAAACGAATATTATTTCTTGGCGTGCCTGATATGGCTTTTGTATGTTTAGACACGCTTTTATATGCAGGATTTAATATAGTGGGGGTAATCGGTCCTAAAAAGACTCACAACACCTATGTGACCTTTAGAAATTTTGTTAAGTCAAAAGGTTTGCCGTTTCTTGAATATGACTTATTAAAAGACGAGGCATTACTTGAAACAGTGAAAAACTTAAAGCCTGATATAGCGGTTGTTGCCTCTTTTAACGACAAAATTCCAAAAGAATTTATTGATTTAATCCCTAACGGCATATTAAATATTCACCCGTCATTATTACCGCTATATAGAGGTGGAAACCCCTATTCAAGAGTGATAATGAACGGTGAAGCCGAAACGGGTGTTACAATACACTATATAGCAGAACAGTTTGATGTCGGGGATATTGTATTACAACAACATTTAAAACTTGATTCGGATGAAACAATGGGTACCCTGTTTAATAAAACTAACGAACTTGGTGTTAGAATGCTTGTTGAAGCACTTATAAAGTTTGAAAAAGATGGTCATTTGGACTCAAGTAAACAGCCTCAGGGCGAATACCCGCTTGCTCCAAACATAAAAGACCATGAAATGATAATTGACTTTAATAAGACTGCAGTTGAAATAGACAGATTAATCAGGGCACTTAATCCTTATTTTGCAGCAATGATACTCTTTAAAAATCAAATGGTTCGCCTTCACAAGGTATCAGTTGAACAAATTTCGGGAGTTGATAATTTTGAAAACGGTCAAATTTGTGCAATAAAAGATAATAAGGTTTATATTAAAACAGCTGATGGTTGTATTATACCTGAAGTTATGCAATATGCGGGCTATTTTATCGGAGATTGCAGCGACTTTATAAGGATAATTAACCCAAGCATAGGAGATAAATTTACAAATGGATACACTTAATTTTATAACTGCGGGGATGCCGCTTGCAACAGGTTCTAAAGGGTATAAAAAAGCCTTTGAAATACTTGATGAAATGTCACTTGACGGGCTTGAACTTGAATTTGTTCATGGTGTAAGAATAAATGATGCAAACAAAAAACTTGTCGGTGATTCACCACTGGTTAAAACAATTCACGCGCCTTTTTATATAAATCTTAACTCTCAGGAGGAAGAAAAGGTTGAAGCAAGTGTCCAACGAATTATTGAAACAGCACGTGTTGCCCACGAAGTAGGAGCCTTCAGTATAACCTATCACGCTGCATTTTACCTGAAAATGGATAAGGAAGATGTTTATCAGCAGGTAAAACGCCAAACAAAAATAATAACTGATACTCTAGATAAAGAAGGTATAACTGTATGGGTAAGACCTGAAACAACGGGTAAAGCAACTCAATGGGGTGATTTAGAAGAAATTATAAGATTATCCAAAGAGTTTGAACACGTACTTCCTTGTGTCGATTTTGCTCATTTACACGCAAGATATAACGGGATATCAAATACTTATGATGAATTTGCTCGAATTTTTGAAAAAATCGGCAAAGAACTTGAGGATAAAAAACCACTGGAAAACTTCCACGCACATATAGCAGGGATAGCCTACGGTGAAAAAGGGGAAAAACATCACCTTAATCTTGAAGAATCTGATATGAATTATAAAGACTTACTAAAAGCCTTCAAAGATTTTGATGTTAAAGGTGCTATTGTGTGCGAAAGTCCTAATATTGAAACCGATTGTAAGATAATGAAAGACTACTACTTATCACTTTAATATAACCATTTCACAATTTTTACAGTCAAAATCAAGTTTATATTTCTCGCCTTTTTCATCAATGAGGAACAGTTTTTTATTTGAACGGCATAAATCGAGGGCATATTTTATGCAGTGTTTTGTGCGCATAAGTTCAACTTCGTGCTTTGGTTGTTCATATTCAAAGGCATACTCTTTCACACTAACCCCGCAATTTTTATAAAATTCCTCAGCCTCTTTATTAAAGACATTGCCCCTATAGTCAATCTCTTTTTCATAATAATCAGCATATTTGAGCGGTTTTTGCACCTCTCTTTTGTAATTGGTTAACCTTTCTGACATTAAATTATCAAATAAATTTCTTCTGTACTCATTTACTGAAGAAATCGGAATAAACGGTAGTTCTGATGCTATTTCTATATTATTTATATAAAAATCAGACTCACCTGTCTTAGAAAGTGATTTTTTGAAATTTTCAACCATTTTTTGAACATTATTCGGGGTTTCCCTTTCGGTTATACCTATTGAAACTGTGTTTCCATCCTCATCTCTTGCATATAATGAGAAATCACTATATTTAATATTTACCCCAATTTGTCTTTTTGTTTTTGATGTCTGAAGTGACTTTTCAAAAGAGGTATCAGCATTTCTGTACACAGACATTCCTGACTTAATCTGTTTTAGAATTGTTGTATTATTTGGATATACCTTATTATTTTCCGCCTTATTTATCAGACAGCCGAGTTCACCTTTTTTGTCAAAATTCAAACCATCCTGATTATTAAGGACAACCCTGCTATTCAGTTTTATTTTAAAATATTTATCGCCGACTTCAACTATTTTACCTATTCTTTCCCCAATAAATTTTGGAGTATCAAAGTTAAAACATTCTTCTCTTTTATTCAAAAAATAGGTTGTATATCCACGATTAAAGACTTTGTTTATATCAGGTGTAAAATCTAGAGTGACCTTCCCTGATGATGTTTTATCTGAATACTTATCAAGCAGTTCTCTGTAATACCCGACAACATTTCTTACATAATTAATATCTTTTAATCTGCCTTCTATTTTGAAAGATTTAACTCCGATATCAACCAACTCTTTTAAATGATCGGTAGTATTAAAATCCCTTAAAGACAGGACATGTTTATCCTTAACGAGAATATTACCTTTATCATCAACAACAGAATACTTCTTCCTGCAAGGTTGTGCACACTCACCTCTGTTTGCAGAACGACCTCCAATATATTGGCTCAAATAACACTGACCGCTATAAGAAACACATAGTGCGCCGTGCATAAAGGTTTCAATCTCAATTTCAGGGTTTTTAACTATAATGTCTTTTATTTGGCTTATTGATAACTCTCTTGCTAAAACAACTCTTGGCAGACCAACCCGCTTAAAAAAATTAACCTTTTCTTCTGTTCTGTTATTACATTGAGTACTAATATGCAAAGGAATAGGCGGTATTTTACCCTCAATTGCCCATTTTAAAATTGCCATATCCTGAACGATTAGAGAATCAACCCCAATATCATAAAGATTAGTTATAAGTTTTTTTACTTCATCAAGCTCAGAATCTTTTATTATAGTGTTAACAGTAACCATTACTTTCACATAGAACTTATGTGCATAATCAACCAAATCTTTAAGGTCATCAAGGCTGTTTCCGGCTCTTTGTCTTGCTCCGAAAGCAGAAGCCCCTATATAAACAGCATCAGCACCTGCATCAATTGCAGCTTTCGCTATTTCAATATTTTTTGCAGGTGCTAATAACTCTGTTTTCATAATAACCCTATTATTTGTTTGATGATAAACCGGCGTATTTCTTTTCGTTCCAGATATCAACAAGAACCGTACAGAAGAAGATACTTGAATATGTACCGATTGCAATACCCAAAATCATTGCCAGTACAAAGTTCTTTGTTGTAACCCCGCCGAATAAATACAAGGCAAACAATGTAATTAATGTTGTTACGGAAGTATTTATACTTCTTGCCAAAGTTTGATTTACTGAGAAATTGATAATTTCACTGAATGACATTTTCTTTGAATAGTATCTGAGGTTTTCACGAACACGGTCAAATACAACGATTGTATCGTGTACAGAGAACCCTATAACTGTCAGAACGGCCGTTACAAACAGTGCATCAACTTCAATTCCGCATACAAGCCCAAGTATTGAGAAGGTACCGCAAACAAATATAACATCGTGTACCAACCCTAAAATTGCTGCTAATGCGTAATCAAACTGGAATCTGAATGATAAATAACAAATTATACCAAGTAATGCCAAAGCAACTGCTAAAAGTGAGTTCGCAAACAACTCTTTACCCAAAGTCGGGCCAACAGATGAAACCTGGTCAACCTGTGCATCCTTAAACTCAGATTGTACAACTTTTGTTATCTTTGCATCAGTGTCAGAACCGTTTTCAATAAACTTTGTTCTGATAGATATAAGTGACTTAATTGCTGAGTTTTTGTCACTGTTAACATTAATAATTTGGATTTCAGCACTTGTGATACCGTCTTTAGCAAGTTTTGTTCTGAGCTTGCCTAACTGGTCAACACTAACATCCTCATTTACGCCATATTGTAAAATTGTACCGCCTGTATAGTCAATACTTACTTTAACAGGGGTGTGTGTCGGTGAAACGATACTGGAATATATCATTGCCCCGAAACAAGGAATTATTAATAGAGCGGATATGCATAAGCATAAAACTCTGTATTTTACTATATTTAATTCTAATTTCATAATTATACCTCTTATTCCGTTTAATCTTAATCAAGAACGCCGAACTTAGCGTTTTCTTTCTTAGATTCTGTTGCCTGGTACGCAGTACCGATTTCATCTTGTCTTAAACCAAATATCCATGGTTTAGTAAGTGTTTTAGTACCAAATATCAACAACATAAAGTTTTTAGTAACAGTTATTGCTGAGAACATTGATACAATTACACCAAGTGCAAGAGTTAAGGCAAACCCTTTGACTATATCAGTTCCTTTCCAATAAAGGATTGCACAAGTAATAATTGTTGTCATATTTGAGTCAAAAATACTTGTAAATGCTCTGTCAAAACCTGCCGTTATAGCAGTATACAAAGTTCTTCCCGCTCTGAGCTCTTCTTTCGTTCTCTCAAAGATAAGGATATTAGCGTCGACCGCCATACCAACGGAAAGAATAAAGCCTGCTATACCAGCAAGAGTGAGTGTAACGCCGATTGTTTTAAACAATGCAAAAAGTATAACAGCGTAAATACATAATGCAACATCGGCAATTATACCCGGAACTCTGTAGTAGCAAAGCATAAAGAGCATTACTAAACCAAGCCCGATTAAACCTGCAACTTCGGATTTCTGAATACTGTCACTACCCAAAGTAGGCCCAACAGTGTTTTCCTGAATGATTGATGCAGGAACAGGAAGTGCACCTGCATTTAATAAGTCAACCATTTCTTTTGCTTCCTGAGCAGAGAAACCGTCACCGCCACCTGTTATTTGAGCTCTGCCTTCTAATATCGGCTGTTGAATAACCGGTGCTGATTGCAATTCTCCGTTAAAAAAGATAGCCATTTGTTCGCCAACCATTGCTCTTGTCAAATCAGCGAACTTCTTTGTGCCGTTAGCATTAAACTCTAACCCTACACTCCAGTGACCGGTCTGGTCGGTATCAACACGAGCAACGGTAATATCTTTACCTGTTAAACCTGTTGAAACCCATTTTTCTTTTTGCCCTTTCGGTGCAATATTCTTTTTAAATTCCAATTCTGCTGTATCACCAATCATTTTCTTTGCCTGATTTAAATCAGTAATGTTTGGAATTTCAACTAAAAGTCTGTCTTGTCCAATTCTTTGTACATGAGTTTCAGCTACACCGATTGCGTTAACCCTTTTCTTTATTGCAAAAGTTAAACTATCCATCATATCAGGTGTGATAGTAGAGATTGTTTCGGTTTTCTGAGCCTGTAACTCTAATCTTGATCCCCCAACTAAGTCAAGCCCCAGTTTGATTATAGGATCATCCGGCTTATCTTTATGGAATATTATTGACAATGATGCAATAAATATTGCCACAATCGCCCAAAACATGATAATTCTGTTTTTCATTTTCCCTTTTACTCCTTTATATAATTATAACTATTATTCTCTTTAAGGTAATTAGCCACTTTAGTGCTATTTACCGAATTTTATACTGCTTAATACCTTAAATAACTCTTTCTTTTCATTTTCATCCAAGGTAACAAGCGGTTTTCTTACATATTCTTCAATTATTCCTTTTTTAGCCAAAGCAGCTTTAACAGGAACAGGATTAGGAGCCATAAATAGCTTCTTCATAATAGGATATAAGCGATAATGCATATTTCTTGCAGAAGTAATATCGCCTGTTTTAAAGTTCCTGATCATTGATTTAATTTCTTTACCATACAAGTGTGATGCTACAGATATAACACCGTGAGCACCAACAGAAAGCATCGGTAAGGTCAAACTGTCGTCTCCGCTGTAGATTGCAACTCCAGACGGCAGATTGAGTTTATAATCGGTGATAATATCCAAATCGCCAAAGCTTTGTTTAATTGCAACAATATTCTCATATTTTTCTGTTAAATATTTTGCAGTTTCTACAGACATATTAACGCCTGTTCTTGAAGGGATGTTATATAGAATCACAGGTAAATTTACTGCTTCAGCAACTGCAGAAAAGTGAGCAATCATACCTTTTTGTGAAGGTTTATTGTAATAAGGAACGACTGTTAATATCCCATCTGCACCTTCTTTTTCTGCCTTTTTAGACATCATAACCGCAGTTTCCGTGCAATTTGAACCTGTACCCATAATTATAGGTTTTCTGTTACGGGATGCCTTTTTAGCACAATTGAGGATTTCAAGTTCTTCATCATAAATCAGCGTAGGTGATTCACCTGTTGTACCTGTAACTACAATTGCATCAGAACCGTTATCAATCAGGTGTGAGGCTAATTCTTCAACTTTGTTGTAGTCAACTTTCCCGTTTTTGTCAAAAGGTGTAACCATTGCAGTTAAAACTTCACCAAAATCATGTCTCATATATGCTCCCCTTGTAAAATTAGTCTAATCTTATACAAAAATTTTATTACAAATATGACTAAAATACAAAAATTTTCATTATTTTTAAAAGGTATATTAAGAATTGTTAAGGTTTTTAACCCCTCTGAAATCAGGGGTTATGAAATGTTTTTATATATATGGAGCATAGCACCCATGTACCCATACGAGCGGGTGCTATATAAACCGTACAAGAGAGAGAACATTATGACATCAGTTAATACGTCCAGTCAAACACAACAAATATTTAAGCAGGGCTTACAGACTGTAAAACAGCTTAAAACCGGTGATATGCAGCAAATGGGCAATAGCATATTTGACCAGGGTGTTGGCACGCTTACTGATCAATTAGGATTAAGTCCTGAAGCAAAAGCTGCAGTTGACGGGGCGATTGATATTGTAAAAACTGTTCTTATGGGTATGTATAATAAGGCACAACTTGAAGCTGAAGACTCACAAATGATAAACGAGATAAACCAGCAGGTTAATAATCAAACTCAACTATCTGAGGCAGTAAACAGAGAGTCGGAAAACATCAAAAATGAGGCAAAAAGTCAGGCTGATGCAACACAATCAGACATGGGTTCAGCTGTAGATGAAGGACAGGCACAACTTGATGCTGCAGCTGATAGGTCTGCCGAAATAAATACACAGACAGATGAGGCAAAAGAAAACATTCAAAAAAATAATGAAGAAATTCAAAAACAAGATCAGGTTATAAAAGACTTAAAACAACAAAAAGCAGACGTTGATACACAATTCCAGCAGAGAATGGCTGAACTTAAAGCAAATCCGCAAGATCCGAATGGCAATCAGGGAGATATAAATGCAGATCCTCAGCTTCAAAACTTAATGGCAAAAAGAACAAGTTTAATCGGTCAAATCGGCACTGCTTTTACACAAATGCTTGGATTCCAGACATCTAACATTGAACTTCAAAGTAATATTGAAGGTTTACAAGCCGAAAAACAAAACTTAGCAGATGAATCAATGGAAATATCAGCAGAACTTGCTACACAAGTTGATGAAATGTCCGGAGCATTTACTGATATTT
Source organism: uncultured bacterium (assembly GCA_902765215.1). GTDB lineage: Bacteria > Cyanobacteriota > Vampirovibrionia > Gastranaerophilales > Gastranaerophilaceae > UBA2883. The sequence goes on along the minus strand of CACWZA010000008.1, from coordinate 16,621 downwards.
ATAATAATGCTTCAGGTGCAGTAAATGAATTAAGCGGAATGTTACAAGGTCAGTTCCCTCAATTCGATAAAATAACCTGTATTAAGCTCGCTTGTATGGTTGCTAAATCTGCGATTTGCGGTACAAATTCTGGTTTACTTGCAGCAGCGGCTGCTGAACTTGGAGTTGGTTCAGTCGTATCATTTGGTGCAACAGCAGCAAAAGCCGCACAATGCACGGAAGCATCAATTAATGAGGGTGGTCGTGCTGCAAAATTAGCATTACAAAATTCGGTACAAAAGATTGCAGTTGATCAGGCAAAAGTCTTTACAAACCAAATTGTTAATAATATCCTTAGCGGTATTTCTCCGGAACTTCAACAAGCATTCGGAGAATTCAAGGAATTTTATAACGAAGGAATTTCTCTAATGGCTGATAGTGGTGCAAATATTAGTGGCGGTGAGTCTGAGGTCACAAATGCAGACTTAAATACTGATGAAGTTGCAGCTTCTTCTGATGAAATATTGAATAATGAAGTCCCAGAACTGCTTGCAGTAGGTGACCAAATTATCGAAGATAACAGAGAAAATTCAGAACAAGACCCGTTAAGTATGGGTTCAGGTGGAACAAGTTTAGCCTAAATTTTTATAAATAGAACACAAAGTTTATTAAAAAGTCTGCAATCAGCATATAGATTGTGGACTTTATTGCTGCCTGAGTAGTTGATATACCGACTTCTTTTGCCCCACCTTTTGTTTCATATCCTTGCGTTGCACAAACATCTGCAATCAAAATCCCAAAAACAAAGGCTTTAAAAATACTTATATAAAAATCTCTGAGTTTAAGCCATGCCCATACGGAATTTATGTATCTGTGAGGGTGAAGCTGAATTGTTAAATATGCAACAAGCAAACCACCTAAAATCCCGACAAGTTCTGCTATAACAGTAACCATAGGAACGGTTAGCGCAGCGGACAATATTCTTGGTGCAAAATAATAACCCACAGGATCAACTTTTAAGGTTTTAATTGCATCAACCTGTTCTGTAACCTGCATATTTGCAATCTCTGCTGAAATTGCAGTACCGGCTCTTGCCCCAATAGAGAGCGCGACAAATGCAGGTGCTATTTCTCTTATAATTACAACTGTAAGTGTCCCGCCCACATAACTATCAGCACCACTCATTAAAAACTGCTTCGATACCTGAATCGTTATAACAGCAGCAGCAACAAAAGAAATAGTCAAAGATATCAAAAGTGAATCATAACTGATAAGTGCCGCCTGTGATAAAGCATGCTTTAACCTCATCTGCCCCGAGCAGATGTATTTAACTGAACTAAAAAGATTTTGTAAACATTTCCCTAAAAAGGTTATGCCGTTATAAATAAAACTAATCATAAACAGGTACGCACCAATTCTTATACTTATTAACCTTACCTTTTACAACATCAAAATACAATTTTTGAAGTGTTGAAGTGATTTCACCCATCTTTTCATTACCGACTGGACGCCTATCTATTGTTGCAACAGGTGTAATTTGGGCTCCCGTACCGCATACAAACATTTCATCCATTATGTATAATTCTGTACGGTCAACTTCTCTTTCCTCAACCTCAATTCCGATATCTTTTGCAAGCTCCATAACCGTATTTCTTGTAACACCTTCTAAAATATCATCAGTCGGGCAGGTGGTAATCAGTTTGCCGTTTTTAACAAACATCATATTCATAGCAGAACCCTCTGTAACCTGTCCTGATTCAGATAATACAATCGCATCATCAAACCCCATATTATGAGCATCTGTGTTGATTAGCGCAGCATTAGCATACGCACCGGCAATTTTTGCCCTAGGTGGTATTGCATTATCGGATGTTCTGCGCCAACTTGATATACACAAATCCAACCCTTTTGACATATCGTAATAGTCGCCAAAAGGGGTTGTAAACAAAAGATATGAAGTTTTTGTGTTATCAAGCCCCGGACTGATTTTATGACTTGATACATATAGTGTAGGTCTTATATAAACATCTTGTTTGTAGTTATTCTTTTTAAGAAGCTGAACAGTTTGCTCACACAATTCTTCCACTGAATACGGACAATCCATCAGCATAATTTTAGCACTTCTTAAAAGTCGTTCGTAATGTTCTTTCATTCTGAAAACATACATTTGTTTATCAGAATCATTATAATATGCTCTTATCCCCTCAAACACACTTGTACCATATAAAAACGACTGTGTTTTAATTGAAATAACGGCCTTATCGGACTCTATATATTTCCCTTCAAAAAATACATATTCTTTCATAATCTCTCCAAATCTAAAACAAGTATATATGTTCAACAGGCATTTTGCAAATAAGATAACAAACTTAACTAAATTTAATCAAAAATAAGTCATATAATTTGATTTTTCCTGTGTTTGGGATATAATCAAGTGTAACTTGTACATTATTGGGGAAGTATACTATGGAGCTTAATTTTCAAGATTTAATATTAAACTTATCAAAGTTTTGGTCAGACTACGGTTGTGTAATTCAACAGCCTTATGATACTGAAAAGGGTGCATCTACAATGAACCCTGCAACATTTTTAAGAGCACTCGGCCCTGAGCCTTGGTCAACTGCAATGGTTGAACCTTGCAGACGCCCGACCGATGCAAGATATGGTGAAAACCCTAACAGATTAGGTCACTATTTTCAATATCAGGTTATTTTAAAACCATCACCTGATAATGCACAGGAATTGTATCTGAGCAGTCTTGAAGCAATGGGTATTGATTTATCAAAACACGATGTAAGATTTGTTGAAGATAACTGGGAATCACCTACTCTCGGTGCTGCCGGTGTAGGCTGGGAAGTTTGGCTTGACGGTATGGAAATCACTCAATTTACATACTTCCAACAGGTTGGCGGTATTGAAGTAAAACCTGTTGCCCTTGAAATTACATACGGTCTTGAACGAATCGCAATGTATTTGCAAAACAAAGAATCTGTTTTTGATATTAACTGGAATAATAACCTGAAATATGGCGAAATTTATCTTCAGAATGAAATAGAACAATCAAAATATAATTTTGAATATTCAGACGGTAAAACCTTGTTTACCTTGTTTGACTTATACCAAAAAGAAGTCGACAACTGCGTAAATGCAAAACTCGTTTTACCTGCTTATGATTATGTTTTGAAATGCTCACACACTTTCAATCTGCTTGATGCAAGAGGTGTAATCAGTAAGGATGAACGTATAAACTTCATTAACAGAGTAAGAACCATGGCGGCTTCAGTTGCGTCACTTTATGTTGAACAACGCAGAGAAATGGGCTTCCCTCTTTGCAAAAAAGAAACAGCTAAAGTATAAGGAATAAAGAATAATAATGACAAGAAAACACATATTAGAAGGGTTTTTCACAAAAATTCTTACAAGGAAAAATCCTGAACAGATGTTAGCTACGGCATCAAAAGCCGGTTTAGAAAAGACCTTAACCGCAATTGACCTTATTATTTTAGGGGTTGGTGCAATTATCGGATCAGGGATATTCGCTGTTGTAGGTATTGCAGCAGCAGGTGAAGCAGGAACTCCGGGAGCAGGGCCTGCACTTGTCGTATCAATGATTATTGCAACAATTGCAAGTATCTTTTCAGCAATGTGTTACAGTGAATTTTCAACAATGATTCCTGTCGCAGGTGGCGCTTATACTTACACCTTTGTCACATTAGGTGAGTTTTGTGCCTGGATTGTCGGCTGGTTATTAACACTTGAATATCTTTTCGGATATATAGGGGTTGCCTGTTCGTGGTCAAACTATGTTACCCATTTCTTTCAGGGGCTTTCAGTATCAGGTCACGATTTTAGTTCATTAACACAAAATATGCCGTTTCTGGCTGATTCATACAAGTATTTAACCACACACGGGGTTGATATCCCTGCAATATTTATTGTTTTAGTAACAACTGCAATGCTTATAAAAGGAACTAAAGATTCAACAAAAATGGCTGCAATTATGGTTGCGGTTAAGTTAACTGTTATAGGTTTATTTGTAGTATGCGGTGCACACTTTGTTCACCCTGCTAACTGGCAGCCGTTTGCTCCAAACGGATATCAGGGCATATTTATGGGTGCCTTCACAATCTTCTTTGCTTATGTGGGTTTTGATGCACTTGCAACAACTGCAGAAGAATGTAAAAACCCTCAAAAAGATTTACCTATCGGGATTATAGGTTCACTAATTATAACAACACTTGTTTACATATCTGTTGCACTCGTTTTGACAGGTATTTATAAAACAAGCGGGCCTGTTGATCAGGGATTTTTGGATGCTCCACTTGCGTTTGTTATGAACTTGAACAATGTTAAATACATACCTGAATTGATATCAGTCGGTGCAATTGCAGGATTAACTTCAGTTTTGATGGTATTACACCTTGCAACTACAAGAGTTTTATACGCAATGAGCAGAGATAATTTCCTGCCGGGTGTATTTCAAAAGTTACACCCTAAGTTCAAAACACCGCATGTTTTAACATTGTTAGTTGCGTTCCTTTGTATTATAGGAACATTTACATTCAACGTAAGTGATGCAGCAAACCTCTGCGTATATGGTACATTCGCATCATTTATTGTTATATGTGTCGCAGTATTGATATTAAGACATATTGATCCTGAAAGACCAAGACCGTTTAAAGTTCCGTTTTCGCCGTTATTCCCAATGCTTGGGATAATATGTTGCGGCGGACTTATGATATATTCCTTTAAGGAACTGAAGGATTCCTCAATGTTATTTGGAATTTGGATTGTTCTGGGTATAATTATATATGCACTCTACGGTTATTCTAAAAACCGCAGAGCCGAAATGAATAGTATAGAAGTAAATGAAAATGATAAAGACCTTATTGCAAAATAATTTAGTAAGCAATTTGCTGAGATGTAAAAAACCTGACGAGTTAATAGAAGCAGGAAGTAATTCCGGCTTAAATAAGACTCTCAATGTTTTTGACCTTATTGTAATAGGTATCGGTGCTGTTGTAGGCACAGGTATTTTTACAATCATCGGTATTGCTATACAAGGCGGGCAAAATACAGTAGGCGCAGGCCCTGCGGTTATAATATCAATGCTCCTTGCAGCACTTGCGAGTGTTTTTTCAGCATTATCATATTCAGAAATATCAGCAATGATTCCGGTTGCAGGCAGCGCCTATACTTATACCTATGCAACAATGGGCGAATTTATGGCGTGGATGGTAGGCTGGATACTTATGCTTGAATATGCAATCGGGAATATCACAGTTGCAAGTGCGTGGTCAGGATATTTTGCACAGTTTTTAAAAGGGTTTAAACATGTTCTTCCTGCATGGATAACAAGTTGCCCTCTATGGCTCAGAAATGACTACAGAACAATGTATGTGATGTGTGATAAGTTTAACTGGAATCCGCATGATGTTATGCCGTTTTTACATTTACCGTTTAATATTGAGATCCCTATTGCATTAAATATTCCTGCAATACTTATTGTATTCCTGCTTACTGTTTTACTTGTAAAAGGGGTAAAAGAATCAACGAGATTTGCAAGTGTTCTCGTTGCCTTAAACCTGTTTATAATCACATCCTTTATTGTTGTTGGTTCTTTTTATGTTGCACCTCATAACTGGTGGGAACCATCATTTATGCCTCACGGTGTAAAAGGTGTGTTTATGGGCGCATTTACAATATTCTTTGCATATATTGGCTTTGATGCAATCTCAACTGCGGCAGAAGAAACAAAAAAACCGCAGAGAGATTTACCTATTGCAATTTTAAGTACACTCGTTATATGTACAGTGTTATATGTACTTGTTGCGCTTGTATTAACGGGGATATTACCTTGCAGTGCAATTGATACGCAGGCACCATTAGCACACGCAATGAGATGTATCGGCAAAGACTGGTATGCAGGTTTAATATCAGTCGGTGCACTTTGTGCCCTGACAACAGTTCTTTTAATCTATCAGTTGGGTACTACAAGAATTTTGTTTGCAATGAGCAGAGATAACTTTTTACCTAAATCATTGAATGCTGTTCATAAAAAATATAAGACCCCGCACATTATGACATGGCTATCAGGGCTCATTGTTATTATTTGTGCTTTATTTATGGACTTAGATGTATCTGCAGCATTGTGTAATTTTGGTACATTTACATCATTTATCTTGATTTGTATTATGGTTCTTATTCTCAGAAAGACTGAACCTGACAGACCAAGACCGTTCAAAGTTCCATGCTGCCCGTTATTTCCGATTCTCGGGATACTAACATGCTCATTATTGATGTGGTGCAGATTCGCAAACGATTCTGATTCACCACTGTATTTCTTATTATGGCTGTTAATCGGGCTTGGGATATACGCATTCTATGGATATGCAAATAAAAGAAGACATGACTCTTGAAAAATTGAAAAAACAAATTAAAATAATAATAGAGTTGCAATTCAGATTAAACTATGGCTTATATTGATACATATAAAAAGGGCAAAGTAACCGGAACCGCTGAGAGTGATGAAATAAATGTAAGCGGTTATACTATTGTGGATAAAAACGGGAATGAGAAGCCTGATGTAAACAAAAAGTTTAAAGGAATGACCATCAATGCAAAAGGCGGAGACGACTTTATAACCGCAACAAAATATATTGATACAATTAACTGCGGAGATGGGGATGATACTGTATATTCTACCCTCGGAAACGATAAAATAACAGGCGGAAAAGGGCAGAATACTCTTATCTACAGCGGTAGTTTTGATAAAGATACTATTACCCTGACTAAAGGTGAAAAACTCAAAATAGATGTGCAAAGTTATGAATTAACAGGAAAAGATGATTTAGATATTAAAGTATCAGGAAAAAATCTGATAATCATTGTAAAAGAATATGGTACAATTACCCTGAAAAACTTTGCAAAATCAAATGTTACGGGTGCCGAGGGGTCTGTAAATATTATATTTGGAAATGATAACACTCTTAATCTGAATCAGGACAACTACTTATCATATATAGCCAAAGATTTTAACAGTAAAGGGGGATTCACAGGTTCAAGATTTAATGAATCTATAGATGCGAGTTTGTTGCAGCACAATGCAACAATTTCCGCTAAAGGCGGTTATAACATAATTAAAAGCACAGTAGGTTATACAGATAAAATAACCGGTGGTAATGACGGAAACGAAATTGAAACCTATGACGGAAATAAAACAGTAACTACCGGAACCGGCAAGGATATTATTAAAGTTTATGGTGGGAATACCAATAAAATAACCGCAGGTAACGGTGACAATGAAATATCTTTATACGGATCAGGTACTAACACTGTAAAAACAGGGAAAGATAAAGATACCTTTAATATTGAAGGGCACACAATCTCGACTATATATGCAGGCGGTGAGGTAAATACCTTCAACATAAATAATACAGGTGGCGATTTCGGTGCTATCACATTAAAAGAACAAAATCTAAATGCAACTCAAAAAATTGTTTTCTCAGAAAAATTAGACAGTGATTATGTATTTTCAAAAATTGGGAACAATTTAATGCTTCGTAACACAGAAAGCGGTTCCTATCTTATACTTGAAAAATATTTTACAACGGGTAAAAAACACTCACAGTACGAGTTCTATATTGGTGATACAAAATATACAGATTTAAATGATATTGTGAATTTAACCAAAGGTTTTGAAATCAACGGGAAAGGTACTATTAAAGGTACCGAATACAATGATGTTATTATTGCTGACGATACGACCGGAAGTAAAATATCAAACGACACTATTACGCCAGGAAAAGGCAAAGACAGCATAAATGCCGGAGCAGGGAACAACAAGATTATCTTTCACTCCGGTGACGGACAAGATACTATTGTCAAAGGAAAAGGTACTGATACACTCGTTTTTGATAAAGGAACAAATTTAAAATTTTCATATAACAATAATGATATGATTATTAGCTACGGAGAAACAGATGCTGTCACAATTGATAATTACTTAAAAGGAACAAGCGTTAAATATATTCAAATTGGAAATGAAACAACTGAACTTAATACATACTATGATGTATTAAGCAAAAACGGAAAATCAAAATATATAAATCTTTCAAAAGATATTAATACGGAACTCATATTAACAAACACATTTTCAGGAAAAGACCTTAATTACACTCTGAAATCGCTGACAGAGAGTGAAACAGTAAAACTAGCCTACCTTGAAAACGGCAGATTAGTTGTTGAAGGCAATTATATACAGATTACTGCTGCAGAGGGGCAAAAGGATGATATAATTCTGCTTGGAAACAACAATAAAGTAATTACAGGCGATGAAAACGATATTGTTAGAGTAGGAACAGCACTTGATTCAAGCATTAAGTTCCAGTTAATGTCCAGCTATAATACAATTATAACAGGTGATGGCAATGATTATGTTACATACTTTGGCGGACATAATAATATTGATACAGGAGACGGTTCTGACAGAGTACAAAGGGCCTTTGTTTTATCAAGTGACAGCACATCAGATTATTGCACAATAACAAATTGCGAAGAATTTAGAGGGATTCAGGATAACACGACTGATATAGACGCTCAAATCGGATGGTTTGAACAGGGCGACCTCGGTGGTGACTGCAGACTGTTTGCCATTCTTGAAAGTCTTTCAAAAAGTAAAGATTTTGAGTCAATAAATAACTATGTAACTATAACACAGGTTGATAATGAAAATTATTCCGTAAAATTCAACAACTATGACGGCAATAATACAACAAATGTTGCTTTGTCTGAGTTAAAGACAACCGGCTATGACAGTAGCGGCAACAAAGTAGAATTATCGTATGTTAGCGGAGATTTAGATGTTGCACTTATTGACATGGCTCTGAATAAACTTCTGAATGAAAATTCTGCCTACGACAAAGCTAAACTTGAAACATATTTTAACCCGACAAGTCCTGTAAAAACAATTGATGATGCATCAGTAAAAACAACATATTATAATACATTATCAGATTATATTTATGGCTCACTTGATATTACCTGTGTAAATTATGATGATGATTTTAGCGATAAGCTCAACGAATTATGGACCGCATATAAAAACGGGGATATCTCAAATATAACAGTAGGAACAGCCCGTGCGACGCAACCTATGATTGAATTAGACAAAATCGGCATTGTACCTGCACATGCATACACTATAAATAATCTGACAGATACATCCGTTTCGCTTGTTAATGTATGGGATTCCGCTGATATATTAAATCTCGATCTTGAAAAATTTTATTCAATTAAACCGGATATAGTTATTTATGACACCGCTTACTACGGTGAACGGTTATTAATGGGACAGGGAACAGCTCAAAGCAATCAATATTTATATTATGATGAGTCTGATTTATCTGCAGTTGTGTCAGAAACTTTATCTTGGAATACAAATTCTCAAACAGACATTATAATTGCAAATACAAACAATGAAGTACCTGATTTGACTCTTACATTTACAGATACCCCATCAGACAACCTTTGCCCATAAGATTTTAGTTTGTGTTATAATCAATGCAGTTGTGCCCGTAGCTCAGTTGGATAGAGTGTGAGTTTCCGAAACTCAAGGTCATGGGTTCAATTCCCATCGGGCATATTTTATAGGGGTATAAAATGAAAAAAGTATATATTGAAACAATGGGTTGTCAGATGAATAAATCAGATGCTGAACGCATGTTCGGTATGCTTGAGTATTTAGACTATGAACGGACTGATGAACCTAAAAAAGCGGATTTGCTTATTGTAAACACATGTTCTATAAGAAAATTGTCTGAAGATAAGGCTTACAGCCAAATAGGTGTTTGGGGCAAGTGGAAAAAGAACCGCCCAAATATTAAAATTGCCTTCTCAGGATGTGTAGCACAGCAAGTTAAAGAAGATTTATTTAAACGCGCACCTTATGTTGATTTGGTACTCGGAACACAAAGATTATACGAACTTCCTGAGCTATTAAAACGCGTTGAAGAAGGGGAAAGAGTATGTTCTTGCGATGAAACCCCTTACGCAGAAAAGGACTGCAAAATAAATAGGGTTAAGAGCGTAAATGCATGGGTTCCTATTATGGAAGGGTGCAACAATTTCTGTTCATACTGTATTGTTCCTTATACAAGAGGGAGAGAACGCTCAAGAGATTTCAAAAACATAATGGCAGAAGTAAAAAAGGCACTTTCTGAAGGTTTTAAAGAAATAACACTTCTTGGACAAAATGTTGACAGTTACAAGGGAGAAGGTCTTAACGGTGAAACGGTTAACCTCTCGGGGCTTCTAAAAGCGATTAATGAAATTGACGAATACGGAAAATTCAGAATCAGATTTGTTACATCATACCCGACTGATATTACGGAAGAACTTATCGACACAGTAAATGAGTGTGACAAAGTATGCGAATATTTTCATATTCCTATGCAATCAGGGGACAACGAAGTTCTAAAGAAAATGAACAGAAGATATGATGTTCCTACATATACTACAATCTGCGAACACCTCAGAGATAAGATAAAAGATGTAACTATCACAAGCGATTTCATTGCAGGTTTCCCGGGTGAAACAGAAGAACAGTTTCAAAATACATTAAAAACTATGCTGGCACTCGAACTTGATTACTCTAATACAGCAGCATACTCTCCAAGAGAAAAAACTGTTGCTGCTAAATGGGTTGATAAGTTTATCCCCGAAGATGAAAAAATTGAACGCTTGGCAAGACTTAACGAAACAAATAGAGAATGTTGCGTGCTGTCAAATAAAAAATATATCGGCAGAACAATGGAAGTACTGGTAGAAAAGTTTGAAAATCATAACGGTAAAAATGTTATTTCAGGCAGAACCAGAAACAACAAAATGGTTCATATACCTTGTGATACAGACTTAACAGGCGAGTTTATCGATGTAAAAATAACAGGTTCAATGACTTGGTACCTGAAAGGCGAATTAATCGATAAATAGAGTATCTCCGTTAATACGGCCTTTTTTACCATAAGGAACCGTTATCTTGTCCTTTTCGTGCGTTATTTTAAATCCGCCGAGGACTGGAATATTATATTTAACTCCGATTTCCGAAAACAGTTCATCAAGCTGTTCAGGATAACCGCTGTCCAAAAAATCACCGAGTATAAGACCTTTTACATTCTTTTTAAAACTATCAATATTAAACAATTGAGTTATCATTTTATCTATCTTATAAACAGGCTCATTTAGATCCTCGGTAAAGAAAATAAAATCTTCATCCGGAAGAAAATCAATACCGCATAAAGACACTATCGATGCCAAATTACCACCAAACATTAAACCTTCGGAATTACCACTCTTATATATTTTAGAACTATTAAAACATAACGGTTTTTGACTGACTGCATCAAAGAAATTGTTAACAGTATATTGAGATACATGCTCTTGCCCGAAATCACCTCTTACCATAGGTCCTGAATATGAGATTAAACCGGACTTTTTCAGAAACATGGCAGACAGAACGGTAATGTCAGAATAACCGCAGAACAATTTTGGATTATCTTTTATTAAAGTATAGTCTATTTTTTCTATAAGCCTCAGACAACCGTAACCACCCCGTCCGCAGATAATTGCATCAATGTTATTGTCCTCAAAAGCCCAACATAAATCGCTCAATCTGTTCTCATCAATATCAGAAAAATACTTATTTTGATTAAATAAATGCTTTGAAAAAACAACATTATATCCATTATTTTCAAAAAAATCTTTCCCTCTTAATATTGCATCTTTATCAAGAACGCTGCCCGCAGGAGCAATAAAAGCAATTGTATTACCTTTTTTTAACGGTTTTGGCATTATGTAGTTCATATAATATTCCTTTATGTTATACTAATAATATCATGAATGAGGGATATTTACCGTTATACAGAAAATATAGGCCTCAGAAGCTTGAGGATGTTGTAGGACAGGCACACATTAAGCGTGCTCTTACCAATGCAATTAAGTTAAATAAAATTTCTCATGCTTATTTATTTACAGGCCCGAGAGGAACAGGTAAAACTTCTACAGCGAGAATACTTGCAAAATCTTTAAACTGTATAAACGGACCGACTGTAACCCCTTGTGAAGAATGTGAAAGCTGTAAATCAATAACAAACACTATTCCTATTGATGTTATTGAAATTGACGCGGCAAGTAACCGTTCCGTTGATGATGCACATGAAATTCTTGAAAAAGTAAACTATGCCCCTGTTCATGGCAAATACAAAATCTATATAATAGACGAAGTTCATATGCTTACGGTACAGGCTTTCAATGCTTTGTTGAAAACATTGGAAGAGCCGCCTAAGAATGTTATATTTATCCTTGCAACAACAGAATCACATAAAGTTCTTGATACAATTAAAAGTCGTTGCCAAAGATTTGATTTTAAACGAATTACAACCAATGACATAGTTGAACATTTAAGAAAAATTGCAAACGCAGAAAATATTAAAATTACTGACGGTGCCCTATCTCTTATTGCAAAGAGTTCTGCTGGCGGTATGCGTGACAGTCTTGCATTACTTGATCAAGTTAGCACTATGGGTGCAAATGCAGAAATTACTGAAGACGATATAAACAGTCTTCTTGGCAGATTGTCCTTTGAATCATTACTCGAATTAAGCACTCATATTATAAATTCTGACGGAAGCGCTGCAGTTACTTCATTAGAAAAGATATACAATGACGGTAATGAGCCTATTCAGATATTAACAAACCTGATGCTGTTCTTTAAAAACATGTTAATTTCTAAAACCTGCGACAAAAAATTTGCGATTGAATTAACAGGACTTTCAGAAGACAGACTTGCTCAGCTGGAACCTTTGAACACAGCATTAGAAAAGCATCAGATAGTCTTTTTTATAAATAAAACTGCAGATTATATAAAAGAACTAAAAGAAACAACTAACCAACAAATGTGGCTTGAGGTTGCTTTAATTGATTTGGCTAACCTTAGTGACAACACCCGCTTAATGGACTTAGAAGCAAGAATTTCACGGCTGGAAGGCGGTGAACCTGTACAAGCAGCACCAAGAATGCCAATTAACCTTCAACCTGTTAAAGTTAAGGAAGTTGTTGAAACTCCTAAGGTTGTTGAACAAAAAACAGAAACCCCGCAACCTGCAGAAGAAATAAAAAAAGATGAAACTATTCCTAGTGAGGCAGAAACTCAAGAGCCGGTAAAAGTTCAGGAACAGCCTGCAGAAAAACCTGTAAATAAAGTTCAGACAAGCGATTTAAAATCGTTATGGTCACAGGTTCTTAACTCGCTTATTCAAGACCCTGCGGGACTTGCGATAATGTCCGCAATGACTTCAATGATTCAATGTGATGAAGAAAGCATAGTTATTGTTGCAAATAAACAAAGTTTTATTGATAAGAATTTCAGCAACCCTGATAAGAAGAAAAGACTGGCTAAGGCAATATATTCTATTACAGGGTTAAATGATGTTCCTGTTATCATAAGAGAACGCCGTGCAGAAGATGCTGAGATACCAAAAGCAAAATTGCCTCAGAAAAAGCAATCTGTTGTTCCTGAAATGACACTTGCAGACGAAGACGATATCATTACAGAGGATGAAAAAAAAACTCTTGATGAAGAACAAATAAAGGGTGATTTGCAAAATGAAGGAGAAGATTCCGGTCTTTCAGAACAGGGACAATGGATTAAGGACATTTTTGACGGTAAAGTTTTAGAATAAAATTTATACCCTTTAAACCTTTATATGGTTTGATTTTTAGTAAAATGTTAAGAAACTTTAAGAGCTGTCAACTTTGTTACAAAACTTCACCATATTTATACCCCCGAAAACCGCTGATAGTTTGATTTTTAAAACATATTATATTTGTGGAAAATTATATATGGCATGATGTAAAATAATACATTATAATATAATTAATACAGTTTATTGTTGAGCAAATTGTATAAGCTCGGGTGGCGACCCGGGGAAGATGAGAAAGAATATCCGACGAGGTCTACTCTATATCTGGGGAGGGATAGAGTACTCACAGTATGCGTATGAGAAAATCACAAATCAAAATTTTTAATACTGTGTTCACTGTTGCACTTGCAACAGTAGTTAGTGTTCTTTTATTCTTGTCTTCAGGAAGTGCAATCGGCTCAACTTTTTCATATCCGCATACCTCATCTTTAAAAAGCTCAACAACTTTTAAAGGCCACTCAACAGGCTTTGCAACAGATGTCACGACCCCGACACTCGGTAACAAAAGCGCATACACCCTTTCTACAACAGGCTCAACAAATGAGATTACGGTTCTTATCTACAACAGTGTAACAGGGACAACAACTGAGACACCGTATTACCTCACCCTTAGAAATACGACCTACGGCACAGGTGATACAAGTCAAAACTACACAATTGCAGCCCCTTACGATAATGTAACAATAACCGTAAACTTTGATGAAAGTTCGGAATTGTTCAAAATCACAAACTCGACTGACATTTCATCAGTGCCGATTATGGGGACTTTCTACAATCTTGATGCAGACTCTCAAATTGTTGGCGGAGCCATTGAAAACACTACCTCCGGTGCAAAAATAGGAAATATTACCGCTAACTTTTACGGCAACTATGTTACTAATATTGGAAACTATACAAGAGGCGGAGCTATTCACAATGCAAGCGGAGCAAGAATCGGTAACATTGAAGGTAACTTTATAGGGAACTATACTTCAGGAACAAAAACAGCATACGGCGGTGCAATTGATAACAGAGACGGTTCCAAGATAGGAAACATTAAAGGTAACTTCATCGGTAACTACTCAGAAGCGTCAGGTAACGAAGGTGATGCACGGGGCGGTGCTATCTACAACTTTAACAACTCTGAAATCGGAGACATAGAGGGACACTTTATAAACAACTATGTTGCCTCAGATGGACAACAATACCCATACGGCGGTGCAATCTACAATGACAGCTCAACAATAGGCGATATCACGGGTGATTTTATCGGCAACTATGTAGATATTATAAGCACTCAAAACCCGTCAGCAGGAGGTACAATCCACAATGCACGCGGTACAATAGGAAGCATTAAAGGTGATTTCATAGGAAACTACACACAAGGTAATAGTACCGCAGGCAGCGTAATCATCAACATAGAAAGCTCATCAATAACTGATATAACAGGGAATTTTGTAAGTAACTACTCAAGAAGTACTGGTACAACCCCAAATATGGGCGGTGTAATCTTTAACTCAAGCAACTCAACAATAGGTAAAATTACCGGTGAAATGAACGAGAACAAAGTTGAAGCAAATTCTGACACTCTTGGCGGTGCAATCTACACCAATGCCACACTTGACGATATTGTAGGGTCATTCAAGGGTAACAGTGTTAAATCAACCAACGGAACTGCAATCGGCGGCGCAATCACAAATCTTTCTCAAATCGGAAATATTACTGCGGATTTTGTCGGAAACTACGCAGAAGGTAAAACAGTCTCATACGGTGGCGCTATTGCAGTATATTCAACAACCTCTACCCCTGCCTCAATCGGGAAAACAAACGGTGGTATTATCAATTCATCCTTCATTGATAACTATGTCAAATCGTCTAACAGTACAGCTTTTGGTGGTGCGATTTACACAGAATCTGATTTGACATTTATTGCTAATGACGACAAAACATCTACCTTTAGAGGAAACTACGTTCAGGACACAAGCGGTAAACGAAATCAGGCAATTTATGTTAACTCAAATACTGCAACAATAACATTTGATGCAAAAGACGGCGGTAAATTTGTTATTGATGACATTATTACAGGTGCTAACGGTTATAATCTTGTTATTAAAGGTGAAAATCCGGGGGATGTAAAACTTAACAACGCTATTTATAACGCAAATCTTTCCCTGAGTTCGGATGACGTTATAAATGGCTCTGATTTAAACCTAAACGGTTCAGTCTTAGACCTCAGAAACCTGAGTACGGGAACACTATCGCTTAAAACGATAACACTTAATTCTGATGTTGAAGTAAAAGTAGATGCAGATTTAGGTGCATCTACTCCTGCCTCTGACTACGTTACAGTAACAGACGGGCTAAATGATAACGGGCATGGGTTCATAATATCCGCGATACAGGTGTTATCAGGTTCTGCAACAAAAATAACAAAAACAAAAGTCGCTGATAATATACTTAAAAACTATTTCAGTCTTAATTCAAGCAGCTTTACCGCTGATTCAATCACAGGGGTTACAGGCAGTTATCTCGTTGTTTACAACGCTGAAACAGACGGCGGTTACCTAACCTTTGATAACACTGATGTAACTAACCTAGTTGTTGCTGCAAGAGAAAGCGGTGAAAGTGTTTATGCTCTCGGCAAAAACGAAGATATTTCTGCAGATTTGGCAACCATTCTCGATACATCAGGCGCTATCGGTGATCAGGTTGCATCTAAATTCACTGTGAATGCAGGAAGTTACACAATTGATGGTGACGGCAACGCAGGTATTAATGTCGGAAACGGTAAACAATTTATCGTAAATAACGGTATTTGGAGTGGTTTCAGTAAATCAGGAAACGGCGGGGTTGTAAATAACGCAGGCACTACAACTATTTCTTCTGCTACTGTTTCTTCCAACTCT
>CACWZA010000007.1 GCA_902765215.1 uncultured bacterium | reverse complement strand
AGATGTTTTTTATGTTAGTAAAATCGCTCAAACAGTGAACTCAATGAGTAAAATCCAACATCTGCGGATTACTCCGAAAAGGTCGGATTACCCCCTCCCTACCCTCCCCCTATGAAAAGGGGGAGGGAGTAGTTGTAGAAATCTTTGATTTCTTACAAATACGGGTGAGGGTTAATTATACATTTACCCCCGAACAATAATCTAAACTTTTGTAAACAAATATGATTAAGTGTTATAACCACAAAAATATGTGGAACATTATATATAAGAGATGCAAATGAATATGGATTATGTAAACATTTGTAAAATGGAGAAAATTATTAATCAATTCTAAAGAAAACCAAAACTTTATATCTGTGTAAGATTATGTATTGTTTTGGGAAAATTTTGAGGAAAACCACCAAATGGGTAACGAAGTAAACACAAATTTTAAATTACCAAACTGGTTAACCATACAGCCGCAACAGGGTGTAAATGGTGTTGCTCCTTATTCTCCTGTGGGCGGTGCTTCTTATCAGGGCGGACTTGCAGAAGTCAGTTCAGACCTGAATTTAGGTAAATGCTGTGGTACAAGCAGTACAGGAACTTACGGTACTGACACAAGAGTTGGCGCTTTAGAAGCTGCTCTCTCAAAATTCGGCTTTACTGATGACAGCGGCAGAGTTTACGGTTAATTAATAAGTAAGAAATTAGATAATATATAAAACAAAGGCTCTTAAAGTAAGAGCCTTTTTAATTTAGAAATTTTATTTACCTGTTTTATACTAATAAATAACTTTATGTACGACCGGAGCAATTTGTTTCAGGTCGTTATAAAGTGAATTATATTCATCAGGATAAAGCGATTGAGCACCGTCACAGATAGCATTATCCGCATCATAATGAACCTCAATCAGCAAACCGTCACAACCTGCGGCAACACTGGCTCTCGACATAGGTGCAACCTTGTCACGAAGCCCTGTTCCGTGGCTCGGGTCTGTTATAATCGGCAAGTGGCTTAACTTTTTAACAACAGGTATTGCCGATAAATCAAGTGTGTTTCTTGTGTATTTTTCAAATGTTCTTATCCCACGTTCGCACAAGATTACATTAGGATTTCCGCTTGATAAGATATATTCTGCGGACAATAACCATTCTTCAAAAGTTGCTGACAAACCTCTTTTTAAGATAATTGGTTTTGTTGCTTTTCCCATATCTTTAAGAAGGTTATAGTTTTGCATATTTCTTGCGCCGATTTGGAAAATATCGACATATTTTTCAAACATATCGAGCTGAGAACTTTCCATGATTTCTGAAGTTATTGCCATTCCATGATTATCAGCAACACTTCTGAACATTTTAAGCCCTTCTTCCCCTAAGCCCTGAAAAGCATAAGGTGATGTTCTCGGCTTAAATGCTCCGCCTCTCATAATTTTAACATTGGATTTTTTAAGTTGTTCGGCAGTTTTGTCTAACTGATCATAACTTTCAATCGTACAAGGGCCCGCAATAAGACCGACATTTCCACCCCCGAATTTTATTCCGTTAACCTCAATTACGGTATCTTCAGGTTTAAATATTCTGCTTGAAAGTTTATAACCGGAAGAAATTTTAATAACTTCCTGAACCCCTTCTAAAAGTTCAATATTTCTCGGGTCGATTATTTTAGAACCGACTGCACCGATGACTGTATGTAATTCACCTTTTGATACGTGAGACTGAAACCCTCTTGCTTCAATGAATTGTACGACTCTGTCGATACATTCCTGACTCACATTCTCTCTCATAATTATTAACATAATTTTTTCCTCATTCTCTTTCTTATATCTTTGATTATAAAACAAGACAGACTATATAACAAATTTTTCATTTACAAATATGAATACCTATTGTATAATTGTCATACAACGAGATAGCCCTATATTTACGGAGGGAGTTATGAAAGAAGAATTTACAACAAAATCAAGACGTTGGTACGATCAAGACCCCGTTCTGTCATCCGCAATGGAAACTTTGGAAGAATCAGGTGATGATACCCAAATTAAGATTGCATTAAATCTTATAAAAATTATCACCGAACATAATATTGAAGATTCCAAATACGAAGAAGTGTCTGATATTATCAATGCAACGGAAGTTGATTTGGCAACACAAAAAAGAAACCGTTGGTACGATTTGGATGAAACCGTACGCACGGCAATCAGCATGCTTCAGAATTGTCCTGAAGAAACCCGTCACGCTATCGCTGTAGAAATGGCAAAAATGGTAGTTGATGAAATCAAAAAGAACGAGGAAGAGGACGAAGAGGACGAGCTCGATGAAGTAGAAAAAAGATTAGATGCTCACGAATAATAAAAAAACCTCTCAACCGAGAGGTTTTTTAATGCAAATTTTTGAAATTTTAACCAAAAATTTTTGTTTTTACTAAATATATTCTACAATTAAAAACTAACTCTTAAAAATTAATACTTTAGAATTAGTTAACTTAATAAAAATTTACTTTTTTTAACATCTTTGAAAATACAGTTCATACCCTAAATTGCACTATTTTTAATATTTAAACTTGTTAAAAAATATAAAAAAGATTGAAATTATGGTATGTTGTTGGTATAAATATAATCATGCTATTTAATTTAAAATAGTTCAAAAGTATTATTAAGAATAAGAAAAGGATAAAATATTATGTCATTACCAAATGTAGCATATTTTTCAATGGAAATTGCGTTAGATCAATCTTTAAATACATATTCAGGTGGTTTAGGGTTCCTCGCAGGTTCACACATGTTATCTGCAGGATATCTTCAAATGCCTATGGTAGGTGTAACAATGTTATGGTCATACGGTTACTATGACCAACGAATTGACCACTCTGGAAATGTTGAAGTTGCATATATCAGAAAGTATTATGACTTCTTAACAGATATCGACGTAACTGTTGAAGTTGAAACTTTCGGTGAAAAAGTTAAAGTTAAAGCATTCAAGGTAGAGCCTGAATTATTCGGTGCTTGCCCTGTATACTTATTAACAACAGATATCGAAGGAAACAGCGAATGGGCTAAGAGAATTTCTCACAGACTTTATGATGGTGACGAAAGAATCAGAATTGCTCAGGAAACAATTCTCGGTATTGCAGGTGTAAGAGTTCTTCAGGAAATTGGTTACAACTTTGATGTTATTCACATGAACGAAGGTCATGCTCTCCCTGCAGCGTTTGAATTGTTAAGACAATACAACGGTGACTTGGATGAAGTTAAGAAGAGAACTGTGTTTACAACTCACACTCCTGTTGCGGCAGGTAACGAAGTACACTGGGTTGATACTCTTATGCAGGGCGGTTTCTTCTCCGGTTGTTCAAGAGAAAGAGCTATTGAACTCGGCGGCGAAAACTTCTCACTTACTGTTGCAGCTTTAAGAATGTCAAGAATTGCTAACGCAGTATCACAATTACACGGTCTTGTTGCTAACAAGATGTGGGAATGGGTTGACGGAAGATGCCCTATCAGAGCTATCACGAACGCTGTTAACCTCCACTACTGGCAAGATAAGCGTATTACAGGCGATGATTCTGCTGAAAAATTACTCGCTACAAAGCGTGAAATGAAAAAAGAATTATTCAAATATATCGCTAATGTGGCAGGTAAGAGATTTAATCCTGATGTATTAACAATCACATGGGCAAGAAGATTTGCTGATTACAAACGCGCTTGGTTAATACTTATGGACAAAGACAGAATTAACAAACTGTTAGATGAAGACAAAGTTCAAATCATCTTCGCAGGTAAATTCCATCCGGATGATGTTATGGGTAAAGAAATGTTCAACAAGTTGCTGAACCGTTCACACTCATTAAAGAATGTTGTTGTTCTTCCTGGTTACGAACTTCAATTATCAGCAATGCTTAAGAAAGGTTCTGATATCTGGTTGAATACACCGTTAAGACCTTTCGAAGCATCAGGTACATCAGGCATGTCTGCTAACGCAAACGGTGCACTTCACTTATCAATCTTTGACGGTTGGACTGTGGAAGGTACTTTCGACGGTATCAACGGTTACACTGTTGAATACGAAGGATTGGATGATGAAATGCCTTGGGAAGAAAGACACTGGAAAGACCATGAATGTATCATGGATATCATCGAAAACAGAGCAATCCCTACTTATTACAACAATAAGACTGAATGGGCAAGAATGATGCGTCAGGCTATCAGAACTGCTGATGCTTACTTCAACTCTGACAGAATGGTTGTTGAATACTACAACAGATTGTATAAACCAATCGCTCACGATGATGCAACCACAGGCGAAACTAAGAAGGAAATGAACATTTCCGAAACACCTACCTTTGACGCTTGGACTTATTCAAATATCAAGTAGTCCGAGCAGAGGCACGAACACACGAAGTGTGTGAGAGTCGAAACACGACTCGACGGAAACGTTGAGTTTTCGGCGGGAGTGTGAGCGGTGCCGTTTAACGCGAGGACGTAGAGCCGAAGGGGGTAAATATAAATTTAAAAGCGAGGGTGAAAGCCCTCGTTTTTTGTTTTCATTTACCTCTGCCGTTTAACGCGAGGACATAGAGCCGAAGGGGGTAAATATAAATTAAAAAAGCGAGGGTGAAAGCCCTCGTTTTTTGTTTTCATTTACCCCTGCCGTTTAACGCGAGGACATAGAGCCGAAGGGGGTAAATATAAATTTAAAAGCGAGGGTGAAAGCCCTCGTTTTTTGTTAGCAAAATTTTTATTCAAAACCTAAAATCCCAAAGCTTTTTTCCATTTATCCATCTGTGCTTCGGTAAAAACTTCACTCATTGGTTTATCAACTTTTTCGTTATTTTTCAAGGTATATTTTTTCAGAGTTTCCCAAACGGCACCATCAATATTATTACCTTCGCTGTCGTGGTTTATTTGTTTTCGAGATGAAAACTGTCCCATTTTTACATCGCCGTCCTGCATTGTTTTTAGTTTAGTAACATATTCATTAGGAATACAATCTTTTTTAAACTCATAAGTATGTTTTTCAAATTCTGTCATGCCGTCATGCGTTTCACGGGAAATTGTTGTTCTTGAAATCGGTTTTGTATTTGCGCCGAGTTTTTCTATTACTGTATCTCCCGTTTTGGCATCTTTATATTTAACTTTTACCAAATCCCAGCCGCCATTAGGTCTTTGAACAAAAGACTGATATCCGCCAAACTCGTTGAATGCAACCATTTTTTCAGGATTTGCATTTTTATCATATACATATATTGTTTTATGTTTATCGTTGACGAGAGTAACCTTTGTCTTGCCGTTTTTCAGTTTTTCAACAGATTTCTTCCAGTCTTTATAAATAGTTTTATCAAAATCTTCGACAATTTTATCAAGTTTTTGCTGAATATTTTCAACAACTTCTTCAGTATTCTGCGGTTTTATATTACATTTACCTTTGCCTCTTGTTGCCATATAAACCCCGACAGATGCCAAAGCTGCCAGTCCGACTAACCCTGCTGCCAAAACTTTGTTTGATACAGGTTTCTTTTCGGAAGTATCAGGTTTTTGTACAGTACTTGCCGTAGTCGGTTTATTTACACTTTTTATTTGTGAAAATGTGTTATTTGCGCTTATTGGCATAAAACAACTCCATATTTCCCATTATATCTATATAAAAACCGAAACTAACCAAATTTTGCTTAATTTTTTCGGATATATAACGATTTTTAACATAAAAAATTATTTACCTGCATTTACTGGCAAAAAATATTTTTATTATGTTTTATATTAACATAGTCATTCTGAGAAGGTTTTTATGAGAATAAATTTACAATCATCAACAAATTATAATAAACCTAATTTCAAAGCCATACCTATGGCTGAATACAAATATTTGAATGACAAAGATAAAAATGTAGTTGTATACCAGCTTGAAGGAAGAGATACAGATTATTTAAAATACATTTCAGACAATATTGACGGGTTTTACAAACGTCATGATATTCAGGACGACTCAACAAAACAGGTTGTAAAAGAAGCTGTAGATGCAGGAATAGAAATTCTGAACAACGAAGAAGAAGAAAAAGCAAAGGTTTTGCTTGCACTCTCTGATGAAGAACCGTCAGCAATACTAATCGGAAATGTTTTAAAAGCGGATAAAAAAGGCGGGTTACACTATTCAAGCAGAAAAAACCATGCCAAAGACGAAACCGAACTCGACTGGCTTGCAACATGGAATAAAAACATTCTCGGCGAGGGTAAAGTTATTGTAAATGAATACTTCCACACCCTTGCAAAAGACGGATTTAAACAGGTTTATGTCCGCTCGGAAATTCCTGAAAAATCGTTCGCTATGGGATTTTATAAGAAAATGGGGTTTGAACCTTTAACAGATGAACAAAGAGAAATCTTAAGAAAGAATGACAACCAGTATCTTATTGGTGAATTTGACGAACCTGAAGATTATATTATCCCTATGAAGGCGACTTCAAGCGATATAGAAAAAACACTCAATAAGAGAGATAAAGAATTAAAACGCAAAGAACTGAATGACAGGGGAAGCGTTGATTTACCGTTCAAAGAATTATAATAGTTAATAGTAATTTTTCTAAAGCAGGAAACAATTTACGGGTTTTCTTTACACCCTATTTTGTTTGTAATACAATCTTCTTGTTAAGAGAGATAAATCTTTAGTACATAAATAAGGAGAAAATTATGACAAAAGTAGCTATTAACGGATTCGGAAGAATCGGTAGAAACACATTAAGAGCAGCTATCAGAGAAGGCATTTTCAACGAAATCGATTACGTTGCAATCAATGACCCTGGTTTGAAACCAGAAGATGCTGCAAGAATCTTCAAATATGACTCAGTTATGGGTAAATTTGACGGTACTGTAGAAGCTTATGACGAAGGTATTATCGTTAACGGTAAGAAAATCAAATTCTTCGCAGAAAAAGATCCGGCAGTTTTACCTTGGAAAGATTTAGGTGTAGAAGTTGTTGTTGAATCAACAGGTTTCTTCACAGATGCAACTAAGGCTCACGCTCACATCGATGCAGGTGCTAAGAAGGTTATCATTTCTGCTCCTGCTTCTAACGAAGATATCACTATCGTTCTTGGCGTAAACGATGACAAATATGATTCATCTAAACACCATGTAATTTCTATGGCATCTTGTACAACTAACTGTTTAGCACCTGTTGCTAAAGTTATCAACGAAAAATTCGGTATTGTTAAAGGTTTGATGACAACAGTTCACTCTTACACAGGTGACCAAAGAATCTTAGACGCAGGTCACAAAGACCCACGTCGTGCAAGAGCTGGTGCTTTGAACATCGTTCCTACAAAAACAGGTGCTGCTAAGGCTGTTGCTTTAGTTCTTCCTGAATTAAAGGGTAAACTTGACGGTTTCGCTATGAGAGTTCCTACTCCGGACGTTTCATTAGTTGACGTTGTATTCGAAACTGAAAAGAAAGTTACTGTTGAAGAAGTTAATGCAGCATTAAAAGCAGGTGCTGACGGACACGTTCTTTGCTACACTGAAGAACCGTTAGTATCTTCTGACTATGTTGGTACTTCACAATCATCTACAGTTGACGCTTTATTAACAAGAGTTATGGGCGACAACATGGTTAAAATCATTTCTTGGTACGATAACGAAATGGGTTATTCTACAAGACTTGCTGAAACAACTAAGATGGTTGCTAACAAATTATAAGGGTAAAGGGGTAAATAATTTTAATTTACTCATTACACATAACAAAAAAACCGAGAGAACTTTCTCTCGGTTTTTTGTTTTTATAACCCCTCTACTTTTTAAGGAGAGGGGTTGGGGTGAGGTTTTATAATAATATAAGTTGTAGGTTGAACATATTTGCCCAACAATATAACAAAAACCGAGGAATATTATCCTCGGTTTTTTGTTTTATCTTTTTTACGGACGCCTTATTACAAGCGGGCTGTCCTTTGGCATAAAGGTATATCTCAAACCGTGATTTGTAAGCATAAAGAAAAATTCCATTTCTTCCCCGCTGCTTATATCCAAATCATCAAACGGAATACAGATATCCACCGTTTCGTTTTCCGATATATTCAACCCCTGAGAGTCAACAAGCACCCACAAATTATCAGGAATTGATTTTGATAAGTAAGACGGATAAAGTTTATTATTAATTATGGTTATAATCAGTTCGTTATGATATTTTGTTTTCAAAATCGGGAAAACAGATTCCGTCTTATGGGTAACTTTTATACTTGAACAGGTTTGTTTTATAGTCGCATTTTTTGTATAAATATGGAACTGATGTATTCTCGGTTTACCCTCACTCTGTTCTTTATACAAAGGATTGAGCGCAAGTTTGAAATAAATATTATCGTTATCAAACCCGTAATTTATACTGTCAAAAACCTTACTTTCCTGAAAAACAGGGCCGTCAATCAAATCAATACTGTCAGAGAATAACCACCCCGAATTTATCTGCGGAATGTTTGCTGTGCCGACTTCTTCGTTTTCGTACGCAGTATTTATAATTGATGCATCCAAATATTCAGGATATGCTTCTTCCATAAGTTTATAAGTATTTTTTAAATGCTCTCTGAATAAGAAGTCAAAAACATTATCCTGACCTGATTTATTCGGTTCACCATACCACCAGAACCAGTCACTACCCTCTGTTATATAGAGTTCTCTCAACGCCTTCTGTATATTTTCATGATGCGGTTTTTTCTCAATCAAATCTGTTAAATCAGCTCTGACATTATTCAAATATTGCCATGCCAGATTCTTAACAGGATCACCTATCCAGAAATTAAAATCTTTATTTATCCATGAACCCGGATATATCTTATTCAGAGTCTTTTTATTTCTGTCCTGAGAAATATAATCACTTATCAGAACCGTCTCAACGGTATCATCATTTTCCAGTTTTGAATAAATAGTATTCAGAAAATCGAAACCGTCATTTGCATAGTTTTCCCAACAGTTTTCACCGTCCAGTGCAATTGTCAGTAAATGAGTATCGTCAGGTGAAACCGTTAATTTGTTTTGAATAGATTTAATTTTATTGTACAAATCGCCTGCCGCAATTTGTGAATCTATATTTGAATATTCAAAGTTTATCAGATTTGGCAAAAGAGAATCTCTAAAGATAACATCAATATCGCGAGGTGACTGGTTATAAGTATAAGTTTTCAAAAGATAATAAGGATCTTCTATATTCCCTTTAAAATCTCTTATAAATTCAAAATTAATACTTTCCGAGAGAATAGATTCATCAGAAACAGTCCATTTTATTCCTTCCTCGGAAAACACATCCAAAACCTTGTCAGTCAGACAATATTCTGAAGCCCACATCCCTCTCGGACGGATTCCGAAAACTTCCTGAATTCTGTCGAGAGCCGATTTTACATGATGATGAGCATCATCGGTTAAATCAAAGTTTATAGGTAAATTTTCTCTGTTAGGAAGGTTCTTTGCAGCGGTTTCATAATCGCAAAGGATAGGCATTATCGGGTGATAATAAGGACTTGTGGTAAGTTCTATTCTGCCTTCTTTAATATACCGTTTATAAGTCGGAATTATTTCTTTTATTATTTCTTTGTGAAATTCTATTATTTTAATTCTATCTTTTTGGGTATAATTATGCCCTTTTTTCGCTAATTTTTCGAGTTCCGGATATCTTTCATAATGCGTCGGGTCAATCCACGAAAGATTAAACAACGCCATTAAATCAGAAAATTCCTGATTACTGAAATCATCAACCGTAATAGAATTACTTGCAAATCTTTTTTTAAAAAGTTTTCTGTAGGTCGGATAATTATAAATCATCGTTTCATATTTTGAATTAAAAAAGTTATTCAAAATATATTCTTTTTCGCTGCGGGCAAGTTCCTCTATATCAGACACGGTAAGACTTGAATGGATATCATTAAACCCTTCTTCCGTATACTGAATAAGTTCATCAAGAAGTGCCGGAACAATATTTATATTAAGTTTCAGTCGGGGGTATTTTTCTATAACATTCACCATATCAAGGTAGTCCTTGACTGCGTGAAGTCTTGCCCAAGGCATTAAAAATACACCGTCTAATTCATATACAGGCTGGTGCATGTGCCAATAAAAAGCGACTGATAAATTCTTTCCGGACAAGTTTTCCATAAGTTCATTATACCAAATTTTAAAATAAATGTATAGAAACAAAATTTCATATAATATGACTATTCAACTATAATTTTAATCTGATACAATAATATGTGTGGAAGAATTAGAGATTGGAAAATTATGGCAGAAAAGAAATTGACTAAAAAACTGAAAGAATTACTTATTAACTCAACCTTAACGGAAGATTTCAGAGGACTTATTGATTCGGTCAAATTTGAGGATACTTTATCCGAAAACATCTTCAATATTATCGGAAAATATGTTCCTTACGATGCCTGCGGTGTCTTCTTCAATGAAGA
Source organism: uncultured bacterium (assembly GCA_902765215.1). GTDB lineage: Bacteria > Cyanobacteriota > Vampirovibrionia > Gastranaerophilales > Gastranaerophilaceae > UBA2883. Next base: position 60,234 of record CACWZA010000007.1, on the reverse strand, counting down.
TGACGAGAATGCCATAAACGTCCTTAATCTTTCATATCCGAATAAAAATGTCACCATTGATTTAACAAACAGTATAAGTGACAAATTTTTCGATGAAATGGAACCTTTCAAGCAAATAAACCGCGTTCAGTGTAACCTTATCACAGGTGATGTAACAGAAGAAAGTAAGTTAAGATTTAAATCTTTCAAAACAGTTGTTATTGAACCTTTTAAATATGCAGAAAAACTTACGGGCGGATTTTTCTTTGCATCAACAAAGAAACTTGATGCGGAACAAAAAGCATTTTTGCAGATTATAACAAATGAACTTGAACTTATTTTCAAACTAAGATATTTGTTTAACGAACAGTCAAAAAGAGCTTTATATGACCCTATGACAGGGCTTTATAACAGACAGGAATTTGATAACGCTTTTGAATTTGAATTTTCAAAGGCACGCCGTTATATCTACAATTTCTCATTAGCAATAATTGATATTGATTATTTAGGGAAAATCAATGATAAATTCGGCAGACCTTTCGGAGATTTCGTCCTGACAGAATTAAGCAATCTGCTTAAACGCGTATTCAGACGGACTGACCCTATTTACAGATATGGCAGTGAAGAAATTGTTATTATGCTTCCTTTCACTCCTATTACAAAAGCTCTTATACCTATTGAACGACTGAGAACAGAAATTTCAAGACACGAATTTGAAAAAGATGACAAAAAGACAAATATTACTGTCAGTGTAGGTTTATGTGCAAACTATTCTAAATTTGAACAGCCTGAACAGTTTATCGAAGCATTAGGAACTGCTTTATCAAGAGCAAAAGAAAGAGGAAGAAATAAAGTTGACATCTTTGAATAATATTTTGGAAAAGGCCTATAAAGAACATTCTCTTTCAAAAGATGAAATACTATCACTTTTAAACTCAGACGGAGAGGAATTATACAAATATGCTGACCGTGTTCGTGAAGAAAACGTCGGAGACGGTGTGCACTTAAGAGGGCTTATAGAATTTTCCAATATATGTAAATGCAGTTGTAAATATTGCGGTTTGCGTTCTCCAAATACCAAAATCGAAAGGTACAGATTAGAACCCGACGAAATTATAAAATACGCAAAACAGGGAACAGAACTCGGTTACAAAACAATTGTTCTTCAATCGGGTGAGGATAGTTTCTATGATACGGAAAAACTTTGCTATATTATCTCTGAGATTAAAAAATTTGATACGGCAATAACCCTGAGTATAGGTGAAAAAACCCTTGAAGAATATAAAGCATACAAAGATGCGGGAGCAGACAGATATCTTTTGAGAATAGAAACTACTGATGAAGAATTATATAAAACAATGCACCCGAAGATGAGTTTAGAAAACAGGAAACAATGTTTATACAACATAAAAAAACTTGGGTACGAAGTCGGGACAGGCTGTCTTGTCGGACTTCCAAACCAAACGGTTGAATCTCTTGCAGACGATATTCTGTTCTTTAAAGAACTTGATGCGGATATGATAGGAATAGGGCCGTTTATCCCTCATCCTGATACCCCGCTGAAGGGTGAATTAAACCCGAAAAATTTTGATATGGCTCTTAAAGTTATGGCAATTGTCCGTATGCTTTTACCTGATATAAATATTCCTGCCACAACCGCCATGGAAACAATCAACCCTATGGGCAGAATTATTGCACTAAAAAGCGGTGCTAATGTTGTAATGCCTAATATTCTCGATACGGAATATAAAGTGAAATATGAAATTTATCCTAATAAAATCTGCCTGAATGAACATTCCGGCAAATGCAGAAACTGTATTGAAGGAAAAATAAAATCAATAGGAAGATTCGTTTCCGAAACAAAAGGTTTCCACAGGGGTAAATGAAAAAAATTTAAAAAATATAATATTTACCCCCCATCAAAAGAAAAAACCACTTGTGAAAGAAGTGGCGTGTGAAAAAATATAGGGAAAATTATAGGGAAAATTATATTTTTGAAACTCTTTTAAATACCTCTTAACTGAACAATTTAAATGTTCTGTCGACGTTATCTTTTGCAACCGTCTGAAGTGTTTCCATCTCCTGTTTTGTTGCGTTTCTTTCTGTTTCTAAGGCAGCGAGATCCGTATCGTATTTTCTGTCCTTCATATCAATACGACGCATATCAGATTCATACTTCGCTTCTGCCTTTTTAAGGTCGACTTCATCTTGTACTTCCATTAAACCTGTATCGTTAGCAACACTTGTCAGTTCTTCAACCACAAGCGGTTCTGTATCATCTGCAGCTTTTTTGGCAAGGACAAATACCCCGGAATCAATAAGGTTAGTCAAAATCTGACTTGTCAGAGTACAATTAATCGGATCCATTGAACATTTAACCTCAATATCCGTATTATCTGCCCATTCCGGCCATTCTCCGCACTCTTCACCATCAGCATAATACAGTCTGTAACCTGCTTTTGTCAGAGTATCGTAGCCAGTAATATCCACAAACGTAACTGTACCGTCTGTGTGAATAGTTTTTACAACAACTTTTCTTGCATCCAGTGCTTCCAAATACTCGTCATATGCCTTATCTGATTCATTCGCCATTTGCAATTTCATGGCTTCAATACGCGCAGCATTGTACTCAATCTGGTGCATTCTTGAAGTCAAATTTAATAATCTTGCCTGTGAAGATGATAAACCCATGACGAATCCTTATCTGTCCCTTTTTCATGCATGACGACAATTTCAGCCAAATCTTTAGTTCATGTCTTTGTTCATTAAGAATTTGTTACAAAAATTTACCAAAATTTTTTCATTTTTTGTTAATAAAATGTTACAATTCCAATTTTTTAGGCAATTTTAATTTTCATCAATCTTGAACATGGTATGAAGGTTAGTTTCGATCCAGTAGAATTTAATAAAAGTGTACGAGAAGCAAAGCGTTTGGCAAAAGCCGCAAAAAATGAGGCTCAAAACCTTACAAACGGCAGCGAAATTCTCGCAGAACAAAACCGTGCTATTTTAGAAACGGCAGAAAATTATGTTCGCCCGCTGCAGGAAAAATTTGACTGCACAAAATCAATGCTCAGATACAGCACAGCAAGATGTGTACAGGCATTAAAAGAAGGCATGAACGAACATGCCGTTGTTTTCAACCTGAAAGAAAACCGCGTTATCGGTGAATTTTTAGGTGATACTTCAAAATGTAACCTTACTAATCTTGAAAAATTAATTCTGGACAAAGAAAACATCGGTATTATGCACAGTCATCCGAACGGATACCCAATCAGCCGTCCTGATATTACAACAATGAGAAAATTAGGCATAAATCAGGTTATAGCAATTAATAGTGACGGTGAATTTTCTCTCGTTGCAAAAAGATATAAAGAACCAATCAAAGGAAACAAAGTTACAAGATGGTTCAAAGAAAAAAATGAAGCAAAAAAAGAAAACAATGCTTTTCATCAATACTCCTCTAATTCTTGTGAAGATGCAGAAGTAAATGCAGAATCTTTATCAGAAGAATTTAAGGCAGGGTTAGTTGATGACACTCTCAGAGCCCATGCTCCGGGTATGGGAATGAGATATATTACGAATTATTCTTTACTAAAAAAATAGAGGTTAAATATGAACATTATCGCAAATCAACCAATCAGAAGTTACAACAACACAAACTTAAACTTAAACAAAAACATCAGACCGGCATTCACCGGAATAAAACAGGCACCCAAAAAAGGTCAGATTAAACAGGGTGTAAACATCGCAAGAAAGATATATGACTTATTCTTCGTTCCAAGAGGGGAAAAATTAACAGAAATCCAAAACGGTCATGTATTAACAACAAAATCTGTACCAAAAGAATCATCACGAATTGCAAAAAAATACAAATTATGGTCAAAAGAACCTGAAATGACTGTAATTGACAATTTTAAAACAAACATCAGAAAGAAATTAACTCATAACGCTGACGGCACTAACCATATCGAGTACAGAGATATGCACCAGCCTGAATACAAAATTTCTGTCGGGTTTGAAAATGTTAAATCAGAATCAGACTACACAGGCGGACTTTCTATCAAATATCTCGATAAAGAGATTAAACTTTCAGAAGAACAACGTGCAAAACTGCACTCAGAACTCGCAGAAGAAACAAATCAAAAATATTCTACAAAAGATATTTTCGCAATCAGCAAACAGGGTTATGACAAATATATGGAATTTGTGAACGCTTTCTACAAAGATCCTGTAAATATTGCAAGAAACTTAGTTTCTAACCCGCATAATGTTGAAAATCAGTTAAGAACCGTACCTTCATCAATGCCTTACGGTATAGAAGAAATTTTAAGCAGGGTAAAATAGAAAAAATATAAAATTTTTATCAGATAAAAGGGTGTGATTTTAAAGAAAATCGCACCCTTTACATTCTTGCATAAAATTGGTATATATGATACGATTTAAGCAGAAAAAGAGAGAGTATTACTATGAGTGAAAGCACCCACTGGGTCATAACAAAAATTATTTCAGGACACGCTGTCAGCGTTAATTTTGACACATTGCTGACTATGTGGCTTGCGATGGGAATTTTGTTGATTGGTGCAATTATGATTGTAAAAAATGCATCAGTTATCCCGACAAGATTGCAATATATCGGAGAATCAATAATAAATTATTTCTCTGCAATAACTGCAGGAAGTATGGGAGAGGAAGAATCTAAAAAACATAACCCTCTTATCCTTACTTTGTTTATGTTTATTCTGACAGCAAACCTTGTGGGACAAATTCCTTTTAAAATTGTTCACCTTGCACAGGGAGAACTTGCTTCACCAAACAATGATATTAATATGACTTCGGCAATGGCTATTGTAGTTGCTATCTACTGTATGTATTACGGAGTTAAGGTTAATAAAGGAAAATATTTCTTCAAGGGCTGGTCAATGGGTGAACTTATTATTACCCTCATTGATACTCTTGAACTTTTTGTAAGACCATTTTCTCTCGCACTTCGACTTTTTGCCAACATTTTGGCAGGTGAAATAATGATAGCAACCTTCGTCGGTATGGTTGCGTGTTTCTTACCTTTACCGTTTATGTTGTTTGAATTATTCGTAGCACTTATTCAGGCACTCGTATTCGCACTACTTTCTTCAACATACATAACAATGTCTGTTCAGGAAGAGTAGGGGTAAAGGGGTAAAGGGGTAAATGTTATTAAATTAAAATCATAAAAAGAAAGTTAGGAAAAATTATAAAAAGAAAGGAAAAATTATGGCAGCAGAACAAATATTTGATGCATCAAGATTAGGTGCAGGTATTGCAGCACTCGGCGTATTAGGCGGCGGTCTTGGTCTTGGGATTGCAACTAAAGGTGTTTTAGATGCTATTGCAAGACAACCTGAAATCAAAGCAGAAGCTTTCAAAAACTTCATCATTGGTGCAGGTCTTGCGGAAGCAACTTCTATTTACGCTTTATTTATCGCACTTTTATTAATTTTCTCATAAGACAAAGGTGGTAAAGAGTGTTAGAATTTAATGCAACCTTCTTTGTTGCAATGTTCAGTTTCATCATATTTATGATGATTATGAATTCTATTTTGTATAAACCTCTCGCCCGTATCCAAAAAGAACGCGCAGAGATTATCCAAAAAGAAAAAGATGCAGCAAAATTAACGGAAGAAAAAACAGAAAACCTTAAACAACAGCAGCAGGCAAATATCGAAAAGTCCCGTCTGATTGCCAAAGATAATTTCAATAAAAAGGTTTCCGAATATAAAGAAAGAAAGGAAACAATTTTATCTACGGCAAGAGATTTAGCTAAGAAAGATTTGGCGATTGCTAATGCTGAACTTGAAGGCGATGAAAGAGAGGCTAAATTATTGTTAAAAGCTCAACTCAACGACCTTGCAAGTGCTGTTGCATCTAAGGTGCTTGGTTATGAAACGAAAGTAGAAAACTAATGATAAATACTTTACTGGAAATCTGGAATAAAATCTTATTATCAAACCTGTTCAACTTTGTTTTGATGTTGTTTTTGCTGGGTTGGATAATAAATAAATTTGACATAGCCGGCGCTTTGGAAAAAGGCAGAAAAAGTATTGAGGATAAAATAAACAATTCTAAAAAAGAACACGAAGATGCACTCAAAAACCTCTATGAAACACAGGAAAAAGGGATTGAAGTAGACAAAGAAATCCTTGATATTATCGATAAATCTGCAAAAAATGCTGTTATTGTCGGTGAAAAACTTGTTGAGGATGCTCAGAAACAATCTGAAAATTTCTCAAAAAGTACCCAAAAAGCAATTGAAACAAATACAGAAAAATTAAGATTAAATCTTACAAACGAAACAGCACAAACAGCAATAAATATGGCTAAAAACCATATTGAAAAACTTTTAAAAGAGGACAGAAACTTACACATAAGATATATCAATGAAAGTATTGAAGCCCTGAAAGGTATTGATTTATAAGATGACAAAAGCAGAAGAAAACGAAAATAAAATTGTAGCCCAAAGATACGCAAATGCGTTGATGGAATTTTCAGGCGAAAAATTATCCAAAGAAGATATTTTCAGCCAGATAAAAGATGTTCAGACATCTCTTAATAATTCCGATGACCTGCAAAAAGTTATGTCATCACCTATCGTTTCAAATGACGAGAAAAAGGGTGTTATAAATAAAATTTTTGGAAACAATATAAACGAAATTGTTCTGAACTTTTTAAATTTACTCATTGATAAAAACAGATTTAACATTTTTAACTCAATAGTAAAAGAATATAAAAACGAATTAAACAGACAAAACGGACTTTTAGAAATAAAAATCGTATCTGCTATTGAGTTAAACGATAACGAAAAAGCAATGATAAAAGTAAAATTACAAAAAATATTAAACAAAGAAATCGAATTAGACTGGGCAACAGACAGCAGTCTGATTGGCGGGTTAGTGTTTGAAGCCGGAGATAATATTGTTGACTGCTCACTTCAACACAAATTACAGGAAATTAATAAAGAAATTACTATATAAAGAAAGGGTATAAAATGTCAGTAATAAGTCCTGATGAAATTAGTTCAATTATAAAGAACAGTATAGAAAATTACGGCGCAAAAACCGAAGTATCAAATGTCGGTAGTGTACTGAAAATAGGTGACGGTATTGCTCATGTATACGGTTTGAGAAATGTTATGTCAAACGAACTTGTAGAATTTGACGACGGAAAAGGTACACTCGGTATTGCGTTAAACCTTGAAGAAGATAATGTCGGGGTCGTAATCTTAGGTGAATTTGCACACATAAAAGAAGGTATGATAGTAAAAACAACAGGCAGAATTGCATCTGTTCCTGTCGGTGACGGTCTTATCGGACGTATTGTAAGCCCTACGGGACGTCCTATAGACGGCAAAGGCGATATTATTTACGATAAAACAAGACCTGTAGAAAGAGTTGCTCCGGGGATTGTTGCAAGAAAATCAGTACATCAGCCGCTGCAAACAGGTTTGACTTCTATCGATGCTCTTACACCTATCGGCCGTGGTCAAAGAGAACTTATCATCGGGGACAGACAAACAGGTAAAACAGCTATTGCAATAGACACAATTATTAACCAAAAAGGTCAGGATGTTATTTGTGTTTATGTTGCAATCGGACAAAAAACATCAACCGTTGCACACCTCGCAAAAACATTAGAAGAATACGGTGCAATGGATTATACAATAATTGTTTCCGCAACTGCGGATGAACCTGCACCTATGCAATATATTGCACCATTTGCAGGTGTTGCTATGGCAGAAGAATTTATGGAACAGGGTAAACACGTTTTGATTATTTATGATGATTTAACAAAACAGGCTCAGGCATACCGTGCAATGAGTTTGCTTTTACGCAGACCGCCGGGACGTGAAGCATATCCTGGGGATATTTTCTATCTTCACTCAAGATTACTTGAACGCGCCGTTAAATTATCCGACAAACTCGGAGGCGGAAGTATTACAGCGTTACCTATTATTGAAACTCAGGCAGGTGATGTATCAGCATACATTCCGACAAATGTTATCTCTATTACGGACGGTCAGATATTCCTTGAATCATCATCTTTTAACGCAGGTATCAGACCTGCAATAAACCCGGGTATTTCAGTATCCCGTGTAGGTGGTGCCGCTCAGACAAAAGCTATCAAAAAAGTTGGCGGTCAGTTAAGATTAGACCTTGCTCAATACAGAGAACTTGAAGCTTTTGCTCAGTTTGCATCAGATCTTGATGAAACAACAAAGAAACAAATTCTTCGTGGTCAAAAACTGACAGAAGTCTTAAAACAGCCTCAATATCAACCTTTGAGTGTTGCAAAACAGGTATCTATCCTTTTTGCCGCAAACGAAGGTTTCCTTGATGGTATTGAAAATAAAGATATATCGGGCTACAAAAAAGGCTGGTTTGAACATTTAGAAGCAAATCTTCCTGAACTTGTTCAAAGACTGAACGCAGGTTCAAACCTCGAAGATGCAGATGCGGAAGAACTTCGCAAAGAATTAACAAAATATAATAATAGTTTATAAAAAACAGGGCACCGGGAGTAAATAATGCCTAATTTAAAAGATATAAAAACAAGAATAAACAGTGTTAAAAACACTCAAAAGATTACAAGAGCGATGAAAATGGTTGCTGCAGCAAAGATTAAAAAAGCTGAATATACCGTAAAATCATCAAGACCTTTTTCAGAAGAATTGCTTGTAATGTTTAAACGAATGCTTTCAACAATAGGTGAACAACCTGACCTTCAGGATAGCAGTGAAAAATATGCTCACGCAATCAATAATTATCCTGCCCTGCTCACCAGACGGGAAGTAAAAACGGAAGGTATTATTGTAATTACCTCAAATAAAGGGTTAGCCGGTGCTTATAATGCTAATATTATAAAAGAAGTTCTTAAACGCATTGAAGAAAATTCTTCAAAAGGTATTGAAACAAAACTCTATGTTGCAGGTCAAAAGGGTATTGTGGCTCTCCAGCACAGAAAAGATATTAATATCGTCAAAAAATATATTGCCGTAATGAATAATCCTAATTCATCGGGAGCAAACATTATTGCTGAAGATATTGCAGAAGATTATGTTTCAGGCGAAATAGACAAAATTGAAGTTATAACAACAAGATTCAATAATATGATGTCTTATTCTATTCAGCATTGGGAACTTTTACCTGTTAAGATTGAATATAATAAGGAAGAACATAAACTTGATGCGCTTATGGAATTTATTCCAAACCCTAAGGAAATTTTAAAGAAAATCGTTCCTATGTACATAACGAACGAAATTTTCCATGCTTTATTAGAAGCTTATGCAAGTGAACTTGCTGCCCGTATGACTGCTATGTCAGCAGCAACAAATAACGCAGAAGAAATGATTAAGGAATTAACTGTTTCCTTTAATAAAGCCCGTCAAACTTCTATTACAAACGAAATTATTGAAATTGTATCCGGTGCTTCCGCACTTGAAGGGTAAATATATTTTATCTAAAACCCTGTCCTGATAGTGTTTTTACCGAATTTTTTTTCTATATTTTCAATGCATTGGCTCAGGTTTTTTTCTTTTTCATCATCTTCAGTTGAAAATAGAGAAAGTTGTTCTCCGCCATAAGTCAAACCATCCAAAACAATACCTGTTCCCCTGTATAAAACCCCTTCTCTGTACAAATTTGGGAGCATTTCATTTATAAATTTCTGTAAGGTTAATTCAAAATCGGTAGGTTTTACCATAATTCGTTTATCATAATAAATCGCAAAATCTTTTGTTTTTAACATTAAACCTATTATTTTACATTTACCTTTATGATACCGCAATCTTGAACAAGCACTGTGTAAATGTCTGGAAATTTCCATTTTAATTATATTTATATCATCAGAAAAAGTACCTTCACCAATAACCCCGGTATCCTGAATAGATTTTGGCGGTTCTGCTTTACTGTTTACTTTTGAAACACATTCCCCAAGTAATTCGTGTCTTAATTCAACCCCGTTGATACCGAGTTTTGATTTTATCCAGACATCATCTTTTTCTATAAATTCTGATGCAAGCATTATCCCGTTGCGTTTGAGAGTTAACGAATTAGCACGCCCAATACCGCAAACTTCATCTATCTCTGTCTTTTTAAGAACAGATTGAATATCATTTACCCCTATTTTAAAAATTCCGCCTGTTTTTTTCGCTTTATCGCTTGCTAGTTTTGCCAGAATTTTTGAATGACTTAACCCGATAGATACAGGTATATCAGTCTTTTCGAGAATTACTTTTCTTATATCTTTTATTATTTCAACATAATCTTTTTTGAATAATCTTTCCGTACCCGTCAGGTCAATATACGCTTCATCAACAGAAACGATTTCAACATCGGGACTGTAATCATTTAAGCATGCCATAACGCGTTTTGAATATTCATGATACTTATGATGATCACAAACAATATAATTTACATCAGGAAACTCTTTTTTCGCCATAAAAAGCGGCATACCCATGCGGACACCAACTTCTTTTGCCTCACGCGAACGGGAAACAACACAACCGTTCGGGCCTGAAACAGCACAAGTAGGAGTATTTTTAAGTTCCGGTCTGTCTGCCTGCTCACAGGATACAAAAAATGAATCACAATCTACAAGTGCTATAACCCGTCGTTTCATATCAATATTATCGTTTATATTCTTCTCTTTTTCCAATACGATACCTTTTTATTTATATTTAATATTTACCATATTATAATGTAATTATGAATTTATTTGAACGGGCAAAATTTTTCAGAACAAAAAAAAGATTAGGTCAAAACTTCCTTATCAATTCAGAAGTTATTGATGAAATTCTTGATTATTCCCAAATATCAAAAGATGATACTGTTCTTGAAATCGGTCCGGGAGTTGGGTTTGTAACAGAACAACTCGTTAAAAAAGCAAAAAAAGTTATTGCAGTTGAACTTGATGAAGAAGCAATAAAAGAGTTAGAAAAACTTGAATGTGATAACTTAGAAATTATTCATCAGGATATTTTAAAAACTGATATTTCCGCTCTTGCAAACGGTCAAAAAATAAAAGTTGTAGCAAATATTCCGTATTATATTACCGCTCCCATTATTTCTCATTTGCTTGGTGAAATTGACGATTTGGATAATAAAAACAGAAATTCAATCTCTGAAATTGTACTTATGGTACAGGAAGAAGTTGCACGCAGAATGGTCGCAACAGAAAAAAGTCCTTCTAAACAATACGGACTTCTCACTATTCTTGCCCGGTTCTGGACAGAATGTGAAATTATAAGATTAGTAGGAAGAAAATCTTTTTATCCTGCTCCTAAGGTAAATTCCGCACTTGTAGGATTAAAAATAAACGAAAAACCAAGATTAGAATTAAGTAATTATTCACATTTTCGCAGAGTTTTGAAAGCAGGATTTTCTCAAAGAAGAAAAAATATAAAAAACTGTCTTGTTAATAACGGTTTTGATAAAGAGGTTGTTATAAATGTTTTGAAAAAACTTGATATTGATGAAAATACAAGAGGAGAATCTCTTTCTATATCTAAATTTGGAGAGTTATCAGAGGCTTTATTATGCAGCAAATAATAATAAAAACACCGGCAAAAATAAATCTTACACTGGAAGTTTTAAACAAACGACCTGACGGTTTTCATAATATTCAAAGTATTATGCAGCTGATTGATTTGTATGATTATTTAACAATAACCGTTGAAGAAAGCGAAGAACAGGAAATTATTTTGTTCGGTACAAGTGACGAAATACCTTATGATGAAAGGAATTTAGTTTATAAAGCCGCAAAATTATTTTTTGATTTTTTATCAGAAGATGAAGATTCTTATTTCAGAGAACAAAAATTTAAAATAAATATAAATATTGAAAAAAATATCCCTATATCTGCAGGACTCGCCGGCGGAAGTACAAACGGGGCAGGAACTATCTACGGATTAAACAAAATTTTTAATGAGGTTTTACCTGAAAAAAAAATGCACGAATTATGCAGTCAGTTAGGATCAGACCTCAATGTTTGTCTTGAGGGGGGTTGTCTTTTGGCAACTTCAAGAGGTGAAGTCATTGAAAAATTACCTTTCATAGATAATAAAGTTTCTCTCATAAAACCCGTAAATCTTGGTATAAGTGCAAAAGAAGCATATACAAAATATTCTCAAATAAAAAATAAACCAAACTATGATTTTACTCACAAAATGATTGATTCTTTAAAAATAGGAACAGATATAAAACAGTTTTTATACAATGATTTGGAAACAGCCGTATTTAACGATTATAAAGAATTACAGACAATTAAAAATATTTATCCTGATTCTGTTATGTCAGGTTCAGGTTCAACCTATTTTACAATAAATGAGAATATTAAACCTTTGGAAAATTACTGGGTAAAAAATGGTTTAAAATTCATACCCGACGGTGTTTCGGAAAAATAAACTATTTACATTTATACAATTTCAATTTATTATATATATGTGGCATAACTAATGGAAGAAATGTGTATGGAAACTGATTTAAGTAAATTATATAATGATATCACACCTACCAAACAAAGAGGAAAAGAGGAAAAATTCAGACCTGCCAGAACATCTAAATTTTGGCTCTGGGTTGCTGACAGATTCTTTTATAATATGCTTGAAGACAGATTCTGTGCTTTCAGATATAAAGGTTATGAAAACTATTTAAACAGAGATGAAAACTACCCGACAATCTTTTATGCACCTCACACAAACTGGTGGGACGGTATAGTCGGATATAATATCTGCAACAGACTTTGTAAAAAAGAAATCAGACTTATGGTAGAAGAATTAAACAGATTCCCTTTGTTAAGACGCGGAGGTGCTTTTAGTGTAAACAAAAAATCTGCCCAAACCGCTATGGAATCTTTAAAATATTCTGTCAGAGTATTAAAAGATCCTAAAGCAATTTTATATCTTTTCCCTCAGGGAATTATTAACCCACCTAACCACAGACCTATTGAATTTCAGACAGGTCTTGCTTATATTGCTCAAAAAGCAATAAAAGAATACGGAAAAGTTAATGTTTTGCCTATTGCAGTAAATTACTACTTCCTGAGAGATAACAGACCGGAAGTATGGATAGAAATGGGTGAAAATATTGTTCTTTCTGATGATAAACAAGACAGAAAAGAACTGTCTGCAGATTTGGCATCAAAACTTGAAAAACTTTGTGATAAACAAAATTTAGAAGTATCAAATGCTCAATTTGACGGATACAACACATTATTCCAGCAGAAACTTGCATGGTACAGAGAATGGGAACAACACCTTAAAAAGATTAAAAACAGGAAAAAGAAAAAAGAAGAAGAACAACAATAAAAAAAGCGGTAATTTTTACCGCTTTTCTTATTTATAAATTTACTCTCTATCTTATCTGGACAGGCATAACAAGATAAATATAATCTTCTTCGTTATTTGGTTTAAATACTGTTGCAGATAAGTTTGTATTCATACAAATGATTACATCTTCCGCATCAACATTCTTAATAAAATCTAATAAATACTGATAATTAAATCCTATGAGAATATCTTCTCCGCTGTATAAAATATCAATTTCATCTTCAGAATTACCTGATTCCGGAGTAGCAGACATCAAATTAAGACTGTTTTCTGTGAAACTGAATTTTACAGTTTTCTTCTTTTCATCAACCATTGTTGAAACTCTTTCCAAAGCAGATAATAATTTTTTCACATTAACCTTTGCTTCTTTAGGGAAACTTTGAGGTATCAACTGGTTATATTGCGGATATTGACCATTCATAAGATTAGAAATCATTGTAATATTATCTGATTTAAACATAATCTTATTATTTTTTGTGTAAAGTTTAATTGTATCTTCTTCAATAAAGAAACTAACCTTCATAAATTCCTGTAAAACTTTAGCAGGAATAATCAGTTTAACAGATTTATCATCTTTATTAGAGATAATCTTTTTCGCTCTTGATAATCTGTTACCGTCTGTTGATGCAATTTCCAAAACATTTTTGTTAATATCGCAAACAACACCTGATAATAAGTTGTTATTAGATTCAAAAGAAGCAGCTGCAAAACATACTTCTTTAACCCCTATAATAAAAGGTTTTAGATCTAATTCAATTTCATTATCTTCTTCTGTAAGGTATTCAATTTTAGGAAATTCTGTAGCAGAAATACCTATTATATCAAATTTTGACTTACCGCTTTTAATGGTCATTACAGTTCCGTTAAGAACAAAATCTATAATACCGTCATTGAGTCTTGAAACAATATCAAGAATTTTCTTTGCAGGAAGTGTAATTTTTCCTAAAGAACTAACATTTGCTTCAACAGATGTACTGATAGTCATATCAAAATCTGTTGCATATAAATTTATTTTAGTTTTATCGGCAGCATCAAACAAAATGTTTGCCAAAACCGGCTGATAACCGTTTTGAGCTGTTGCTCTTTCAACTATTCTAAGACCATTTAATAAAACTTCTTTTTCTATCTGAAATGATAATTCAGAAGTTGTTGATTGTTCCACATTATTTTCCAATGTTGCAGTTTCCATTATATTCCTCCCGTTTATTGATTTGTATAAGAATATTCTATACCAAAACCCCTTTTATTAAAAGATTTACATATACTTTTATATACAAATTGCAACAATTTTTTATTTTTTGAATTAATTAGTTTATTTAATTAATTTAAAAAAATAATAATAAGTAATAAGATGCAAATATTTGTAGAAAACTTCTTTAAATTAAGTTATAGTATTATTTTTCCCATGTATAAAATTATAAAAAAATTTTGTATAAAATTATTTTTTTAGTAGAAAATTTTTAAATTTTAAAATTTTCGGTTAAAACATGTAGAATAAAAAAAGTTTTCTACATAATTTATACATGTTTTTATACAAAAAGATTTGTAAAAAAATAGGCATGTATAAATTAAAAAAGGGAAGTTTTAACTTCCCTTTTTGATAATTAGTATCTTGCTAAATACTTATCCAGTTCCCACTTGGTAACAGCGGTTCTGTACGAATCCCACTCTTTTTCTTTAGTGGTAACAAATTCATTCATAATATGCTGTCCGAGAGCCGCATTTGCGACAAGTGATTTGTCAAACAATTCAACAGCCTCTTTAAGTGTACCAGGAAGTGAATCAATTTTTTGTCTTTTTCTTTCCTTAGAAGTAAGTTTATAAATATTGCTTTCAACAGGAGCAGGCGGATCAATTTTATTTCTGATACCGTCAATACATGCTTCTAATATTGCAGCAAAAGCCAAATATGGGTTACAAGCAGGATCAGGTGAACGAAGTTCAACTCTTGTTGCAACACCGCGTTTTGCAGGAACTCTCAAAAGCGCGCTTCTGTTTGCAAGTGACCATGCAAGATAAACAGGTGCTTCATACCCCGGAACTAATCGTTTATAACTGTTTACTGTTGGGTTAAGAATAGCTGTTATACTCTTAATGTGTTTCAAAAGTCCGCCGATAGCCCATTTTGCAGTATCTGATAACTGATATTCTGCTTTTTCGTCATAGAAAGCATTTTTACCATCTTTTGATAATGAAATATTACAGTGCATACCTGAACCGTTGATACCAAAAATTGGTTTTGGCATAAAGGTTGCATGCAAATAGTGTAAAGCAGCAATTGCTTTTACAACAATTTTAAATGTAACTACATTATCCGCAGTTGTAAGAACATCAGCATATCTGAAGTCAACTTCGTGCTGACCGTCAGCAACTTCGTGGTGGGATGCTTCTATATCAAATCCCATTTCCTGCAAAGTTGTAACGATATCAGAACGAACATCTTCACCCAAATCTTCCGGCCCAACATCATAATAACCGGCTTTATCCTGTGTTGTAGTTGTGATATTACCATCTTCATCTTTTGCAAAAAGGAAGAATTCAGCTTCCGGCCCAATATTCATTGTGAAACCTAACTTTTGTGCTTCGTTCATAACTCGTTTAAGGTTACATCTAGGGCAGCCTTCAAACGGTGTTCCGTCTGCATTATAAATATCACAAATTATGCGTGCTGACTGATATCCTTCTTCATTTCTCCATGGAAGAATTTCAAAAGTATTTTTATCAGGATAGAAAAACATATCTGATGTTTCAATACTTCTGAACCCTTTAATAGAAGAACCGTCTAACATAATATCATTATTCAGCGCTCTGTCTATGTGTGATGCCGGAATAGACAAATTTTTAACCTGTCCGTTCATATCAACGAATTGAAGTTTTATAAATCTTACATTATTTTCTTCAATCATCTTTTTAATATCGGCATCTGTATATTCTTTTTTATCCAGTCGTCTGTAAGTAAATTCGCTCATTTTTTCTCCTTCTTTATAATTATATGAGGTTTGTCGTTTTTTTATAACAATAACTATTATAATAGTTATTCCCGAAAACAGTCAATATTTACAGATATAAAGAATAAATTAAGGTACAAGCAGGCAGAAAAATATGTTTATTTTTGCGGAATAAATTACATAAAATAAAAAATGATAAATTAAAAAAACAAATTATTTTAATCAAAGAAAAACAATCAGGGAAAAATATAATTAAATATTTGAATATTTATAATATTAAGATTTGTTAATAATAACTCTTTTTTATACTAATCTTTTAATTTACCCCTACATTTCTTTAAGTACATCTAACATATAGTCTTTGTATGCTTTTTTTAGTTTTTCCGGTGATAATATTTTAACTTTATTTCCCCATTTAAACAAGTGCCAGATGATATGTCTGTCGCCGCTTGCTTTAAATGATACTTTTACTGAACCGTCCTCAAGTTGTTTCATTTTTTGGGTTGGGTGGAAATTGTATTGTAAAACATCTTCTGCCACTTCAGGCGAGAATAAAAGTTTTACATCATAGATTTCACCATGGTAAATTCCAAAGGACAGGTTTGCGTATTCCTGAATATTGAAACCCTTTGAATCAAAAGATTCTCTTGTCAGTTTTATATCTTTCATTTTGTGTAAAAGATAATTAAATTCGCCCTCACCTTTATCAGGTTCTCTTGCAATTAAATGTATTTTTTCCCCGAACAATATTCCCAAAGGTTCAAGTGTTCTTTTTTTATCGTGATAAACTGCAGTTATTTTAAGTCCGTCTTTTATCCCCTGTCTTATTGTTGAAAGAGCGTCTAAATCTATCTTATAAACGGGGTTTTGTCTTATCCCGAATCCTTCCGAGTGCATCAAAAATTCAACCTCGTTTTCAATAGAATTTATTCTTCTGCTGTTTAAAGCTTTAATTTTGGTGATAATATTTTTCAATTCTTTAGCTGTTATTTTATCAAGGTTTTGGGTAAGTTTTTCTAAAAGTGCGATATTTTCAGCAGAGAAAGAAACAACTTCTCTCAAAGAATAATTTGTAAATCCCCAGCGCTTAATTCTGTCATGAGTTTCTATTTCTTCTACATGAGGCATAATATTCATAATACTATCCCTCATTCTCTCTGCTGTTCTTCTTGATACACCAAATTCTTCCTGTATATCCTGCAGTGTAACTCCGTTTATTTTTGACTGCATAAGAATTATTAACTGAATAATATCAGAAACTCTTGAATATCTTGGTTTATCGTCCATAATTTACTCCCTTTATAACTTGTATACATTATAAAGTTTAAATTATATGTGTGTCAAATTTGGACGCACTTAAAAAATTATTTTCCAATGCAGAAATTATCAAAAATGTTGTTTAAAATATCGTCGGTTATAACTTCGCCTGTAATCTCATCAAGAGCAAGAAGGGCAGATTTTACATCAATAGAAATCATATCCTGTAATTCTCCTCGTTTAGCACCGTCCAGGGCTATCAAAAGAGCTGATTTTGATTGTTCAAGACAGTTTTGCTGACGCAAATTTGTTGAAAATTCCAGAGTTTCAGGGTTAATATCGCAAACGATTTCTTTAATTTTTGTTTTTAATTCATCAATGCCTTTTCCTGTTTTAGTAGATATTTTTAAATCGTTCGTATCAATATCCGTAAGGTCTGATTTGTTTGCAATTTTGATATTTTTCTTATTTTTTACCAAATCCCAGATAACTTCATCATCTTTGGTTATTCCCGTTGAAGCATCATAAAGGAAAAGGACTAAATCAGCCTCATCAAGCGACTGTTTTGAATATTCTATCCCGATTTCTTCAACCTTTGATATTTCATCATCATCTCTTATTCCTGCGGTATCAATCAGGGTGACAGGTATACCAAAATCGAGAGTTTCTTTTAAAATATCTCTTGTTGTTCCCGCAATATCCGTAACTATTGCTCGGTCGAGGTTTAAAAGAGTATTAAAAAGAGATGATTTTCCGACATTCGGTTTTCCCACAATAGCAACAGAAACCCCCTGTCTTAGTACATTAGAAGTGTTTGCTGTTGATAATATTTTATCAATTTCTTTTATTGATTTTTCAAATTCTGAGATTAAATAATCGTATTCAGGTTCTTTTACATCTTCCGGAAAATCAATTCCTGCAACTATTCTTGACAATACTTCAAATATATCTTTTCTTATTTCCGATATTTTTTGTCCGAGTACTCCCGACAGGTTTTTAGCGGAAGTCATTACAAATTCTTTTGTTTTTGAATGTATTAAATCGGCAACGGCTTCTGCCTGTGATAAATCCATTTTTTTATTAAGGAAAGCTCTCTTTGTAAATTCACCGCGTTCTGCATGTCTTGCACCGTTTGCCAACACAAGTTCAAGAATTTTTTTCACAATATTCACTCCGCCGTGACAGTGAATTTCTATAACATCTTCCCCCGTATAACTTTTTGGGTTTTTAAAAGGCAGAATAAGTACTTCGTCAACTTTTTTATCCCCGTCCAGTATCCAGCAAAGCGTGATAATATTTGGACTAAATTCTTTTTTTGAACATATTTTTGATACTATTTCAAAACTTTTATCTCCCGAAATACGAATAACACCTACCCCGCCTGTGGCGATAGGAGTTGAAATTGCTGCAATTGTATCAAATTCCTGTAAAATGTTCATAAAATAATTATATAACAAATGTAAACAAGAACCTCTTTTAAAATAACAAAAAAATACATGTTCCGTTTTTATATTACCGAGTACTCTATATATTGGTAATAAAATGGTATCTATAAGAAATACAACATGCAAAATTGTCGACAGATCAATATCTTTGTTAAAAATCAGAGAAGTTTCTGTTCCTGAAGGGGCGGTTAGTTTTGATTATGTTTTTGTGCCTGAAAGTACCAAATATACTGAGCTTTTTACCTTTAAAGATGCCAATAATCTGCGTTTAGTTCAGCAAAAGAATAAAGTGGACAGGTTCACAAAAGAAAAAGAAGTCCAAAAAAGAGTGTATGAATACACAAAAAGAGACAGCTCAAAAAGTAAAATTACCGATATAAATCAGACAACAATCTCGCCAAATGGTGAAGAAAAACACGAAACATGGAGATTTTATTACCCGAAAGATAAAAGTACAGCCAGATTTTCAAGAAAATCTGAAGAAAAAAATGTTGATAACTATCTTCACTCTGACGGGGTAATTGTCGATAAAAACGGGCTTAAAATAAGACCGATTTCTACGGCAGAATATGTTGATAAAAGAAAAGATATTGATGATAACCATTTTGTAGACAGTCCGTGGACAATGAAACAAACTATTACAACAAAAGAAAGATGTGCGACTGATTCCGTTCAGGAATGTACTGTTGTTGGCATTTACGGAGATAAAGGATTAACTTTAAATCACCTTAATCCGCATCGTCCTGAAAACAGAAATTTTAATAAGATAGAAAAAGCGCTGCTTGACCAACTGGAGCAGCAGGGAAAGAATGCAAAAGCCTTTGTTTTGGGTTCTTGTGAGAGTGATTTTGAAAGCGATAAACAATACCTTAATATTATCGATTTACTTGCAACAAGAGGAGTTAAATATTCAAGATTTAAAACAGGTGATAGTGTTCTTTACGGGCCTATGCATTTTGATACAAAAATAACTTCAGAAAATTCTAAAAAATATAAATTCGGAACTGCATCGCCTTATGAATGGGAGTTAGGTCAGCATATAATTTATGATAACGGGGAACTTCAGATAGCAAATGTTGTTATAGATTCAGAACTCAAAAAAGGAAATACAGACCCGGAAAGTCTTATTAAGAAAAGTTTTTACAGAATTTACAGATAATCTATATCATAACTTTTTTTGGCTTTAGTCCGTCCTGAGTTACTTCTGAAATAGCAATAAGTTGATTATCTTTAACAAGTATCACAATCCCGTCTTTTTCAGATATTCGGTTATAAATATTCATACCGTGAGTAATGCGTTTATATTCAATATCATTTAATTCCTGTTTTGGCAGGGGTAAATAATTAATAGGATTTAAAAGGACTTTTTCAACATCTTCAGGTGTTTTTAAATCGTCTAAATTGATGCTGTTTTCAATATCTATATTTCCTGCAAGGACTCGTTTGAGTTTGGACAAATAACAGCCGTTATTCAGCGCTTTTCCCAAATCGTTTGCAATACTTCGTATGTAAGTGCCTTTTGAACATTTAACATAAATATCTGCCCATTGTTCTTCCTCATTAAATTCAAGAAGTTTTGTTTCATAAATAGTAACTTTAGATGGTTTTATATCTATCTCATCTGCTTTAACTCCCGCTCTTGCAAGTTCGTACATTTTTTTTCCGTTTACTCTTTTTGCAGAATAGATTGGCGGTAATTGTTCAATTTCACCGTGTGGCAGGGGCAGATTATTAAATTGTTCTTTTGTAATCTTTTTATCAAAGGTTTCAACAACATTGCCTTCAATATCGTAGGTATCTGTTGATTTTCCGAAACAAAATCTTCCGATATAGGCTTTATCGCTATTTAAATACTCAATTAACCTTGTTGCTTTTCCTATTGCAACAGGCAAAACCCCTTCAGCAAACGGGTCTAGTGTGCCTGCGTGTCCGATTTGTTTGATTTTGGTTACGCGCCTTAAATATCCCACAATATCGTGAGATGTTTTTCCTACGGGTTTATAAACATTAAGAAAACCAAACATAATTCCCCTCACCCTGACCCTCTCCCCGCAGGGGCGAGGGAACAATTCTAAATTTCGCCTCTTGATATTTTATCAATAAGTTCTGTTACTCTTGAACCTTGTTCAAGGGCATCTGTGTATACAAATCTGATTTCAGGGGTTAATCTTAATCTTATTCTTTTTCCTACTTCGTATCTTACTTTAGAGGTGCTTTTTTCAATAACTTCTTTATCTTTTTCTACCTGTTCAGGGTTTCCCAGAACACTGTATTTGACCTTTGCGTAAGAATTATCGTGTGATACTTCTACATCAACAATAGATACAACACCTTCCAAACCTCTGACTTCTTTTCTTAAGATATCAGAGATTTCACGCATCAATTCTTTTCTTACTCTTTCATTTCGTAGTGTCATTTTTATACCTTATTCGAGTTCGGTACGTTCGATTTCTTCTGTTTTTACAAATTCGATAATATCGCCTTCTTCAACATCGTTGAATTTAACAAACGAAATACCGCATTCATAACCCTGAGCAACTTCTTTAACATCGTCTTTAAATCGTTTGAGCTGGTCTATGCTGCCTGAGAAGATTTCAGCCCCGTCACGTTTAACGATTGCTTTGTTGTTACGGTTGATTTTACCGTCAGTAACATAACAACCTGCAATTTTAATGGTTTTACCGATAGTAAATACTTGTCTGACTTCTGCCGTACCGACAACAACTTCTTTTGTTTCAGGTGAAAGAAGTGAAATCATAGTCTTTTCAATATCTTCAAGTATCTGATAAATAATATCATATTTCTTGATAGTTACATGTTCTTTGCTTGCCGCAACAACTGCGTTGTTATCTTCTTTAACGGCAAAGCCCAAAATCAGAGCGCCTGAAGCTGATGCAAGCATAACGTCTGCTTCTGAAATGTCACCAACCCCAACGTGGATAATTTTTGTAATAATTTCTTTTGATTCAAACTGAGCAATAGCCTGTGATACTGCTTCTGCTGAACCGTAGGTATCAGCTTTGATGATAAGGTTGAGTTGTGGAATTTCCTCCTCACCGACACCTGTCGCACCTGATTCTTTTCTGATATGTGCAGGTAACATTGCATCAAGTCTTGTTTCTCTTGCTTTTATTTGTCGTTCGGTAACGATTGCTTTCATTTCTTTTTCGTTCTGAACAACTTCAAAATATTCACCCGGTGACGGAACTTCTGATAACCCGAGAACCTCAACAGGAGTAGATGGTTCAGCAGATTTTATTCTTTCACCCGAGTCTGATAACAGTGCTCTTACACGACCGCATGCAGTACCTACAACGATGCAGTTTCCTGCTCTTAAAGTACCGTTTTGGACAAGTAAAGTAGCAACAGGACCTTTACCTTTATCAAGGTTAGCTTCGATTACAACCCCTGATGCTTCCGCTTTAGGGTTTGCTCTCAAATCTTTAAGGTCTGCTAATAACCAGATATATTCAAGTAAATCGTCAATACCTGTCCCCAGAAGTGCTGAAACTTTAACTGTAATAGTATCACCGCCCCATTCTTCAGGTACAAGATTGTGTTCGGTTAATTGGGTTAATACTTTGTCAGGATCTGCACCCGCTTTATCAATCTTGTTAACAGCGACAATAATAGGCACTTCTGCTGCTCTTGCGTGGTTAATAGCCTCTATCGTTTGAGGCATTATACCGTCATCTGCAGCAACAACAAGGATAGCAATATCAGTTGCTTTCGCACCTCTTGCACGCATTTCCGTAAATGCTTCGTGCCCCGGAGTATCGACGAAAACAATTTTCTTTTCTTTTTTATTATCAAGATAAACCGTGTAAGCACCGATAGACTGTGTTATACCGCCAACCTCGGTTGATACGATTTTGTGTTTTGATGCACGGATACTGTCAAGCAGAGTTGTTTTACCGTGGTCAACATGGCCCATGATACTGACAACAGGGGCGCGTCTTTTGAGCAGTTTCTTATCTACTTCGGTAAACTGTTTCTTGATTTCTTCTTTCTTTTCTTCTTCTGCAATATAAGCATCTAAATCTTCTTCAAGAACTTCAAGTTCATATTCCGCACAGACCTTCTTGATAATATCAACATCAATCAATTGGTTAACTGTTGCCATAACACCTTGGAACATAAGGAATTTAACGATTTCTGCAGGGGTTTTGTGGATTTTGTCTGCAAGTTCGCTAATTGTCATAGCTTTGTCAACAACGATTGATTTAACTTCTTCTACGGCTTCTTCTTTAACAACTTTCTTTTTATGGTGTTGTGCTGCCGCTTTTTCTAATGAAATTCTTTCTTGTTCTTCTTTTTTAGAATAATCTTTGTCTTTTTTCTTGTCAGAAGAACCTTTTTTCTTTGAAAAACCTTTATTTTCGTAAATATCCTGAGGGATAATGTGGCGTTCTATCGGTCTTTTCGGTTTGTCTGATTTTGGAGCTGCATTATCGTCAGAACCTTTTTTACCTTCGCCGTCAGCGGTTTTCAAATCTTTTTTAGGTTTTGTCGGATCGACAACTTTTTGGATAGGTTTTTTGCCGTTGCCCTGCTGAACAATTTCTACGCGTTTCAGAGGCACTCGTTTAACGATTTCCAGTCTGTTGGTTGGTTCTTTCTTTACTACTTCAACCTGTTTGCGTTCGGCTTTTTCAGGTTTTGCTTCTTTTTTTGCTGTTTCGTCTTTTTTATCGTCCTCTTTTGGCGGTTCTTCCTTTACTTTTTTGGCCTTTTTAACAATAAACGCCTTCGGTTTTTTACTTGGAAGTTTTGAGCCGTCAGCGATAAAGTCTTTTAGTTTTTGTATTTGCAGAGGGGTAACGATATTAGAGTGAGATTTGATGTTTATAGAGATTTGGGCAAATTTTTCAAGCACTTCTTTGCTTGTTAAACCCAATTCTTTCGCTAATTCACTTACTCTAATATTCTCGTCCATCCAGTAACCCTTTCAAATCCTCGGAGGTTTTAAGAGCTCGATTTAGTTTGTTCTTTTTTAATGCAAGCTCCTGACAGTTTTTATTATAGCAAAAATATGCAGATCTGCCAAATATCTTGCAATCCGGCTCTATGACTATCTTTCCGTCCGCATTATTCTTTGTTATTTTAAGCATTTCTGCTCTGTCTTTGATTTCGCCGCAACCGACGCATTTTCTTTTAACCAATAATACCTCGTTATGTTGCACTTTGTGCTAATTTTTCAAGTTTCAGTTTTTGGTCATATTCAATCAAAAGATTGATTAATTCTTCCAAATCGCCGTCAATAACAGTCCATACATTAAGGTTGTGACCTATTCTGTGGTCTGTTAAACGGCCTTGCGGGAAGTTGTAAGTTCTGATTCGTTCACTTCTGTCCCCTGTTCCGACCTGAGAACGACGGAGGTCTGTTACTTCCTGCATTTGTTTTTGTACTTCCAAATCGTACAATTTTGCCTTCAAAATTTCCATTGCCCGTTCTTTGTTTTGGAGTTGAGAACGCTCTTCCGTACAGAAAATCATAATTCCTGTCGGTTTGTGGAAAAGTCTTGCAGCGGTTTCAACCTTGTTTACATTTTGACCGCCTGCACCGCCCGAACGCGCTGTTGACATTTCGATATCTTCAGGTCTGATTTCAACCTCAACATCGTCAACTTCAGGCATAACCGCAACAGTTGCGGTTGATGTGTGAACTCTGCCCTGTGATTCTGTTTCAGGTACACGCTGAACTCTGTGAACACCTGATTCATATTTGAGTTTTGAATATACGGCATCACCTTTTATTGAAATAATAATTTCTGAATATCCGCCTGCTTCACATTCTGTTTTTGAAAGTATTTCTGTTTTCCAGCCCTGTTTATCGGCGAATTTTAAGTACATTCTGGTAAGGTCGCCCGCAAAAATGTTTGCCTCATCACCGCCTGCACCCCCGCGGATTTCCAGCATAATATCTTTGTCGTCCATCGGGTCGCGCGGAAGAAGTAAAACTTTCATTTTTTCTTCAAATTCAGGAAGTTTTGCTTCGTTTGCTTCCATTTCAGCTTTTAAAAATGCCTTCATTTCTTCGTCTTTTTCTTCGTGAATGAGTTGTTTTGCATCTTCAATTGCGTCAACGGCTTCTTTCCATTTGTAATACAATTCTACAGTTTCTTCCATTGATTTTCGTTGTTTTGATAAATCGCGAAACTTGTTATAGTCCTGAATTACTTCAGGATCAGACAGAGTAACGCCCAGTTCGTTGTAGCGTTTTTCTATCTGTAATATTTTATCTAACATATCTTTCATAATAATTTTCCTTTTGTTTCATTATATCAAAAATATGTTAATAGTGAACAGAATATGAGTCGGCTGATTGTACTAAATTCTCTGTTCAGCAAAAAACAGGGAGTCTGTTAACCCCCTGTTTTATATGTTTAAGTTTTATATTTTGTCTATGAACAACCTGAATAACCGCAGTTCAGACAGATAAAGCAGCCTTCAGCCATTTCTATCTTGTTACCGCATTCAGGACAGGTAATAACCTTAACTTCGCCTGTCGGATTGTATTCTTCTACTGCTTCTTCTTTTACTTCTGCAATCGGTTCTTCCGCTTTCTTTTCCTCTTTTTTGAGGTTCATTGGCTGGAAGGTTCTTGAATTGTTTCTGTAAACAGTGATACCTTTCAGGTGGCTCTTGTATGCCAAAATGTATGCTTCTTCAATATCTTCACGGGTTGCAGATTCTACGAAGTTTACTGTCTTAGAAACTGCGTTATCTGTGTGTAATTGGAAAGCAGCCTGCATTTTAACATGCCAGTACGGTGTAACATCGTGTGCTGTTACGAAGATGTGTTTAATTTCATCAGAAATACCGTCAACATGAGCAACAGAGCCGTCAACAGAGATTTTTCTCATTAAGTCTTCTGAATAAAGACCTCTTGAAACCATATAATCTTTGAAGATTGGGTTAACTTCCAACATTTCTGTATTGTCCATAATCAAACGGGAGAATACCAAACCGAATAACGGTTCAATACCACCTGATGCACCTGCAATCATTGAGATTGTACCTGTAGGAGCAATACATGTTGTAGTTGCGTTTCTGATACCGTGAATTTTAATTTGGGCATCAAGTTCTTTCCATTGTTCATCAGAGATTATACCTGCTGATTTACCTTTATATTTTTCATATAAGTAGTTATCCTGATCGTAGATACTGCCTTCAAAGTTTTTGAATTTGCCTCTTTCTTTAGAAAGTTCGATAGATTCGCATTTAGAAATGTAATCAATATATTCAATAACCTGAGCACCTAATTTTGTACCCTCTTCTGATGCATAAGACAGACCTAATTTCATGAGCATATCAGCCCAACCCATTACACCAAGACCGATTTTACGGTTGTTAGTAACCATTTCGTCGATTTGAGGTAACGGATAATTATTGATAGCGATAACATTATCAAGGAATCTGATAGCAGTTCTTGTTGTTTCGCCTAATAAATCCCAGTCAACAACCCATTGGCCGTTTTCTTCTTTAACCATACGGTTAAGGTTGATAGAGCCGAGGTTACAAGCTTCGTAAGGCAAGAGAGGAACTTCACCGCAAGGGTTTGTAGATTCGATAGCGCCGATTTTTGGTGTAGGGTTATCATAGTTCATTGTGTCAATGAAGATAATACCCGGTTCACCGTTTCTCCAAGCACCGTCAACAATCTTATCAAACACCATTTTTGCGTTAAGTTTGCCGACAGATTGTTTTGTATTCGGGTGAATCAAATCGTAATCTGTTCCTGCTAAATAAGCATCCATAAATTTGTCTGTAATAGCAACTGAAATATTAAAGTTGTTCAGTTTTGTGTTATCTGCTTTACAGTCGATAAATTCCAAAATATCAGGGTGATCAACTCTGAGAATACCCATATTAGCACCACGACGGGTACCGCCTTGTTTAACTGCTTCAGTTGCAGCGTTAAATACTTCCATAAATGAAACAGGCCCTGAAGAAACACCCATAGTAGAACGAACGACATCGTTTTTAGGTCTTAATCTTGAGAATGAGAACCCTGTTCCTCCGCCTGACTTATGGATAAGAGCAGTGTTCTTAACTGTTTCAAATATGCCTTCAAGTGAGTCCTCAACAGGTAATACGAAACAAGCTGCCAACTGACCTAATTCTCTGCCTGCATTCATCAGAGTAGGTGAATTTGGCATAAAATAGCAATTTGTAATTGCATCATAAAATCTGTCTGACAGTTTATCCACATCACTTTGAGTTGCACCAAATTTTAAATCACCTGATGCAATAGTATCTGCAACTCGTCTGAACATATCAGCCGGGCCTTCTATACACTTGCCTGAAGCATCTCTTTTTAAATATCTCTTTTCTAATACTTTAATCGCATTTTCCGATAAATTGATTTGTTTGTTCTCTTTCAACACTAAAATTACCTCCCCACTAAATCTGTGTCTTTTAATCATACAACATATATAGTTTTCGTGGTATTGATTTAGCTAAAATTTACAAAAATTGAAATGAAACTTAATAATTGCGTTATTTAAACGGGATAAAACAGGAATTATTCGCTGTAATTTTCGGCTTTTATTTCAAAAATTGTTATTTCGGGGTTGGCTTTTTTAATTCTGTTTATATAAACTCTTTCGTAAGGGTTTTTGATAATGATGGCAACGGCAGGTTTTTTGCCTGTCATTTTAGAGTAATACATAGATTGCCCGATAGATTCTGCCCATTTTTTAGCCCAGTCGTATTCTATAGCATATTCATCAGTCAGGCAGTCAACACGGGTTCTGTCCGGAAGTTGGTATTCTATTATTCCTTTGCAGTACATATTCACATAATCGCCCTCTTTCATGTGAGAGGTTTTTGGAACAGGTTTTTGGTTGAACTCCTGAAACGATGACGGACTTTTATAACAGATAAAAGCTCCGAATAAGCCGATTATCAAAAGAATAACAGAAAAAATATCAAACCTTTTTCGTCTTGCCATAATTTCATTTCCTGTGCATGTTAATTCTATCATAAAATCCTTTCTGAATTTAGCGAAAAGATTCTATCATGGCTCTATGTCAAAAACGGACATGTTTAAAATTTTTGGAAAAATTTTTACATTAGAACTAAAATCCATTTCAATATGCTATTATAGTTTTTGTAATAAATATAAAAGGAAGTAGAAATGGCAAAAAAGGTTTTCGCATTTGATTTAGGTAAAGCAAGTATAGGTTACTGTGTAAGAGAAGGTCATGATATAAAAGAGGCAAATTCTATAATTATAGATAAAGACCATGCTGAAAGAGTATCAAGTAGGGATAGAAGAAGAATAAAAAGAACATTAGATGCTCATAAAGCAAGAGAACAATATTTTGACAAAATATGGCAAGAGTGCGGGCAAGAGGTTTTAGATAAAAAAGATAAACGATTCACAAAAGAATTTGGCGGAAAAAGTGATGATACGATTTATACTTCCTGTTTGTTAAGAATTGCTTTATTGCAGGAAAAACCTTTGGAAAAATGGCAAATATATAAAGCAATACATAATGCTATTCAAAGACGCGGTTATGATCCGAATGTTGCATGGGCTACAAAATCAGAAGATGATGAAGACAATTTAAAACTTATCGAAAAATATACAAAAGAAAATGATGTTGAATTAATTCAATCTGATAAATACAAATTTCCATGTTATTACGATGCCGTAAGGTTAGGTTTGTGGGCAGAAGATAAACCTCAGGAATTAAAGACATATATTCGTATTGGAAATAGTGGAAAAGTCAGAACAACTGATTATGTTGCGCCAAGACAATTAATAGAAAATGAACTTCAACTTTTATGGCAAAATGCACAAAAACAAATACCTGAATTAAAGAAAATAAGTGCAGAGGAATTTTTGTATGGGGAATACAGAGAGGCATACGGCTCTTTAGTAAATCCTGATTACAGAAAATTTATGGGAACTGAAAGAGATTGGCAAGGTGTTTTGGGACAAAAAATTCCGCGTTTTGACAACAGAATAATCTCAAAATGTAAACTATTACCAAAAAGAAATGTATGCAAAGCAGATACAATAGAGAATGTAACCTTTGTTTTATTGATGAAACTCAAAAATCTCAGGTTTACGGATGTGTCAGGCGAAAAAGTGAAATTAAGTCCTGATGAAATTAGTGCAATTTATGAAAAATGGCAGAAAAAAGTAAAAGAAAAAGACGGCAGATTAGATGTTACTATAATTAAGAAAGATATTGAAGAAGTAACGGGTAAAAAAATAATAGATAAAATTGAACCTATGAAAGCAAATATATCCGGTCGTTCTTCATTCTGCCGCAGGGCATGTCAGATTATGAATAAAATAATTCTGACAGGTGAATTGTATCCGACAGAAATGGATATATCAGAATTTGTTGATGATAAAAATGCTGTTAATGGGATAACTGAAGAAGAAATAAAAACGATGTTATCTAAAGTTGGTGATTGGAATAATTTATATATTTCTGATAACAGAGAAGAAAATGCGAAAAATGCAAGCAGTTCAAGAATAAAAACGGATATTATGATAGGTAATATAACCAATCCGATTGTACGAAACCGTTTGCAAATATTTAGAGATTTGATAATAGATTTGGCAAATCAATATGGAAAACCTGATGAAGTCATTTTTGAGTTTGTAAGAGAGGGTGCGGATAATTCTTTATTTGGTAAGGTCAAAGCAAGTAAAGCAGAAGCATATATGAAGTCACAGGAAAAAGAAAATGACCAGATTAAAAAAGAATTAGAAGATGCAGATGCTTTAAACGGTAAATATTTCTTAATGCATAAATTACTAAAAATGCAGGGGGGTAGTTGTGCATACAGCGGTCAAAAAATCGGGATAACAGATTTTCCAAAATGTGAAATAGACCATATTTATCCGAGAACAATGGGCGGAAATGATGCTTTATATAATAAGGTTGTATGCTTGAGGGAACAAAACCAGCTTAAAAAAGGCAGAACGCCTTATGAATGGTTATCCTCTGATGAGCAAAAATGGGCGGATTATGTTAACAGATTGAACAAAATCAAAGGTAGTTTAGGTCAAAAGAAATACGAACTGTTAACAAGTAAGCCGGAAGACTGTGCAAAATTAATAGAAAGTTATAACGGACTTGCAGAAACAAGTCATATTGCAAGAGTTGCTCAACAAATGACGGCATTCATTTTCGGCTGGGGACTTCAGGTTGAGGGTGAAAAACGACATATATTTGTGAATAATGGTGCATCAACATTTGCTATAAGAAAAAGATATGGGTTAAATTCTTTCTTGGGTGATGATGAAAAGAAAAACAGAAGTAATGACAAGCACCATGCTCTTGATGCTATTTGTATCAGTTATTCAAGAGATTTTAAATATGATAAGGAAACAGATAAGGATATCATTGACGGGTTTAACCCGTTGAAAGTAAAAGAGGTTATTGATTCAATTATGCCTTATCCTTATGCAAATAAAAAACCGTTCAAAGGTAATACTAAACCATTAGAAACGATTTATGGTTTAAGACAAAAGGGCGGTAAAAACTATATTACAAACAGGGTTGAAATTACTTCTATTGATCAAAAAGAAAGTAAGATAAAAAATATTATTGATGAAACTATCAAAAATGATTTGTTATCAAAATTAGAAGAAAAAATGTCCGCTAAAGAATGGACAAATATGTTAGAAAATTATATACACCCGAAAAGAAAAACGCATATCAAAAAAGTAATGCTTGTTGTATCGGAAGGTGAATTGGAAAAAGATTCCAACGGCAGAGAAAGAATAGGCGAATTTGTTGATTTTGGTACTAAAGGTACAAAAAATCAATTTAAACATTCTAAAGGACAAAAAGGCAGAATTTTATATTATGATTCAAAAAATAACATAAAGGTAATGACTATTTATTCAAATCAAAAGAATACCGATGTAAATGATATATTAGAGAATATGGGGTGTAAATTATATAGAAAAGGTGAGATTTATTATTCTGGGTGTTTAATAAATGTTTGTGATGATTTTATTGGTGGAAAAAATACTTTTAAAAAAGGTTTATATAAAATTAGATCAATAAATGGTGCTGGTGTTGCTTGGCTGATAGACAATTCGGGAGTAGAAGTATTGACAAATGTAAAATATCTAGTTCAAGCAAAATTTTCAAAATATAATGGTTAATATACTTGAAAAAACAGAAAAATAGTTTATAATATAGGTGTAGGGGGGAGTCCCTGCATGAACTCCCTGACAGTCCCTACAACATGTTTGAAATAAAAATTAGAGTATGTCCTATGAGCAGTAGGGCATACTTTATTATTTCCCGCAGATGTTTTTTCATCGCTCCCTCCTTTCCAACACCAGTTGACAGTTGAATGTTTGCTGTGCGTTTAAGGAGGAAGTTTTGAAGGACTTCCCTACAGAAAAATTATAACATATTTTTAATACATTTGCTTGTAAATAAAACTTAACAAATATTGTTTTTTAAAATATTGTCATTAAACATGGCATGACTATGAGTTACCATATATTACATTTAACAACCCCAAACTGTGCAATATCGGTTGATAAGGGGCTTTTATTCTGCAAATATAAATCAGGTGAAACCAATATGATTTCAATTGCTGATATAAAAGCAATAATTGTTGCAACACATGGAATAACATTCACAAACAGTTCTCTTGCCAAGTTACTGGAATTTAATGTTATTATTTTGCATTGTAATAATTCCTATCAGCCGACAGGGTGGAGTTTGCCTCTGCAGAGGATAGTAAGACCAAAAGTTTTTTATAATCAGATTGCCCGTAATGAAGATTTTGAAATCAGATTATGGAAAAAAGTTTTGAACACAAAGGTTGTTAATCAGGCAGATTGTCTTGATCTTATCGGTAATAATGACCATAATTTGTACAAATTGGCAGACAGACCTCTTGTTAGTGAATCTAATATTGCAAGACAATACTGGAAACACTATTTTGATGAAATAGGAAACCCTGTAAAAAGAGAGCATGAACATGCAGAGGAATTTGAAAATATTTGTCTAAATTATGGTTATGCAGTTATTAAAACTTTAATATATCGGGCAATTATTGTTCATGGTTTATTGCCGGAATTGGGTATTCATCATTTGGGGAAATATAACAGCACTCCGCTTGTATATGATTTGATGGAAGTTTACAGACCATTTGTAGATTTTTATTTTTATAAATTTGTTCAGGATTTTGAGAATGATTATAACTCCAAAAATATAAAAGAATGGGCAAAATATATATCAATGGCAATAAAATGCTACCGTATAAAAATAAATGAAATCAGTTATAAAATAGTTGACAGCGTTGATATGTATGTAGAAAAAATAGCCGATGCGTATATGAAATATGACTGTTCAAATATATTTTTACCCGAAATAAAACAACAATATTTGCATACAGATAAACACAGGAACAGAGAATATGAGGAGTAAATACAGAATGGGTTGGTTAATAGTATGTTTTGATTTGCCTGTTGGTGAAAAAGAAGAAATGAAAGAGGCGGCAGCTTTCAGGAAATCTTTACTTAAACAGGGATATTTTATGCTCCAAAATTCAATATATGTAAGGTCATGTGTAACCTATGACAGAACGGATATTCATATCAGGAATTTGAAACTGATTGCTCCGCAAACAGGAACAATAACAGCATTTTACCTAACGGACAGACAATGGAGTTTATCCGTTAATATAGAAAAAACAAACTACAAAAAATCAAAATACAAAAAGAATGCAGGCGAAGATGGATACAAACAAATGACATTCTGGTAATTTTTTGATAGAATGTCTATATGATGTATTTAATTTTAAAGGTTTAGAGAATGAATTTATTCGTACATACAAGCAGAGGAATCAATTATTCTCTTGTCAATTATGATTGGACTCTTAACTTAAAATATTTTACCTTTTTATTATATCATATTTATTTAATTTTGTATATCCTATTATAACATATTTTAAATTAAGAGTGAATCAAAACACGATTTATTCTATTTTATGGAAAATTCATTATAACATATTTTAAATTAAGAGTGAATCAAAACATGTACCCGAAAGTGTTCAACGAATACAAATTATAACATATTTTAAATTAAGAGTGAATCAAAACCGGTATAGGATAAAAACCGTCAATATTGCATTATAACATATTTTAAATTAAGAGTGAATCAAAACATAGGTACGATTATGTAGAATTATTTTGTATTATAACATATTTTAAATTAAGAGTGAATCAAAACTATTCTTGCAGCATAAACCGGAGACATAAATTATAACATATTTTAAATTAAGAGTGAATCAAAACTTTTACCTATATACACATAAAAGAATAGCATTATAACATATTTTAAATTAAGAGTGAATCAAAACTTGACTATATAAGTGAAGATTTTATAAAAATTATAACATATTTTAAATTAAGAGTGAATCAAAACTACTCCATATCATATATCTGCTGCCGCTTTATTATAACATATTTTAAATTAAGAGTGAATCAAAACTAATATCAGTATTTCGCAATATACAAATCAATTATAACATATTTTAAATTAAGAGTGAATCAAAACTTCATTGTTAGCCTCCTAAAGCCTCACTAAATTATAACATATTTTAAATTAAGAGTGAATCAAAACTATAAGTCCGCAACCGATAACATTCGTTCTATTATAACATATTTTAAATTAAGAGTAAATCAAAACTCCCCCCTTCAAAAATATAGCCGTGTGGCTTATAGACATTTGGTCTGAATTTATCCTAGTATATAAATGTTTTGAGATTTTATTAAGGTTCAATTTATGCAGGCATATACGGAAAACAAAGAACTTACACCCAGAGAAACCGAAGTTTTCAGGTTGTTGGCTTGTTTTTTTGAGAATAAGGAAATTGCCAAAATTCTCAATTGTTCTGTCGCTACCGTCAAGATGCATGTTGCATCTATTCTGCAAAAAATGAATGTAACCTCTCGGGCTCAAGCTGTCATAATGGGGCTGAAAACAGGGATAATAAATCTTGATGATGTTCGGGTAAGGTAGTTTGTAACAATTTATTACCCCAACAAAATTAATTAGCAAATTGTGTCTTTCATACATTTTATATACAGCGTGTAAGATTGAAAAGTCACAGAATTTTCAAACGAGTAAATATTAAGATATTTACAGAAAACACAAATATTAAAATCACTAACTATAGCAAAGACGATATTTCCGAAAAGAGATACCGTCTTTGTTATTTTTTGTCAGATAAATATTTTATTCTCTTTCTGTTTCTTCCTGCAATTTGTCGCACGGGTTACATGTGCTTGGCGCACAAGAATTGCATTTTGGTGTTTCTGTTTTACATTTATCTTTTGCAGGGCAGCATTTTTTGGTCTTTTTGCAAGGATCACATTTTTGTTTTTTACATCCGCAGTCTGCTGCCGCACCACAACAGTTTGAACCCCATGTGAACGGGTTGAGATTGCTCCAGCAAAATGCGTTTGCCGATAATGTCGTTGTCGATAATACTGCTATCAGTGTTGCTGCCAATAATGTTTTTTTCATAGTTTCTCCTTTTTTACAAATATAACTGAGTCGTTTAACACAATAATATTTTATTAACTATTGCGGAAAAAACTATTGCCCAACAGGGGATTTAAATGGCGATTAAAAATGATTAAAACATTTTTCCAGATTATCTATAATTAATTCATCATTATTATAGTTTATTATTTTTACCGGGGTATTTTCAATTTTGGTTTCAACCCGTCCGATTATATTCAGCCCGTAAGTTTTTGCAAAATCTTCGGGAACAGTCGCTATAATCTGATAATCTTCCCCGCCGTATAACATCAGATTTTTATAATCGTCAGGAAAAATTTCTTTCAGTTCTTTGTCAAACAAGATTTTTTTAAAATCTATGACGAGGGTTTTATCACTCGATTTTGCAATCTTAAACAGTGCATCTGCAAGTCCGTCTGAACTGTCCATCATTGCGTAATCTTCTTTTATGTTCTTTGATATTTTTTCTGAAAATTCAACCTGAGCTTTCGGCATAAGATGGCGTTCAACGAGGTTTGAGGATAAATTTTTGTTTTCCTGTAAAAGTTTAAGCCCTCCGGCAGACGAGCCGTGAACTCCGCTTGTGACAACAACCTGCCCCTCTTTTGCATTTGCTCTTGATGATATTTTTCTGCCGTTAGTTGTTCCGATTATTGTTACGGATATCATAATTTTATCGGAGCCGGTGATATCACCCCCGATAATTTCTATCCCCTGACACGCATCTTTGAGTCCTTTATAAAATTCTTCAACAAAGTCGTTTTCCGTATTTTTAGGCAAAGACAGGGCAACAGTCATATATTTACCCTCTCCGCCTGATGCGGATATATCACTAATATTAACCATTGCAGATTTGTATCCGAGTTTATACGGAGTGGTGTATTCAAGCGAGAAATGGACATATTCAACCAGACTATCCTGACTGACTACAATCCCCAAATCCTTCAGAAAGGCACAATCATCACCGATATATTTATCTCCGATAATATTTTTTATCGTTTCTATAAAGTCGTTTTCTCTCATAGTTATATTATATAGTGAACATCTATGAATGTATGACTGAAACATGAGATATATTATTAAGTTTTGTTAACAAACATGAAAAAACCATGGCAATTTTCATGATTATATATCCTTTATATATACATAGGAAATAAATTAGGATATTATTTACAGGAGAAATTATAAATGGGTATCGATTTCAACAATCTGCTTAATCAATTAGGTAAAGTTGCAGCAAGTATGCAAAATCAAAGAGATAAAATTGATACAGATTCAGAATTAAACACTTATGTTTCAGGCTGGGATGCAATCAAGGCAAAAGCTAACGAGCAAAACAGCGATAATGATGTCAACAATGATGTTGATATGGCAACTCTTGAAACACAGATGAAGTCTGAATTAGCAGGTTTAATGGGTGCTGATTTCGGTAAATCTAAAGGTATTGAAACAAAAACTGAAGTAAAAGACGGTAAAGAAGTTGCTGTATTTACTGATGAAGAAGCATTAGAAGGATTAATGAGCGCATTATCAGAAACAATGGATGCAGAAATGACTGCAAAAGTTGCAGAATATAATGCAAAACATCCTGAATTGGCAGCAGATACTGACGAAGCAATCGCTTCATTAAAAGGTATCATTACTGAAAACCATGCAGAAATTGATAACAAAAAGAAAACTGCGTTCACAGGTTTCGACAGCAAAGATGTTGATGACTTGATGGAAGTATTGGGCGACAGTGCACCTAAAGTTTTCAGATATATGTCACACGCAATTGAAAACGGCAGAGCTGATGCGATTAGTGCAAGTATTAACGAAGCAGGCGAAGGTTCTGAAGTTATTTATGGATTTATTCAAGGAAACAAAGACGAAATCTTTGCATAAAATATTGGCAGGAAAAAAAGTTGTAAACAAAAAGCTGAACTTCGGTTCGGCTTTTTTGTTTGGTTTGGGGCGGAAATTTAATATTTCTTAAACTAAAACCGCATGCCCGTTTTGTTCTTGTTATCATGTTTTGGGATAATCACAAATCATGAAAATAGCACGAATTATACTGGCAATATTTACGGTTTTTGTTATTTCTCTGTCATCTTTTGCGGAGGAGTACAATTTTTTGGTTATTCCAAACAGCATAATAGATACAGCTCACAGAACGATTATAGGTAAAACGGATATTGAAGAGCTTTTGGCTAAGAAATTTATTGATAAGCTTGAGGCATCTGATACGGCAAATGCTCCGACTGTCAATGTTTTGAAGATATCAATAATTAATAACCCTAATTTCAAATATTATGCGGAAAACCCTTTGGATAATGCAAAAATTATTGCTAATGCTTTTGGGATATCAAAGGTTTTGATAATTTCTTCAACAACTGAGGTGAAGAACCCTGCTCAGCAAAAAGAGTTCTGGAAGAAGATGGGGCTGCCTGTTATAACCAACCCCGAACCGAATGTCAGAGTGGTTACAAGGGTTACAATGTACAATGTCAAAGACGATGAGGTGTTGTACAGTGATGTGTTCTATAAAAACCTGAACTTTACGGGAACGGACATAAATGTATATGATATGGGAACTCCAAAACTTACCGCAGTTGATTCATATTATGAAGAACTGATACCGAAGATGTTTGAAAATGTTAAGGATAGCAAGCAAACCCATGCTATTTTGTTATCATCAACATCAGGGGTGCAAAAAAATATTGTGGTGACAGATGAGTTGTTACCGAAAAAATCTGCAAAAAAATCGGAGGAAAAAGAGGTTAAACCCGTTAATACTCCAATTGTTCCGACAACAGAGGTTGTGTCTGTTAAGCATGAAAAAATTGTTCCTGCAAAGAAGTTGCAGCCTGATTTAGAGGTTAAAGAGAATTTTAATGAAAATAAGCAGGATAAAAAAGAGAAAAAAGGGTTGTTGGCAAAAATAAAAGACGGAATGAAGTTCAATGTAAAAATATTTGATTATTGTGCGGTGAAAGATGTTCCTGCCCAAGCCACCCAGACAAAACCTTATACAGTCAGAAAAAGTGTTGTGAAAAAGGTTTTGAAAGAACGGAATAATGAGTTAAAGAAGCAGGAATCAGCAGTAAAGTCTGTAAAATCAGATGAGAAAAAAGAAATAAAAACATCTGATAAACCAAATAAGGAAAAGGTTTCTGATAACGAAAACAAAATTAATTATTTAAATCTGGTTATACCAAATGATGATAATGAATCGGCAAACAGGTATATCCAGACGAAATTAAGAACAAGAGCAAAAGAATTTTCGCCGAAATTTGACAATACGGTCAATGATATGTAGGCGAAACGGAGTGAATAAATTAAAAGTTGACTTAAAAACATGTTCTTGATAGACTTATGGGGCAGGGTACAAGAAAAGTCCTTGTAGTCGAAAAATAAATAATTTTGCGCTTGTAGCTCAGCAGGTAGAGCACTCCCCTTTTAAGGGATAGGTCGCGCGTTCGAATCGCGCCAAGCGCATAAAAAACAGGATAGGTTACCTATCCTGTTTTTTATTGTTTGTCAGAGGTGAGAACACATTAGCGTTCGACAAGCCGAGCAGAGCCACGAACGCAGCGGGAATGAATTGCGAAGCAACTTCCATTCCCGCAAGTGAGAGTCGAAACACGACTCGGCGTAAACGGTTGCGGAAATGAGTTGCGAAGCAACTCTTGCTTCCGCAGTTGAGTTTTCGACGGGAGTGTGAGCGGTGGCGTTTAACGCGAGGCGCAGTTCCGTTATGTAATTTATTAGTGCGTGCTCTACCGTAGAGCTCCTCCATTTGCTTATTCGGAAACTTATTGGTTAGTATGTAATTCAACGCAAAACGTGACATTTAGTCACCTTTTGCTGAACGCAAACGGAGTCCTTCCTTTTAAGGGATAGGTCGCGAATAAGATTTACCCCTTCGAATCGCGCCAAGCGGATTTCTGTACGGCAACGACCGGATAGCGAACAAATTTTGTTGACAGGTACAAAGTACCGCAAACAAAATTTTGTGAGCGTGAAAGAAATCCAAGACAGCGCAATTTTTTATTGAGTTTTTTTGGGGGGAGTGCTCTACGGTAGAGCTCCTCCATTTGCTTATTCGGAAACTTATTGGTTAGTATGTAATTCAACGCAAAACATGGCATAAGATTTTTACTATTCCAATTTTCAGGAAAATATGTTAATATATTTTTGTAGGGCGGTCTACATAAGTTGAACTCCATTTCTACGCGACAAACATTCAACTGACCAAATGGCGTGAAAGGAGGTGATGCTTATGAAGAACAAATGGCGAGAAATAATAAAATGTGCCCTATGGCTACTAGGACACATTTTGATTCTTATTTCAAGCAATTTGTAGGGACTGACCGGAGCCGTAAGGCTCCCCCTACACTATTATTATAAACTATTTTTTATTAATTTCAAGAGTTATTTTATATTTACCCCGCTATGGCTTTTTTGATTGTTTGGGTAATGAAATCTTCATTTAATTCATCGGAATATTGAGAATTTTCTACAACATTATTGGCAACAAAATTAATAAAAGACTTTATTCTTTCATAGTCTTTATCTGTGTTTGTTCCTTTTTTAATCTGCATTAGAGAATATAAGAAATCCTCCTGCATATCGGAATTTTCAAGAAGTCCTTCCGTTATTTGTTTTTGCAGAACATCGTTAGTCTTTTTTAATTTCTTTTGCGCTAATGCTATCTGCATCTGAACGGAAACTCTTGCAATAACTTCATCAGGCTTTATCGGTTTTTTGATATAATCAACAGCACCTATTGCAAGACCTCCTGCGATATATTTAACATCAGATAATGAACTTACAAATATAATCGGGATATCTCTTGTTTCAGCATCCTTTTTAAGCATCTTACACAACTTTAACCCGTTAACTTCCGGCATATTTATGTCTAAAAGAATCAATGCAGGTTTTGTTTCTTTGATGATATCAAAAGCAAATTTCGGGTTTATTATTTTATCCGTTTTGAAACCGGCTTTTGTCAAAACCAAATCAAGCAGTTTTACATTGGTTTCGTTATCATCAATAATAATTACCTTATTTGTCATTTTGCACCTCTTAAATATCAATTAACAGCAATTCATCAAGAAGTTCTTTTGCTTTTTCCAACTCTTCTTCGCTGTATTCAGTTTTATCTCTCAATAAATTATTTAATGCTCTTGCAGGAACAGATATTTTATCTATTCTTAAATTAGCACTTGCCCCTGCAACAGAATGGGCAACCTCGTTTACCTGAGCATAATCTTTTTCATCCCAATAAGATTTTATCTGTGATTTTTGTTCACTGAAATCTTTCAGGAAAGTATCTAATAAATCTTCGATATCTTCTTTTTCCAAGCCAAGTTCAGCTATAAGAATATTAATTATTTCTTCTTTATAGTTGTTATTATTTTTTGGATTATTTTTGGAACTTTGAGTGTCCTGTATGTCTTGTGTATCTTGAGTTTCAACCTTTAAAAATTTATTAAATTTTGCAATCATATCATCCATTTTTACAGGTTTTGTAATGATATCATTCATTCCTAAAGATAAACATCTTTCTTTGTTTGAACTAAAAGCATTTGCTGTCAGAGCAATTATAGGAATTGGTTTCAGGTTTTGTTCTTTTTCGTAATTTCTGATTGATATTGTGGCTTCATAACCATCCATAACAGGCATTTGGCAATCTAATAATATAAGATCAAACGGTTTACTCTTAAATAAATCAAATGCCTCTTTACCGTTAGAAACTATTTCACATTCTAATCCGAATTTATTCAAAAATTTTCCTATAAATTTTTGGTTTGTTGGGTTATCTTCCGCAACAAGAATTTTGAAAGATTTTGTGAAGATTTCTTCCAAAGGTGCTTGTTCTTCCTGCTTTTCAACATAATCATTATTTATTTCAAATTTTATTGTGAAATAGAACGAAGAACCTTTTCCTTCTTCACTGTCTAATTCTAATTTGCCTTCCATCAGGGTTATTATATTATTACATATAGCAAGCCCAAGCCCTGTTCCGCCATATTTTCTTGTAGTTGATTCATCGGCTTGGGTAAATTCTTCAAATATTTTTGACTGTTTTTCTTTTGCGATTCCGATTCCGGTATCCGTAACTTTAAACTCGATTTTTGCTTCATTACCGGTTTTTTCAATGAGTTTTGCCGCAATTTTTATATAACCTTTTTCCGTAAATTTTAAGGAATTATTGATTATATTCATCAGAACCTGACGCAATCTGACCTCGTCGCCAAAAATATTTTCCGGAATATTTTCATCAAATTCTGTAATTGTTTCAATATTTTTGTCGTTTGAATTTGTTCTTGTGTATAAGCTCAAATCTTTTATAAGATCTTTTACATTAAAACTAATATGCTCCAGTATAATTTTGTTTGCTTCACCTTTTGAATAATCTAAAATATCGTTTATTGTTGTTAACAAAATTACGGAAGAATTTTTAATTTCTTCTACATATTCTTTTTGTTCTTCATCAAGTTTTGTTATTGATAAAAGTCGTAAAAACCCTAAAATCCCGTTCAACGGGGTTCTTATTTCGTGACTCATGTGAGCCACAAATCTGTTTTTCGCTTTGTCTTTTTCAATATGTTCTTTTAAATTATCCGTCATAAGGTTAAATGAATTTGCCAGTTCGCCGACTTCATCATCGCTGTCGATTTCTATTTTTTTATCAAAATCGCCGTTCCCTATCAGTTTGGCATTTTTATTTAACATCTCTAACGGTTTTATCAGAGATTTTGAAACGAAATACAGGGTTGTGCCTAAAGAAACCATAAAAACTAATACAATAAGTATGCAAATGAGTATGTTATGTAAATCAATTGATGCATATATTTCCCTGCGCGGTACACATACAGTTAGTGTAACATCATTATCCAATATTGTTGAGAAAATGATGTATGTTTTATCTTTTATTTTTGATTTTTCAAAAGTAACTTGTCCTTTAGTTGGTTTTATTTTGTATTCAGGGTCATAATCAGACCATTTTTT
Source organism: uncultured bacterium (assembly GCA_902765215.1). Taxonomy (GTDB): domain Bacteria; phylum Cyanobacteriota; class Vampirovibrionia; order Gastranaerophilales; family Gastranaerophilaceae; genus UBA2883. Next base: position 18,722 of record CACWZA010000007.1, on the reverse strand, counting down.
AATTTTATTTTCATGAGTTTCTTTACTGTTACATAAAATAAAATAATCTAACTCTTTTGAGCCGAAAAAGATTTTAGAATTTTTTGTCGGTTGTAATTTTTCAATGCGTTCTTCAATGTTTTCGATACTCCAGTCAACCCTGATAAGCCCGATTAACTTGCCGTTGCTATCCTCTATAGGCATTGCTAAAGTTGTAACTGGTTTTTGGCTTTTATCGAGAGAACGGTGATATGCTTTTAACCAAAATTTACTCTTGTTATGTCTGAATTGCTCCATAGAAGATTGATACCAGTTCGAATTCAGGTAATCATAATTTTGTATTTTTGCCTGATTTTCGTCCTTGAAATTAACCTTGTTATTTGAATCCTTATACGCAAAAAACAGTAAAGTTTCTTTGCTTTTTTCAACCGCATATGGTTCAAAAAAAACGCCTGCTGTTGTTATAAACGGTAAGGTATTAACTGCTTTATTCAGACTCCTGTTAATGAACAATTTTTCTTTGTCACTAATTTTTGAATCGTATAAAGTACTTTCTACAGAACTGTGTAAGGTTGCCGCTAAATCTTCCACAAATGCAATATTCTTATTCATTAACTCGATATCATAAAGCATTTGATTTTTAATAGCCAAATTCTGAAGTTTTCTGTACTCGATATTTACATTCCCCATATACGCCAGTAGTGCAAGCAGATTCATTGCAGAAAATATTAAAATTAGCACAAAAAACTTTTTCTTCATGAGTATATTATAAACAATTATTTGAAATTAGTAAAATATAATTCGGTAAATGTGCAAAATATCAGGGTAAACAGGTTTAAAGTGTCATAATGCCAAGCGGGGCGAGGTATCTTAAAATCAAAGACACTTCGCCCCTAGCCTCAGGCTGCTCTCTATGTTCCGAAATTAATCGGTTTCAGTTTATATGCATATATTCATCATTTATTCAATATTTACGGTGGTTTTGCCTTTAATGTTGTATTTTGCATTTTGCAACCCCCTTTACTTTATTTATTACTGTGCCGAAATCTTTGTTATATATCCACCATATCCACTAACAAGAAACTTCGGAATATTTAAGCCCGTTGTTTCCTATTGTGGATATAGCTTCACACAAGTCACAACAATATCTGCCTAAGTCAGATATCGCTGAACCAATGCCTGCTGCGAAATCTTCGTTGAATAGATATGAAACTCTATTTCTGAAGTTTTGCGAAGCATTAGCCACAGTTACGGATACATGATCTCGAATTACATTAACTAATTCAAGAACTCCTTTGTTGTGGTGGTCTTGTGTGTTGGTTGATACTTTGGTTAAGTACTTTTCGCAAGCTTTTTTGAAGTCACCGCTTTCATCAGATTGAATTATAGAAATTAACTTAGCAGCTTTTTCAATTTCCTGTCTGTTTTTTTCTTTGTTATCAAGTGAAACCGGATCGAAATCTTCCAAGATATCAAAAGACTTATTTTGACTATCAGCAAAACTTCTTTTGTTGCTGTTTTTCTTGTACAAATCTAAACTGATTGGATTTAATCTGTCTATTGTGAAAGTCATGATTTGATACCTCATTTTTAGATTTCTTATGTTTCCCAAGTTCCACAAAATAACATGTTTATGGTTCATTATTACAAAACTTTACATTACAGGGGTGAAATTCAGTTATATTTTGATTTTAATTTTGGGGTATTTTTTAAAAAATTTTGAAGGGGTAAATATAAAAGTGGTATTGAAAGGGGATTACTTTAAAGAGTATTGCTTGTCCGCCACCTCCCTCTATCCCCCCTGCGGTAGGGGGGAAGGTAAATATTGTGCAAAGCACCCTCCCTAATGCAGGGAGGGTTGGGGTGGGTGGTGTTTTTCTTTTACCCTCTTTCCAAAACGAGGGGGATATATTTTCTGACCTCTCAGCGGGAGAGGCCATTTTTGGGATAATTCAAAAATTTTTTAAAATTTTTTATTTTTTACCGATTTTTTAAATCAAGATATAACTGCGTTTGGAACCCCAATTGTAAACATTTGTAAATTTCAACTACTAAAATGTTAGTCTGAGGAACATAGATTATACAAACAAGATGCGAAAGGATTAGAAAAAATGATTAACTCTCTCAACTCAACACTATACTCGGGAATAATATCAGCAAAATCCTTAATCAACAATATTAAAAATAATAGTGTTGCAAAAAAAACAGTACACAATAATGATAATTCGATTGTCGAGTTTAAAGCATTGTTCTCTCAAATTCAGGCAATGGCTGAACTCGACAATTCGATTCCTTTTGGTAAAAAGTTAAATATTATAATGTAGACACATCACACCAGCCGATGATAGCACGGCTTTTTTTTGAAAACTAACCTAAAATGTCATATCTCCAAAATTTATTGCCAAATAACAAACTCCTTCATGCATCTTAGTGAACTCGTAAAGAGTTCTTTTTTATTTGCGAAAAAATATTTATACATGTATAAACTGCACTAATCATGCACTTTCGGCGAAAATGAGTTCATGGTTTTCATGAAAAAATAGGTAGTCTTCTACCCAAACGATATTTATTGAAAATTTGTCTGAAAATAGTGGTTTGCAGACGGTTTTAGCCAAAAATCAATATACCTGAAATTTATCCCGCCGGAAAAATGTTTTAAAATGTAACAATAATTTTAATAAAATGGTGGTTTTAAATAGTTTACATATCCAGTCAAACAGCGGGTTTGCGGGGGTTTTGCTTATATAGTACAAATACCGTGTATATCACAAATTGGGTTCAAAGCTTTGATATATCTGGGTTTAGGTAATATTTGGGAAATATTTAATAAATATCTTTAAAATGTTGATATGTGTTAAAAATTGGGTTATAATAATGTTACAGGGGTATGCCCTTTGGAGTACTATGAAATGAGGCGAAAGTGAGCAGATTTTTCTGCTTTGCTGAAGTTTAGTATAAAAAGAAAAAACTACTGATAATATATTATTTTGTCATGTGAATATTTGGTTTATGGAGACGATTTAATGCGAAATCCGTTGCGTAGTGTTATTGCATTGATGCTGATATTGGCAGGTATAAGCACCGGTATAGCAAATACAAAGGAATTTAATAATTCAAATTTTAATAAAACCGACAGAGCAGCTATTAAGAATGTCGTTGCACAAGCGTTTTATACTGACAGTTTGGTATTTTCTTCAGGAAATGACAACCTTCTTGCTTATACAGATTTAAACGAGGCCGTATCAGACACTTCAGTTGATGAGAAAACTTATCAGCTTGAAGACGATGAAACTCTTACGGGTACATTAGGGCCTTTAGGCGGTCTTACTCTTGAGATTATAGGTGACGGGTTTAGTGTCGATGCCGATGGTTATGGCGGAATGATTATCGGGAACGGCCAGTCACTGACAATTAAAAATATTGGTATGGACTCGGAAGGCAATATCACTGGCACAGGGTTCAGCGGGTTTTATAACAGCCCTGTAATCAAAAATATGGGAACAATTACTCTTGATAATGTAGTGTTTAGCGGAAACACTACCCACAGCTCGGTAATTGGTATCCATAACTCAACAGGCGGACTTATCAGTAGTGCAAAAGCAGCTTTTATCAACCATACAATCTCTACAAACCAAACCATAAACGGGTTATTCCTGAGAAGTGATACAAGTACTTCCAGAATATATAATCTTGTACTTGACATTAAAGACAATACAGTATCAACCTCAGCCCACATGTCAGGGTTTTTGATGTTTACCAATTCATCTCAGGTTGGAAACATAAGCGGTAATTTTGAGAACAACATTATTATCCCAAGCGGGGTTTCACGCGGGGGGATAATTTCTGCATATCAAGGGGTTATTCATAACATTACAGGTACTTTCAAAGATAACGTTTTGGCAGGTAGTGACTACGGCGGAACTGTTGTATCGGAAGATCAGGGCACTATCTACAATATTACAGCCACTTTTGAAAACAACTATGCCGTTGGTGTCAAAGCGGGTGCAATCTATTTAGAAGCAGGTAATATTACAATCACCGACAGTATCTTTAAAGACAATGCTGCATCTGTTGCTGCAGGTGCAATTTATGCAAACAGCGGTAATTTATCTGTTTGTGCCGTTGCAGAAGATGTTCTTTTCACAAACAACAGAGTCGGTACAATAACAGATAACGGTGACGGAACATATACGGTTTCTAATTCGGCTGTTTATAACGATATAGCAAACTATGCCTCAGTATATTTATATGCTGCTGAAGGGAAGTCAATAACTTTTGACGGTTCTGTTGAAGGTACGGGTGAATTGCATATCAACAAGCCAAATGCAACCCGTAAGGTTTATGTCAGTGAATTAACTTCAACCGATGAAAATATCGAAACCGGCGGAACATATTATTTTAACAGCCCTATTGATTCACAACAGTTATTTGTATACGGTAATGCGGATATCAGATTAGGTTCAAAAGAACAGGAAAACTTAACAACAACTTATGGTAGTCTTAACCTGACAGCTTTTGAAAATGATGCAAACGGCGGGGTTCTTGATTTACGAAATGATAATACACATGCGCATGTGCTTGGTGCGGTTACATTAAACTCAGATTTAAGTTTAAAAATTGATATTGATTTAGATAATGATGTTGCTGACAGTTTTTCCGGAACTGTATCATCAATTGATGATGCAAAATTAAACATAATCTCAATAAACACAATTGCTGATGCGGCTGATTATGCAATTCATTCGATTAATATTGCAGATTCAAATCTGAAAAATTATTTCGGAACACTTTTTGATGATTATACTTTTGACGGTGTTGCTGACGGGGTTCAGTATTTCTTTGAATATAGCAATTCAGATGGTGATTTGAAGGTAAGCAAAGCAAATTTATATAATGCTGTAAATGTTAATTCACCTGTCCGTACATACAGAATGTCTGCTGATGATTCTGTCGGAAGTGATTTAGGCACTATGCAGGGTACAGACGCAGTTTTAAATGTTGAAGGTAACGGTTACAGTATAAACGGTAACTCTCATAAAGGTATGACTGTTCAGGGCGGGCAGTCACTCAATATGAGAAATGTCGGTATGGATAGCGATGGTACCATTACGGGTGATGGTATAAATAATTTCTTAGCTACCCGTTTTATTTATAACAACGGTACATTAGATGCTCAAAATATATTGTTTAAAAATAATACATTTACAGGCGGATCAAGTAATGCTCCGGCGCTGTTTTTATACAATAACAACGGGTTGATTAAGTATATAACAGGTGTATTTACTGATAACCTTATTAATAATACTGATACTATGAACGGCGGTCTTATATATTTAAATGGCGGTAAAGTATACAGTATAGAGGGAGATTTTATAGGTAACAAAGCATACACTGCAAATAATATGCAGGGTTTAATAATCCGTGCGACAACTCCTACATTGATAGGTAATATTTCCGGTACCTTTAGGGATAATGTGTATTATAACAATAATAGTGCAGTCGGTGGGGTTATATATGGCGGGACATTATATAATATATCTGCCGATTTTATTAATAACTGGATTACAGGTAATGCTGCCGTTGCATCATTGTCATATGTTAGTACATGGTTTAAAGATTCTACTTTTACGGGAAATGTTGCTTCTAATAAGACCGGTGCTATTTGGATGGATGGATCAACGGCTTACATAATTGCTGATGAAAAAGATGTAGAGTTTTATGGTAACAAAGTCGGTACAATTACCAAGGATGCCGAAGATAATTTAAGTGTAAGCAATTATAAGTATCATGATGTATTGTTCAGAGGTTCAAAAATAGTTTTAAACGCCAATGAAGGAAGAAAAATAATCTTTAACGGTATTATTGAGGCGGAGACCTCTTCATCAGTTGAATTAAACAGAGCCAGCGCACCAAAATATACAATGGACGAAGACTTTGAAGTAACAGAGGGGTTAATAACCCAGTTAGGCGGGGAATATGTCTTTAATAATGAATTAAAAGGTGTGAGATTATATTTATATAACAGTCCTAATGTAAAACTCGGTTCTGTTGAACAGGATGATTCTACTATGAGTTACGGTAAACTGAATTTAGCCGAGTTTAAAAATGATGCAAACGGCGGTGTTGTTGATTCCCGAAACTCTAATTTTGATTCTCATTCTTTAGGTGCAGTTACACTCGGGTCTGATCTCAGTCTTAAACTTGATATAGATTTAGTTGCGGGAACGGGTGATTTTCTTTCTGCAACAAGTTATGCAACAAGCGGAAATGCATATAAATTTGTGATAAAAGATTTTGCATCATCAACAGATTTGTCTGACAGTGCGGGTGTTGTAACAATTGATGTTGCAAACTATATATTAATGAATAATTTTGGGGTTGATGAGGACTTACTTCATTTTTCTACGGAAAACAAAGATTATGTTGCAATGTATACAAAATACATTGATACATCAGACAATACAAACAGCAAAGGTCAGGTTATGATCGGGGAAAACAACCTGTATTCATACATTCATTTCCCTCTTGCAGCCAGAACATATTCAATGGAAAAAGATGATGAAGTTGCACTTAATCTCGGAACAATGGAGGGTGAAAATTCAACTCTCACTGTTGAAGGTAACGGATATGATGTTAACGGTAATTTAAAGAGCGGAGTAACAGTTCAGGCAGGACAGACACTTAATGTTCGTAATGTCGGTATGACAGTTGTGGAAGAAGTTCCGACAGTTACGGGCGACGGGTTCAACGGGTTCAACGGTAGAGCAATAACTAATAATGGTAATGTTTCTATAAAAAATGTTGTATTCACAGGTAATCATGCTTATTACACTTATGGCGGTGGCGGTGCAATAGTAAATAGTAGTAATGCTGTTATGTATATTGAAAATGCCACATTTAACAATAATTATGCTGAAGGTAATGCTTCCGGTGGTGCAATACGAAATGAAGGATATTTTACAGGTAAAAACCTTATTTTTGACGGTAATAACTGTAAAATTGGCGGTGCAATAAGTAATAGCAGTAATTTGACAATTATAAACAGTGAAGTTAGAAATAATATTGTAAAAGAAATTGGCGGAGCGGTGAATAACGGTGGCGGTGGTGCTACTACATTCATTGATACTAATTTTACAAATAATGCTGCAGCGTGGGCAGACGTAGGAGGTGCTATTGACGTTTGGTCTACAGTGTATATTATTTCAAAAGACAGACCGGTTCTGTTTAAAGATAATATAAACAATGCAACAGTAACAGGTACTATCGGTAATTATAGTGCAACAGGTGATGATTATAACGACTTTGGTTTCCGTACTGATTCAAGATTATATCTTAATGCAAATCAAAATCAATCTATTACAGTAAACGGAACAATAACTACTACGAGTACAGGTTCTAAAATTCTTTTAGGTAATACGGGGCAAACATATTGGGTTGTTGCAGATGATTTGACTAAATCTCAAGTTGCAGTTTCTGAAACAGGCGGGCAATACATTTTTAATAATGATGTTGGAATAGGTCATTTTGAATTGTATAATGGTGCAAATGTAAAATTTGGAACAACAACACAGACTAATAGTGATGTAACCTATGGTTCATTAACTGCGAATAATTTTAAAAATGATGCAAATGGCGGGGTTATAGATTCCCGAAATACTCATATTGATTCACACTCGCTCGGTGCTGTTACACTCGGGTCTAATCTTAATCTAAAACTTGATTTAGATCTTAATGCGGGTACGGGTGATAGTTTCACTGCAACAAGTTATGCAGGAAGTGGAAGTGATTATAATTTTGTAATCGCAGATATGACAGCAATATCTGATTTAGCTAATGATGCGGGTATTGTAACAATTGATATTGCAAACTATGTTTTAATGGATAATTTTGCTGTTAATAATAATGTTGTGACTTTCTCTTCCGCAAATAAAGATTATGCGGCAATGTATACAACCTATGTTGATACGGACGACAATACAAACAGCAAAGGTCAGCTCCTTGTCGGGGAAAAGAATTTATACACTTATGTTCACATGCCTGTCGATAACAGAATATATACAATGACAAAGGATGATGTTGTTAAGTTTAATTTAGATACAATGGAAGGTGAAAATTCAACTCTTACAGTTAACGGTAACGGGCATGATATTAACGGTGGTGGCTTTGCAGGTGTGACAGTCGGTTCAGGTCAGACTCTTAATATCAACGAAGTCGGTGCGGTTACTCTTACAATAGATTCAGACGATAATATTACGGCTGTAACAGTTAATAAATCAATGCGCGGTTTCAAACAGTTGCACGGTGGGGCTGTACTGAATTCAGGCACTTTGAATATAACGGATTCGGTGTTTTACGATAATATTTTGATTGCTAACGGGAACGGTGCTGCCATATATAACCAATCAGGCGGGACAATGAATATAGAAGGTTCTTATTTTGTCGGCAACGGTACAGGCAGGGAAAACGGTGTTGTGTATAACGGCGGTCGTTCAGAACTTATAAACGGTGTATTTTATGATAATAATATTACGTCAGTCTATAACGTAGGCGGTACAATAGGTACAATAAGCGGTTTATTCCTGAATAACAGTGCACGTGGTGTATATAGTTATTTTGGTAGTGGGTCAACTCCTTATACTTATATAATTAACGAAATAACTGCTGATTTTATAGGTAACGTCGGTGGTGTTTTCAGTTATGACAGTATAGGTTCTGTTACAGGTGATTTTATAAGGAACTATACAACGACTTCTGCAGGTGCGTTTTATAGTAGTGGGAAAACAGGTTCTATTACAGGTAACTTCAGAGAGAATTATGTTGCAGCAACAGGTTCAAATAACGGGCAGGGCGGTGCAATAGAATTTGGTGCTTATACAAACGGAACACAGGTTACAGGAAGCGATATTACGGATAACTACGTTACGACTGTTGACGGTAATGCTATGGGTGGTGCTATATTCCAAGGAGGAAATGTAAGTTATGACGGTGTTACAATAACAGGCAACTATGCAACCTCATTAGGCGGAAATGCTTATGGCGGTGCACTTTATATGAACAGAAACGGTGCAGGTACTGCCCGCCCGTTATTTAAAAATTCCGTAATTCAAAACAACTCCGCAACGGCAGAAACAGAAGGAATGGAGGCTTTGGGCGGTGCTGTTTACGGGGTGGAAAATACCGTACTGTATATTCAGGCAACGGATAATACCGATGTATTATTTAAAGATAATACAGTTAATTGGGTTGAGGACAGTGTGTCTAAATCAAGATACAATGATATTTATACTCTTGGTACAGTGTATCTGAATGCGGAAACGGGCAGTTCTATAACCTTTGACGGTACTATTGAAGGCTCAGGTATAATAAATATCAATAAGACAGAATCAGACAGACAGGTTTGGTCACAAGGCGGAGATTATACATTCAATAATGATGTAACATCTGCAGAGTTTCATATTGCAAAAGCAAATACTTTAGTTAAGTTCGGTTCTGTTACTCAAACTGATTCAACCGTTACAACAGGTTCATTAACAACAGATGTTTTTGATAATGTAGGAGAAGGAAGTACTCTTGATTTTCAAAACGGTGCAATTCAAAATAATACGCTTGGGGCGGTTACTCTGGGAGCAAATCTGAACCTCAAAATAGATGTAGACCTTGTTGGAACTACAACAAGTGATGTTCCGTCAGCGGATAATTTCAGTGCAACATCTTTCGATGAAAGCGGAGCAACATACAAATTTCTATTAGGTGATATAAAAGTTCTTTCTGATACAACAGCGGAACACACAATTATTACTGTTGCGGATAGTTATTTGAAATCTAATTTTGCTTTAACAACAACATCAAATAAAATAATAAATTTTGCGGGCCATAATCCTGATAACAAATATGTTGTTCACTATAAACCTGAAACAGGGAAATTAATATTTGTATATATGCGTCCTGATGATTTGTATCATTATGTGCAAATGACTGATTCAACACGCACTTATGAAATGGGTGCTGATGATAATCTGTATATTGATTTAGGCACTATGCAGGGTGCAGGCTCAACTCTGAATATTATCGGTAACGGTTACGGAATAAACGGTTACGATTCGGTAGTTGATGAACATTATTCGGGAATAACCGTTCCAAGCGGACGAACCTTAAATATTGAAAATGTCGGTACATATACAATGCTTGATAAAGATGGTGAAGTAACAACAAATCTCGCAGATGCCGTTGATGTTCAGATTACGAAATCTTGGAATGGTATGAGTGCAACATCTCCGGGTTCGGCAATTAATTACAGTGCCGGTTCTAACGGTAGTATTGATAATGTTGTATTTATGAATAATGTGAATACTGTAAACGGTGGTGCTTTAAATATCAACAGTAACAATGTAAGTGTTAATGGTGTGTTTGTAGGGAATTCATCTCAGGGGTCATATAGTGGTTATTTGGGTGGAGCTATTGGTGGTAATGCTTCGAGTTTATCAATTGGCGGAATATTTATTGGTAACTATTCTTTAGGTATTGGTGGTGCAGTATCAATAGAAGGTGCATTAAATATTAATGATAATTCATTATTTAAATCAAACTATAGCACATATTCGTATAGTGGTGCAGTTTATGGTGGAACTATCACTGTAGGTGATAACGTCAGATTTATCGGAAACTATGCTGCTGCAACAAATATAGGCGGCCCGGGTGGTGCGTTATATTCTAATGAAACAATATCTTTAGGGGAAAATATTTTATTTGAAAATAATAGAACTCTTTCAGGAGCAGGCGGAGGTGCGTTATATTCCGGTAAGGGTTTGACTACTTCAAAAGGTGATGTGTTTAGAAATAATATGACATACGGATCAGGCGGTGCGTTATATATTGGTGGTAATTCTGTAATTACTGATACAAACTTTATTAATAATATTTCAGGGAATAGTGGCGGTGCAATAAATTTCTATGGAACTTTGAATATTGTTGCATCTGAACAAAATGTTGAGTTCTCGGGTAACAAATCAGGCGTTATATTTACTTCTGTTGATACTAATCCCACAAGTGAGACCTTTGGTCAAATGGTGGTTGATGAAACCTCAGGTAATTTGAATGATATATATTTTAGCGGAGGTATTTTAAATCTCAAAGCCGGTACTTACGAAGAAGAAGTTGAGGGTGAAACTGTTACAAAACAGCGTTCAATTACTTTTGGCGGTTCAATCATGGGTTCTGGTACTATCAATGTCGGTGATGAGAATAATAAAGGTGTAGTAAACTTTAATAATTCAGTTAGTTCAGTAATTTATATTGATTATGGTACTGTTAATATTAAAGCAAGTGATGTATTAAACGGAGTATATTTAAGACGCGATGATGCTGAGTTAAGCCTCGGTTCAGGTACTATTTCTAATATTGGCAGTTCAGAATATTTCTACGGAACGGTTAATATTACGGGTGCTGTTACTAATAATGGACTTCTGAGAATGAAGCAGTTAAATATTCTTGAAGATGCAAGTTTGTCTACTGCCGTAGGGACTATTCCTAACCCTTATTTATATACAATTACAAATAACGGTGTTATGCACATCACAAATACCGGCATGAACTATTTAACAGGAACTCTTCAGGGTTCAGGGGATACATATATTGATTCTGATTTGACGATAACAAGAGGAGCTATCACGGCTGATAATCTTATTCTTGCTGATGGTGCGGCTATTAAATTTAACGATATCGGATGTGAATTAGATGTAAATAATTTTACGGCTAATGGCGGCAGAATTAATATGCAGGACACAGGAGAATCTTGTGAGGGAACAGGAACAGTAGATTTGGGTAATTTAACCCTTAATGCTGATATGAATTTATCAATTGATGCTGATTTGGCAAATTCTAAAGTGGATAAAATCATTGTAAGTTCTGTGATACAAGGGGAAGAAGAAGTCACTCATAATATAATTATTGATTCAATCAGAATTATTGCAGATTATGATGACGCTGTTCCTGTTGTTATAAACCTTACGGATAACGAAGCTTTGATGCCTGTTTATAAATTGTCTGAGGATAATTTTACAATAGATATGCCGAATGATTTAAATATTCTCGTTACTTATGCAAATACAACAGGGGATTTAACCTTCTCTGCTGCAGATTTGTATACAGCAGTTCATCAAACCGTAGCGGAAAGAATATATACCCTTAGAGCTGATGAAAATGTAACTGTAAATCTCGGCACTATGCAGGGAACGGAAGCAACTCTTAATATTAAGGGCGGCGGCTACGGTATAAACGGTTATGATTCATCATCAGAAACTCATTATAAAGGTATTGTTGTTCCGGACGGTAATACATTAAAAGCATCAAATGTCGGTACAATTATTATGTATGATGCCAATGAAGAAATCACAACAAATTTTGCTGATGCCGTAACATATACAATAACAAACTCATGGAACGGTTTTGCAGGTTCACAAGAGTCTTCTAATTTTGGCGGTGCATTATATTTTGCAGCGGGTTCTAAAGGTGCAATAAGCAATGTAATATTTAAGGATAATATCACTTCAGGAAGTGGTGGCGCTATATATAATGCAGGTGATTTGACAATAGGTGATAACGTAATATTTATAGGCAATAAATCAACAAATGCAAACGGTGGTGCTATATATTCTGCCGCTCCGGTTACTATTGGTAATAATGTTGTATTTAAGAATAACTTTAGTACAAATGGCGGTGATATAAATATTACTTCCGAAAATGCAAGTTTATCAATAGGAAATAATGCTTATTTTGAAGGCAGTTCATCTTATGGCGGAGCAGGAGCAATTTGTATAAATGTATTAAATGCAGGCACGGCTAATTTGACAATAGGTGATAATGCTACTTTTAAAGGTACTCATTCATACAGTTATGGTGCTATATATGTTACAGGTGCAGGAACTTCAACTGTTAATATCGGGGAAAATGCAAAATTTGAAGGTAATTATACAACAGGCGGTTCAGGTACAATATATATAAGCGGTAATGCTCCTATTGAAGGTTCAAGCAGAGTAACTTTAACAATAGGTAATGGCGGATATTTTACCGGTAGTTATGGAAACACAACTCCTATATATATTCTGGGTGATTATTCAACCCTCAATATAGGGGATAATGTTACATTTGACGGTAACTATACAAACGGTGGTTCAGGCACAATTGAAATTTCAGGCTCAACGGATTCAGGCAAAACCAATACTGCATCTTTGATAGCAGGTGACAATGTAACGGTTAAAGGCAGTTACGGTCATTCTGCGGCAGTATCAGTATATGGTAACGGTGCACATGTTGAATTTGGCGATTATGCTAAATTTGAAGGTAACTATAATCTTTCATCTTATACATCTGCTTTGTATTCAGCAGGTACGGTTGAACTGGGTAACTATGCAACTTTTAAAAGTAATACTATGAACAGTACTGGTACCTATGATACATCAACTACTTTGTATGCAGCAGGTGCTATAACGATAGGTGATTATGCTAAATTTGAAGGCAATTATGCGGGTAATTATGCTGATATTTCAGCAGGTGGAAAAATTACAATAGGTAATTATGCTCAATTTATAAATGAAGAAACATTGGCAGGGTCTGTATATTCTGAATCGGGCGGTATTGAATTTGGTGATTATTTAACTATTTCTGATATAACAATAACAAACGGTACTAATGCTCCGGTGTATGCGGATGGTGGCGGAAATATTGTTGTGGGTAATTATGCAACAATAAAAAATATACCATATCACCCGGGGGCATCAGGTGCTTTATATGCTACAGGTACTACTACAATAGGAAATTATTCAACCTTTGAAAATCTACTTGTATCAGGTGCGTCAGGTGCAATATATTCTATTGGTGATGTGGAAATAGGTAATGATGTAACCTTTAAAGGTAATTATGCAAGTACAGGTGCAGGTGCTGTTTATGTTTCAAACGGAAATCTTACAATAGATGATAATGTAACTTTTGAAAATAACAGTGCAATCATTTCTGCAGCTGCTATAACAATTCAGGATTCAAATTCTAAACTTACCATAGGTGATAATTCAATCTTTAAAGGTAATTATAATACAGGAAACGGTGATGCTGTTATATTTGCATCCGGCAGTGTTGAAATCGGTAACTATGCAACTTTTGAAAATAATGAATCAAGAGTATCAAGCAGCAGTAGTTCATCATCGGCAATATATGCAAATGGCGGGGTAGAAATCGGTGATTATGCAACCTTTAAGAATAATAAATATGTAAATACTTCTGAATCTTCACCATCATACTATGATTCAGCTAACGCAATCAGATCAGCATTTCTTACCATGGGTAACTATGCAACCATAGAAGGAAACTATGGCGGTTCAACAATATATCTGGCATCACAGTCGGAAAGTAATAAAATAGGTGACTATTTTACCTTTAAAGATAATGAAAGTATTTCAAATGGCCAAAGTGGTATATTCCTGAACGGTTATACGCAGATTGGTAATTATGCCCTCTTTAGCGGTAACAAAACAACTGCGGAATCTGGGACGGCAACTACTATTTATGCTAATAGAGGTTTATTATTAGGTGATTATGCTACTTTTGAATATAATGAAGGTCATGCATTTACAATTGTATCAGTTTGTGGAAATTCGTATATTGGAAACAATCTGAATATACACCATAATAAGATTGATTATTCAAGTGGTGATAATGGCGGGGCATTAGCTATTGAGGGGGATACTTATATAGGGAAAGATTCCCGCATAAATGATAACTACTCAACAACCTACAGTACTGCAATTAAAAACAGAGGTACTTTGGTTGTTGATAGCGGTTCTGTAATATCAAACAATATCTTCTCTCATAAAGGTGCAGGTGAAGATCCTAGCGGTGCGGTTATCTCTAATGATAGCGGTAATCTTACTCTTATTGACACAACAATTACGAATAACTATTCGCAGGTAAATCCGTCATCTACGGTTACAGCTTTGCGTGACAGCGGTGCTGTATTTAATAGCGGAATTTTTAATATACTTGCACTTGACAGTAATTCGCTTATTCAGGGTAACTACAGAAATGTTGATGTAACAGAAAATCCTGACGGTTCATATACGGTTGATACAACTAATGCTATTAATCTCGGTATTACTATTTTAAGCGGTGTATTAAACCTCAATGCAGGCACATACACTAATGATAATGATGAAGTTCAGGCGAGAGAAATTAATATTTATGACAGAATTGTCAAAAGAGTAAGTTCATCAATTCCTTTGGGTAATAATACAATAAATATAAATGCAGGTAATGTTGCTTATACAACTAAAACTGTTGATGAACTTGGTAATGTTACTACTATTAATAAAATTGCTCCGACAGGCGGTACTATTAATCTCTATACTTCTGTTGCAGATCAGGATATATATGTACATAACGGTTTATTAAATATTAAAAATGTCGGAGATACATCAGAAACAACAGGTGATGTTGTAAGATTCTTCAATGAAGGAATTGTGGCTGATGAAAGCGATAACAAAGCAACCAACACAAGAATTATTGTTAAACAAAACGGTACTGTTAATTTTGAAAACTCTATATATAAAGGAGTAAATATAGAAGAAGATGATGACAGAACAGATGCTCTTGATGGTGCTGCAATATCTAACGCAGGTACTCTTCAGGGCACAGGCAGTACCTTCACTGAAAACATCAACTTAGGATATGTATTTGATACGACAGACGGCGGTAAGGGTATAGTCTATAACTCAGGTGAAATGACTCTCTCTGCCCTCTTTACATCTAACAAATCAGTATACGGCGGTGCTGTATACAATGATGGTACAGGTATAATTTCAGGAACATTTGATTCAAACAGTGCCGAAATTGGTGGTGCTTTATATAATGCGGGAACATTAACCGTAAAAGATTCCTCATTTACAAACAACTTCACTACAGGTGAGGGTATTGGCGGTGCTATTTATAATGCCGGTAATCTGAATATTATTGCCGATACTCAAAACGTTGAATTTACAGGAAATAAATCAGGAGTTGAATATTCATTAGATAATGATGAATTATCTCCAACTTACGGTCAAATGATTTTAACATCGGAAGGTGTTCTGAATGATATTAATAACGATGCTGTATTAAACCTTCAGGCAAAAACTTACGAAGAAGAAGTTGAAAGTGAAACCGTTACAAGTCAGCGTACAATCACCTTTAACGGTGCAATTACAGATTCTTCAGTATCAACAAGTGCAATCAATATCGGTGGTACATGGACTGATGAAAATGAAGTTGAACATCAGTATGACGGTAAAGTTATTTTCAATAATAAAGTTTCCCAAAATAATATGACAATTTATACGGGTGCAGAAGTTGATACAGGTGCATCTAACCTGAATATCAGAAGCGGTATAACAAACGCAGGTGTTATTAACTTAAGCGCAGGTACTTTAGATTCTTCTGTAAGCGGTGATAACGGTATTATTAATATTAAATCTGGAACTGTTATAAATAATGCTGAAATAAGTCAGTCAGAAGTTAATATAAAAGAAAATACGACATTAGTTACCAATGCAGGAAATATTACAACAGTTGACAGTATTAAAAATGCTGGTATTCTGAACTTAAACGGCGGTAATCTGGCATCAAAAATTACGGGTGACACAGGGGTTACCAATATTATCGGTGAAGTTACAAATGCTGATAGTATAGTAATTAAGCAAAATGAAATTAATATTACTAATACGGGAAGTTTGACTTCAGGTTTTGCAACTTTGCAGGGTACTGTTAACAATGCGGGTGGTTTATATCTGTCAGGTACTTTGGACGGTACAATTTATGGCAGCGGTGTAACCTATATCAATTCAGAATTAGTTCTTGACGAAAGTGCAGTAATTGAGGGTACATTAAATCTCAACAGCGGGTTATTAAATATATCTGACGGTGATTTCATTAACCATAATCTGAACATACTTAACGGAAACGGTCGTATAGATTTAGATATGGATTTTGTAAATAATCAGACAGATACAATTACTGTTGCTAACGATTCTGACGGTGTATTGACTATAAATAATATTAATTTCCACATGGCTGATACCCTTCCTGAAGTCGGAACTATACTTAAAGTAATTAATACTGTTCCAAACGGATTAAAACTTGCTCTGTCTTCAGCAGAATACAATGCAGGTACATTAAACGATTACACTTATACTGATGAAATTCCTAACGTATCTGACTGGGATAGTGAATACTATACACATCATTATGATACTGTAGATATAATATTAACTTTGGGAATTATCAAAACAACTACAATTGATGACAGTGTTATAATCAATGCATTAAATTATTCGGGAGATTCTGTTGATACAAAACTCAACACTTTGTCATTGTTGAACCAAAGTTCTGCTCCGGAACGCAGTTTTGTGACAGCAGATGCTGAAAATGTTTATACCCTGACAGACGAGTTAGGTGTAACAGGAGCAGGCAAGTTCACTATTCAGGGTGCAACTTCAGGTAATAATAAATCAATATTAGATTTGAATGGTAATGACGGATTTATATTAGCAAATGAAACAGAACTGACCTTGCAGGATGTCAAACTGACAGGTAATGAATATTCTCTGATTTTAATGATGAATGATGATGCCGTAGTTAACGTAAATAACTCTTATATTGACGGGTATATCGGCGGTGAAATCGGTGTTGTTAATGTAAACACTAATTCATCCGATGTTACAACATTTGCAGGTGAAGTTTATGTTGATACAATCAACCTTAATCACGGTACAATGAAACTTTTGCGTGATATAGATTATACAAGTAAACTCGTTGTTAACGGTTGTACTTTAGATGTTGCAAATGATAATGTTTCAACTCTGATAATTAATGATTTAACTCTGAATGATGATTTGAATTTGGTATTAGATTTTAATGTTGAAGATTACTATGGCGATATCTTAGAACTTCAGACCGTAAGCAAGGGCGGTACCATAACATTATCTGACATAAACATTTTGGGCAGTATGGACTTTACTGATATAGATGATCCTTATTATAAGGTTCAGATACTCGTATCACATGATTATGATAATTTAGTACAGTTGGCATTATCTGATCATGTAAGAGAAATGTTTGGCAACAATGAATATGAAATAAGTTATACTCCTGAAGAAAGACATAATGCTGTTGCCCGTACAAATAATGCTTGGACAACAGAATACAAAGATACTGTAATTTCTGAGTTAATTGTATACGGTAAACTCGGATTGGCTACAACAGATACAGAAAACGACTCAATCGGTATAACAGAAAGCAGAAGAGAAGGCGGAGAAACATCATATATTTATCATGATACTCTTGCATTTGTTAACCAGGCAAACCTTAACAACAGAAACTTTGTCACTGCGGATGCACTGTCTGTTTATGATGTGACAGAAGACTTGGGTAATACCGGTGCAAATACATTTACAGTCAGAGGTGCAAAAACAGAAGAAGCAATCTCTACAATCAATATGGGTGATTATACAGGATTTAATATTGCAAGTGCTTCTACTCTGAACATAGAACATGTAAAAATTAACTCAAACGGAATAGTAGCAACCGTTAATAACAGAAACGCAGTATTAAATACTGACGCTCAGACAATAATCAACGGCGGAATAACCGTAACCCGCGGTACCTTTAACAACAACGGTACGGTAAACGGCACATTGACAAACGCAGGTACAACGACCACAAAG
>CACWZA010000006.1 GCA_902765215.1 uncultured bacterium | reverse complement strand
GTAGGCATACCTGATATGGGTATCAGACCTTATGTAGAATACGGTATCGGTTTACAGAAACGCTGGGGTGAACGCTTCACCGGTTACGGTCAGGCAATGATAAGAAACGGCGGACGAAACGGTGTAATGCTTTCAGTTGGTTTCCGCTGGGCAATCGGCAAATAGTTGAATTTTCGGTAGGGTGACGGCACGAAGTGACTAGCCCGTAACGTGGAGCAGAACCACGCTTCTGCGACCAGCCGAATAATTCAAAAGGGGGTAAATATATAATATTCCCTATAACCAGAAAATTAATATATTATAGAAGCGGAAAGTTTAAATACTTTCCGCTTTTTGTATGTTTATAAAATTATTTACTTGACATTACAGATTAAAAGTAGCATAATAAATTTATTGCTTAAGCAAAAATACATAATATAAGTAAAAGAGAATTTTAGTTCTCTTTTTTTTTGTCCATAATTGTTCTCTTTTTATGTTGAAACCATATCTTAAAACCCATGTCATGACTGTTTTTTAATGAAAAATTATGTAGAATTCGACTTTTTATTGTGTTGAAAATATCATTTTGCATTAGGGTAGGGATTCTTTATATAAAAGGGTTTTACTTATTTGTAAATATTTGTTATTATATTACTAAAGTTTTTAACTAATTGGTCGTTAACATGTAAGTATTATTATTTTAGTGCGTGTAGAAAATAACGCAAAAGGAGTTAGAATGGTAGAATTTAATCCGGAAGTAAAAAATGTTAGTGGCGCAGCTTTTTCGGGTGCAGGCGGGGTAAATGGTACTCCGGAAGATCCGAGTGGAATTGAAGTTTTTGCACCTGTGGAAGATGATACCCCGCAGGTTTCAATAAAACCAAATTACAAAAATTATCAGTTTGACGGTGTTGCTATCGGGCAATCATTGTATGATATAGCAAATGTAAAACAGTTTATGTTCCACTCAAATAAGAACGCATACAGCCAATTAAGCGACATTAATCAGAATAATGTGTTCTATGCCGTAAATTCGTTTAACACGGCAGCAAAGGACTCACAGAAGGGTATCCTTGAATATTTGAACGATAAAAAAGGATTTGACCCTAAAGAATTGTCAAAAATTATTGACAGTATGCTTAAAATGGCAGATGCAAACGGTATTCATAAGCTCTCAGGGGATTATATATACCTTAAATCTTTTTCGGAAGAATGTGCAAATTCCACCAAGGTAACATCAGGAAAAGCAGCACAGGCTGATGAGAGTATGGTTATGCTTATGCGTAGAATGAATGATTCCTTAAAGCTTGTCGATGATAAAGATATTACCCGTATGACTGACATTCTGGTAAGAAAAAATGTTACGGGTGCACTCGGTACAGGTTATAACTGGCAAGAGCTTCAAGAAAGACAGGGCAAAAGTTAAAAACCTGTTTTAATAAAGTGAAAGACAGCGGGCATATTTTTGTCCGCTGTTTTCTGTTGTATGACATCGTTCCCACTATGCTTGCTTAATATTCTTATTTGTTGTAGTATGATTACGGTTAACTATGTAATTACAATTGTATATAAGGTGAAAATATGAAAATCGATTTAGAAAAAGAAGAGCATAATATTGCTAAAGTTGAAATAGAAATCCCCGCAAAAGATGGTTTAGATGCGTATAACAGAGCAGTTAAGTCATACGCTCAACACGTTAATGTTCCGGGGTTCAGAAGAGGAAAAGCCCCTCGTAATATTATCGAAAGACAAGTAGGTAAAGAAAGAATTATCGCTGAAGCATTGGAAACTTTGCTTCCGTCTGCACTTCAAAAAGTTATTATGGAAAACAAACTTGAAGTTCTTATGCAGCCAAGAGTTGATGATTATGAATTTGAAGTCGGAAAAGATGTTAAAGTAAAGGCTACAATTGAACTTAAGCCTGAAGTTACTTTGAAATCATATAAGGATATGACTGTAGATGTTGAAGAATATCAAACACCTGCAGATGCGTTTGATAAGTCATTAGACAATCTGTTAAGCCAGTCTGCTAAGCTGGAACTCGTTGTTGACAGAAATACAAAAGCAGACGATATTATCGTATTTGACTTTGACGGTTATTCAAACGGCGAAAAAATTGAACATGGTGATGCAAAGAATTATACAATGGATTTGGCAAATTCTAACTTCATTCCTGGGTTTGCTGAACAGTTGGTTGACAAACCGCTTGATAAGGAATTTGATGTAAATGTTACTTTCCCTGAAAATTACCATGAGAAAAAATTGGCAGGTCAGCCTGCAACTTTCAAATGTACAATTCACGAAATTAAACAAAAAGTTTTGCCTGAATTGACTGATGAATTTGCTCAAAAAGTCGGGCCTTTCAAAACTGTTGATGAGCTCAAGAGCGATATTCAGGACTATATCGATAAACAAAAAGAGCAGGCAGACAGAAAAAATATTGAAAGAACAATCATGGATAAACTTCATGAAGAAGTTGAAGTTGATATTCATGAAGAAATGATTAAGAGAGAAGCTGATTCTTTATTAGACGAATATAAGCAAAAACTTAAAGGTCAGGGTTTTACCTGGGAACAAGCTGTTGAAGCGCAAGGTGCAGACAAGATTATGGAAACCATCAACAGTGATGCTTTATTCAGAATAAAGAATTCTTTAATCATCGATAAAATAGCAAGAGAAGAAAATATTACGGTTGATCAGGCATCTTTAACCGCTAAACTTGATTCTTTGAGTGCTATGTATCAAATGGATAAGGAAACATTTGCTAAGTATATGTTCCAAAATCCAAGCATGATGAACAATATTTCTCAGCAGATTCTGAATGAAAAAGTTATTGATTTCTTAGTAGATAATAACAAAGTTAACTTCGTTAAGCCAAAAGCTGAAAAGAAAGCAGCAAAAACAACAAAGGCTGCCACTGAAAAGAAGTCAACAAAAACATCTAAATCTACGAAGTCAAAAGCAAAAAAATAAGATATAATATTTAAGTAATTATACAGAAAGAAAGGAATATAAATATGAGTTTTGTACCTGTTGTAATTGAACAATCAAGCAGAGGCGAACGTTCGTTTGATATTTTCTCAAGATTGTTAAGAGAGAGAATTATTTTCTTGGGAACACAAATCGATGACATGGTTGCTAACCTCGTTGTAGCACAGTTATTGTTATTAGATAGTGAAAACCCTGAAAAAGATATTATGTTATACATTAACAGCCCTGGCGGTAGTGTAACTGCAGGTTTTGCAATTTATGATACTATGCAGCACATCAGAGCTGATGTAAGCACTATCTGTTTAGGTCAGGCAGCATCTATGGGTGCATTCCTGTTGTCATCAGGTACAAAAGGTAAGAGAATGGCTTTACCTCATTCAAGAGTACTTATTCACCAACCTTTAGGTGGTGCTCAGGGTCAGGCTACTGATATCGAAATTCAGGCTCAGGAAATTATCAGAATCAAAAAATCTTTGAACGAAATTTTGGCTTCTAATACAGGTCAGGATATCGCTAAGATTGAAAAAGATACTGACAGAGATTATATCATGACCCCTGACGAAGCATTAAAATATGGTATGATTGATAAAGTTATTACTAAAGATGCACTATAGGAGATAATCATGGCAAATGACAGCAGATTACAATGCTCATTTTGTGGAAAAACACAAGACCAGGTAAAGAAACTTATTGCCGGGCCTAATGTATATATTTGTGATGAATGTGTTGAACTTTGTAACGAAATTCTCGATGAAGAATTCTTTGAGAATAAGGACAAAGAAGGTAAAAAAGACGAAGAAACTCCGGTTGAAGCAAAAATGGATGATATTCCGAAACCTCATGAGATTAAGGCTCACCTTGATGCTCATATTGTCGGTCAGGAAGATGCCAAGAAGGTTCTTTCCGTTGCGGTTTACAACCACTACAAACGTCTTGAACACAACAAAGATACATCAGATGTTGAAATCCAAAAATCAAATATTCTGCTTGTAGGTCCTACAGGTAGCGGTAAAACATTATTGGCACAAACCTTGGCTAAGTTCCTCGATGTACCGTTTGCGGTTGCAGATGCTACTACATTGACGGAAGCAGGTTATGTCGGTGATGATGTTGAAAATATCTTGTTAAGATTGTATCAGAATGCTGATTTTGATGCTAAAAAAGCAGAAAGAGGCATTATCTATATTGATGAAATCGATAAGATTGCACGTAAATCAGAAAATACGTCTATTACCCGTGACGTATCAGGTGAAGGTGTTCAACAGGCACTATTAAAACTTATTGAAGGTACTGTTGCAAATGTTCCTCCTCAGGGCGGAAGAAAACACCCTCATCAGGAATTTATCCAGATAGATACAAGTAACGTTCTGTTTATTGTCGGCGGTGCTTTTGTTGATTTGGATAAAATCATCGGACACAGAGTTAAAGACGGTTCTTCTGTCGGATTTGGTGCAAAAGGTGCTGGAACAAAGGCTGAACGAGAAATTGAAGCAGCCAGAATGCTTAAAAAATTACAGCCTGAGGACTTGCTTAAGTTCGGTTTGATCCCTGAATTTATCGGTCGTATTCCAATCTACGCAACTCTTGATCCGTTAGATGAAAAGACATTAAAGATGATTCTTACAGAGCCAAAGAATGCTATCCTCAAGCAGTATCAATGTCTGCTTAAGATGGATGGTGTTGATTTGGAATTTGAGCCTGATGCGATTGAGCTCATCGCTCAGGAAGCACTCAAACGCAAAACAGGTGCCCGTGCACTTCGTTCAATCGTTGAAGAACTCATGCTCGATATTATGTATGATATTCCGTCTAAGAGCGATATTGATAAGTTCGTTATAACCAAGAAAATGGTTGAGGACAGAAATCAGGCGGAGGTAGTCAAACTTCCCAAAAAAGACAAAGCGGAAATCGCGTAAGATTTAATAAATATAAAAAAGAGTGATGAAAATCGCTCTTTTTTTATGGCAAAAAATATTTTCAGAGGTTTTATATAGATGGAAGGTTAACCGATGAAAATACAAAGTATCATACCCCAACAACAGATAAAATTTAGCGGTACTGCCAAAAAGTCTGATAATCAGCCTAAAAAAGCGGGTTATTCAGAAAATCTTTTGTTATCAAGTTTGATAGCATTGGCATCATTTTCACCTGTTTCTTTGGCCGCTACGGATCTTCCGTTTGATGAAGCGAGAATTAATACAGAGTTAATTGATGATACAGATTATGATGATATGGAATCAACATCTGTTTCATTTAAAGAGAATGGGAATAAAATAGTTGATGCAGGTGATTTTAAATATTCTTCCCCTGATGCAAAGAGAGATGCAAGACCGTTCCTGAAAGGGTTAGATCGTTATCAGGGCAAGAAATGGACACAGGCAACAGAAGATTTGGCTGAAAATTTAACAAATGTGTATAACAGAAGTCATACTTATGCTTTTGATTTGAATACTGATGAAATGGTAAAGGATAAAGCGTTTATTGCTTACGATAAAGCAGGCCGTGTTCTTTCCACAACCGTAACTACTCCGTACGGTGTTGCGACAGTTGTTAATTATAAATATAACAAAGAAGGAAATATTGATGCGGCAGAATATGTCGGGGAAAAAATTATTGAGTACAGAAAAAACGGAACAAGATTTTCTTCTGAAACAGTAAACCCGTTTTATGCAAAAGAAATCATTCGCTATAACAAAGATGGGCATATGGTTTATAAAACTATCGAGGATACTAACCGCAAGTCAGAGTTTACCTTCGATGCTAACGGCGATATTATAAAACATTTTTCTAAAGACAGTGAATCAGGCTGGCAAAAAATCTATAATGACGGTGAAGTTCTGTTAGCAACTTATTATGATGGTAAGGGCAGAGTTAACCGCTATGTTGATGATTATTTTGAAAAGAAAGCACAGGATGTTGTTGTAAGCAGCGGCTATCTGAGTACAAGAACAGTGCGTATGGGGCAGGATTATAATGTATTATACAAAGAAGCCCCGCTGGACGGTAAAATTGATAAGCCAATCAGACAGGGTACAACAGGAACCTGTTATGCGGCAGGAATTATTAACAGTCTTGTGAGAATAAATGCGGGAAGAAGATTGTTAGATAATGCTTTGCCGAGTGATTTTGATACAAGTAAATGTATTGTTGATTTTAAGGGGCTTGATAAAAAATATTCTATTCCTGCTGATATCGTCAGCCATAATATGAGCCGTCTCGGTCGTAAAGATGCAGATTATGCGGGTATGATTTATGCGTATGAAAAATTTAGAGAGTCTGATGCGTTTATTAACAGAGAAATGAATCTTCCTGAATGTTTTTATAAAGAACACAGAGGAAGTGAGGACAGAAGGGTTGACAGCGGTACACCGATGGAGTTTTATTATGCATTGACAGGCAAGCTGATGTCAGAGTCAGGGAAAAAGATTACTGATGCGGATATTATGAAGGCAAGACGCTGCTTAGAAACAGGGCGCGGTGTTGTAAATGCAGGTACAATTCTGAAAGAAGATAAAAACGATGAAATCCCTATGGCAGACAGAGAATTTGGTGTTTTCCCGAAACATAATGTTGCGATTGTTGCCATCGGCGACAGAACAGTTACTATGTATGATTCGGTAACAGAGAGAGAAACAGCTTATCCGATTGAAAAATTTAAAAAGTATTTTTCTAAATTGTATTGGACAACAGTAGATTAAAAAAAGTAATTTATTCTACTATCTCAGGTGCTTTTTCAAAGTAGGTGGCAAAATTTTGTTTGTATTTATCCAGCGGGGTGTAAAATGCTTCTAAATCAAGAGAGATACCTTGTTTTAGCGGGTAGGTTTTTATCCCCATAGATTTGTATAGTGAACGTGTAAATACGTTAGATATGGCATCGCTGCCCCTTTCCCAAGGCATAGAATGAGCCATTATCCATCTTATTTCTGCTATATCTGAATTTATCAGAGGCAGAGTTGCTTCTGTTACGTTTTCCGGTTTTGAAATGTAGTCTTTTTTTAGTCCGGAATATTTTTCTCCAACTCTGTCTAATGCGTTGTTTACATATTTATTGTCAGGATGGACTATTCTTCCCTCGTAGTCTATCCAGTTTCCTCTTTCAATTTTTGCAGTATCAATATCACTATAAGGTGATTTTAACGGTTTGTCTGCAACAGGTATAAGTTTACTTTCGTAGGTTTTATATTGTCTTGATAAAGGAGTTACAAGTTCTATTTCTTTCCATTCCCCTGTTTTGCCGTAGCCAAGTCTGTCGGTTCTTATTATACCTGTGTGCTGCCGTTTTACTATGTTTTTGCTGAAGCCGTTTGCAATTCTTGTGCCTTTTGCAATATTTACTAATATTTCGTCTGCGGTTTTGTCTTGCTGAATATCTTTTACGGCACGATTTGCAGTCTTTTTAATTGATTCTGCCCAGTCTTTGTTTTTGCCGTAGCCCTCTATGTTTATGTAAAAATCTTTATAGTGAAATCCCAAAAGGTTAGATTTTGGGTTAGATGAAAAGTTCAACTTGTGGTTATCAGTTGGCTTTGAATTATAATAGTAATTTGGTTGAATTTGAGTAATGCGCATAATTTCACCTGTATATAGAATGCTTATAAAAAAATTTTTTAATATTTGTGAAATATTATGTTAAGTTTTTGCAAAATTTCTTTACTATTTTTCCTATTTACAATACTATGGTAATATATTATGAGTATGATACTGTAAAGCGAGGTTAAATTGTGGATAATTTAGGCGCAGATATTTTTGGAAGAAAAGACCCGGTCGCAGATACATCATCTTATAGCTCATCGAGCCCTGTGATTAATCCTGCGAAGATTAAAGTTATCGGTGTAGGCGGCGGCGGTGGAAATGCCGTTGAAAGAATGATTAAGTCAGGTCTTACCGGTGTTGAATTTTGGGTAATGAATACAGATTTACAAGTTTTGACTTGTTCTTCAGCAAAGAATAAGTTGCAACTTGGTGAAAAGTTAACAAACGGTTTAGGTGCAGGCGGCGATCCGTTAGTAGGTGAAAAGGCTGCTGAAGAAGCACAACAAGAAATCACAGCTGCATTGGAAGGTGCAGATATGGTATTCGTAACCGCAGGCATGGGCGGTGGTACCGGTACCGGTGCTGCTCCTGTTGTTGCAAGAATTGCTAAAGATGCAGGTATCCTGACTGTCGGTGTTGTTACAAAACCGTTCTCGTTTGAACAAAAACGTCGTATGACTCAGGCTGTCGCAGGTTTGGAAAAACTTAAAGAATCTGTTGACTCGTTATTGGTTATCCCTAACGATAAATTGTTAGAAGTTGCTGATAACAAAATGGGCGTACAAAATGCATTCGTTATTGTTGATGAAGTCCTTTTGAGAGGTGTTCAGGGTATCTCTGATATCATCACTCGTCCGGGCTTGATTAACGTTGACTTTGCCGATGTTAAGAGTGTAATGCAGTCATCAGGTTCTGCAGTTATGGGTATCGGTGTTGGTTCAGGTGAAGGCAGAGCAGTTGAAGCAGCTAAGATTGCTATCAACTCTAACTTGCTTGAAACATCTATTCAGGGTGCAGGCGGTCTTATCGTTAATGTTAAGGGCGGCCCTGATATGACATTGTATGAACTGACTGATGCTATCAACCTGATTAACGAAGCTGTATTGGATGATGCAAGAGTTATTATCGGTACTTCAATTGATGATAACAGCCAAGGTGAAATTTCTATCACCGTTATTGCTACAGGTTCTGAATTGAAACCTCAAACTCCTGCTATTTCATCAAGAGGAGCATTGAATACTCCTGATATAGGTTCAATCTTCTCACCATTCAGCAGCGGAAGCAGCAGCGATTCAACTCAAACATCTACAATCGCTTCAGGAGCACAAGGTCCTGCCTTACCTCCTATAACTTCAAACACATTTACTAATATTGAAATCCCTGATTTCTTAAAGAAGTAAATAAGTTATAAATTAAAAAATGAAACGGCGGACAAAATGTTCGCCGTTTCTTTATTTGGGGGATGGGGTATAAAAAATATAAAATCTGTTATGAGGCCCGAGCCTGCAAGTGGCTGCTGTACCTCGCCTTTGCCTTTAAGCCGGCACATATATCGTTTATTCTGTTGGACATAAACATTATATTTCTGTGGACTGCCGCATAATCGTTCATTGCGTCCATCATCTTCTCAGGTGAGACCATGGCGGTTACGCCCATTTCGTGATTGTCCACCTGTTGTTGTGCATACTTTTTGACAAGAAGTTTGTCAATCTTGTCTTTTGCTCCAATCGACATAGTAATTCCCTTTATATTAAATTTTCGATAATACTCTATAAATGTATCGATACAATTTCGTTATATGAATATCAATTATAAGATATCCATCTTCTGAAACAGTATTAATACTCTATAACTTATCCCACTTATATAAAGTATTTTTTTCTCAGAAAATTGACTTTTTTGTAACAATTGTAACAATAGAATTTTTGCTACTTTTTAAATATAAAAAATACCGCAAGTACTATGAAAAGGAAGCCTACAAGGTAGTTCCAGCGGAATTCTTCTTTCAGGTAAAGTACGGAAAATACAGAAAAGACGACAAGGGTTATAACTTCCTGTATAGTTTTTAACTGTGCTGCCGTGTATACCCCATGCCCGATTCTGTTTGCGGGAACCTGAAAACAGTATTCAAAAAGGGCTATCCCCCAGCTCACAAGAATTACTATCCATAATGCGGTACTTTTGAATTTCAAATGTCCGTACCAGGCAAATGTCATAAATATGTTAGATATAGTTAATAATATTATCGGTAAAAATGCTCTTAACATAAAATAATTATACTATAAATTATTGTTTCCCCGCATGTTAAGACATGTTACAACATGCTAAACCTCTGAAATTGAGGGTTTTTGAAAAACTTTATATTTATAGAGAGCAAAAAACAAAGGATTGTTATGAGTATTTCATTTAATACAGGATATTCAAACGATCTCGAAGAGCTTAGGCGAAAGCGACTCGAGGAGCAAAATGCAGGTGTTCCTCAGGTGGAAGTAACCCCTCCTGATCAGGACGAGGGCAGTGCAGCCAAGTTTAACGAGAAGTATAACACCAACAGTATATTTGGTGTTGATCCTAGTGCAAATACTCCAAACGGTGTCCAAAGATTTACAACGGCTTCGTCTTCTGCTGCATCCAGCGGTGGTACGAGTCTTGTTAATGATGCTGATCCAAATTCTATGAGTGGATCTGTTTTCAATGCTCCGGGAATGGATGTGAATAATCCGAATATTCAGCCGGGTGCTCCTTCCGCTATCGGTGGTGCTCCTGTTACAACTCCGGGTGCAATACAACAGCCTTCAGGTTCTGACAGCAGTGATTCTCCTGATAATGCAGCCAGCGGACAATCACAAGGGAAACCAAGATTCTCAGGTTCTGATGTTCTCAATCTGACGGGCGGACTCGGGCCGGGCTCTGAAATATCATTAAACTTTAACCTTGACGGTATTGGCGGAGGTCAGCCGACAGGTGAAGGAATGTTATCAGCAGAGAACCCAACTGATGGGGCAGGCGGTGCGGACGGTACAGGCGGCCCTAACGGCGCTCCTCCTAGTGATGATAGCGGAAATGTAGACGGAACTAACCCTGAAGATGTTGGTGAACCGCCTAAAGATCCTGATGAAGAAGATCCAACTCTTAAAACAGGCGATGATTCTAAGTCAATCAATCAGGAAGAAATGAAACAACAAGAAGAATTGCGCAGACAAAAAGAGGAAGAAGAAGCTGCTAAGCGAAATCAGCCTCCACCACAATAATCAGGCATTCTTCATAAGACGATTATATTCTTTTAATAAAATATCCCTTCTTGGATTTATATCAACAATATCCCAAGGGGGGATAAAATTTTCTGTATCAAATCCACGGGTGACAAACTTATCTGTGTCGATGTTTAACTTCTTAGCGGCAGATTTGTATGCACCGATTTTTCCGCCCTGTTTATAAACTTCGATAATATAGTCGGTTAAGGTGCTGTCCCCTCTGGATAACAGGGTTTGGTAGTAATCCCATTTCGCGCTTGAAAATCGTGCATTAATTCCTATTTTATGAAACTCTTTTTGAAGATAGTTGATTTTTTTCTCCAATGATTTTGTATCCTCTCTTGCAGTCCATTGCAATGGGGTGTGCGGTTTAGGTACAAATGTTGAGAAGGAAAACGTTATATCAAACCCTTTAAACTCACGTTTTAGGTCTTTTGCCAGTCGTATAAATTCTTGTACATCGTCCTCTGTTTCGGTCGGGAGTCCGAGCATAGCGTATATTTTTATGCCTTTCAACCCGTTTTCTTTTGATATTCTTACCGCATTAAAAATTTCTTCTTCCGTTATGTTTTTATTAACAACCTTACGCAGTCTTTCTGTCGCCGCTTCGATTGCTATTGTAATATTCTTCTGCCCTGCTGCAACGAGGGTTTTTACAATATTTGGGGTAAGAGTGTTTGCTCTCATTGATGATATACTCATTTCAATTGGTTGTCCTGACTGAATTTTATCATAGATATATTTACAGATATCTTCAAATCTCGGATGCGCACTCACCAATGCACCAAGAAGTGCAAGTTTGTTTGTATGTTTCAGCCCAAGTTCAATGGTTTCAATTATTTTTTCGTATTCTACAAATCTGACGGGAAGGTTCAGGTATGATGCAATACAGAACCCGCAGCAATTTGAACAACCTCGTGAAGTTTCAATAATAAATGTGTTTTGGAAGAAACTTTTATCACTTAATATTGCTGTGTGGATACACTCAGACAGTTTTGAATGTGATTTTTTTGCAGGGTTATCAAGTGTGTGAAGATACGGAACATATATCCCGTCAACTGTCGACAGATCTTTTAATAGAGCGGTTTTATCAGATTTTTTGTATTTATGTTCTCTGCAAATATTTATCGCATTAAGATTTATCCCCTCCCCGTCACCAACTACAATAAAATCAAAAATATCTTTATACGGCTCAGGGTTTGCAGTCAGAACGGGACCTCCTGCAAATATAATCGGGTGGTTTTCGTTACGGTCTTTTGATTTGAGAGGGATATTGTATCTTTCTAAAATCTTAAAAATATTTATAAAATCCATATCAAATGTGAATGAAAAACCTATGGCATCAACTTCCTGCGGTTTTATACGGGTTGATGCCGTATCTGTACAAAGCCGTTCTACCTGAATGTTTTCGCTTTCGTCAATTTCTTTATAAAGCCATAAATAGCCAATTGATGATAGTGAAAAGGAATCACATTCAGGGAATGCAAACCACACATTATAATCGGTTTCTTTGTTTAAATTTCTTTTGTACAGATAGGTTTCACTCATTTAGTTTGTCTTTCTGTTAATAGGTTTAATGTATAACTCGTCAATTAAAACAGCGATTGTAGCGGCAATTGCAGGTGCTAATACAACCCCGATTATTCCCAAATATTTCGCTGTTACAAACAGTGCAAAGAAGATTATTAACGGGTGCAGGTCGAAGAATTTCCCGAAAATGTACGGTCTTATAAAATTATTTTCTATCCATTGTGCAAGCAGGAAGAAGATGATTATAAGTCCGACAATGACAGGCCCGTAGCTCCAGCACATAAATACGCAAATTATTCCTGCAATGGTAGGTCCGATAACGGGGATTAAATCAAGTATTGCTGAAATTACCCCGAGAAGAACCGCACAGTCTATCTTCAAGCATAAAAGCGGTATCATAACGCATATTCCGACACTCGCGATAACCGTTAGTTGTGCAACAATATAACGGCCTATTTTTTCAGATATTGTTGTCATAATGGTGTCTGCTTTTTGTTTTATATGGTCGGGGAACAACAGCATAAACCCTTTTCGGATAAGCTCTTTATCAACAATAAAGTAATATGTTATGACACACATTGCAAGCAGGTAAACAAGTGCTGATGCAAAGTTGAGTGTCAGTGCAATCGACTGTTCTACTATGCTTTTTGTAAAGTTTGAAACAGGTTCAACAATTGAAGGCAGGTTAATCATTGAGAGGACTGACTGTCCGAGTATCTGCTGTTTCAGTACAAATGCTTTGATTAGTGCAAACTGTTTCGGCGCGGACATAACAAAAAGTTCTATCTGTCTTACAGCAATAACGATTATAGGAAGTATTATTGCAAACACGATAAGAGTAACTCCGCTCATAACAATACTTGCAGATAACGGCCGGCTCATTTTTGTGCTGAATTTATCAACCAGCGGATTAAGTGAGCACGCAAGCACATAAGCCGCAAAGAATAACATAACGATTGCCGTTATGTGAGATAAGAATCTCAAAAGTATTATTACCATTATTATGAAAATAATATTCTTTACGGTGATGCTGTTTTTTGAAAACATAAAATAACCTCTTCTTGTTATATCAGTTGTTGTGATAATGATACCAAAAAGAGGTTATAAAATAAATAGTTATATTGGTTATGCTGATAACAATCCGTCGTACATTTGACTGGATTGTTCCATTACCTGCTCAACGGTTGTTCCGTGCGGGAAGTATCCTGCAAGTTGTTGAGTTTCATTGTGCGTGATTGTTACAGAAGGTCTTGTACCTTTTTTATCAAACGGATCAATACATACAGAAGCTGTCAGAAAATCACCATATTTACTGTTAAATGCATTGATAATTGCATCAGTACCTGTTTCGGAATCGTTTTTACCTCTTGATGCACTCAATAAATCACCGACTTCTTTTTTAATTCTTGCCTGAAATCCCTGAGCATCATTCTGTATTGCATTTGGAACATCATTAATTGTAACTGTTGTTGCTCCGTCAAATTTACTCAGAACAGTAGCGTTTGGATCAAGTGGCCCGCTTAATCTGAACATGCTTGCAACATATTTGTTTGCATAGTTTTCAAAACTAAACGGAATACTTAAATCAGTTGTCCCCAGTTTTTGAAGAGCAGTATTAGATTCTTCAACATTAAATGTTGAACCGGTGTTTTCTGTCTTTTGCGCGGTTACATTTGATGTAATAGTTGGGGTTGTTAAACCTTGTTGTACTGGTGCCGTTCCGCCTTGTGTGTACTTCATTTTATAGCTCCTCAATATTCTTCTTATATATTTATATAAAGTCTAAAAGTATATACTAATTGCCTTTTTTAGCATGTTTTTTGTAACATGTCTTAACATGAAAAATAGGGGAAATCCCTGAAAATTTTGATAAAAATTATGCCCTGAAATCTAGTTTAATTGGCAAATGTAAATTTGTAAAACATTATCTACTACTATGTTTTAGGAGTATTTGATATTTTAAAAATAAAAATTATTTAATCGAAAAATGTCAAAATTTATGCCTAAAATTTTTAACTTTTGTAACGATGGTATTAACGAATTTGTTATATACTTTGTATATATGGGTACATGGAATATGTAACTAATCTAATCTCTTTTCTTTATTTTCTCCTCCACTATAAAAAGCGTGAGTATGTGCCGTATCAATAGATCGGCATTTTTATTTTGTAGGGGGGTATAAATGGGGGTAAATATATTGAGTGTGTATTGAAAAATCGGGGATGTTTATATTAAAATTGGGTTATGACAAAGACAGGTTTTACAGCAATTATAGGTCGGCCTAATGTAGGGAAATCTACTCTCTTAAATCAGATATTAGAGCAGAAGATTGTCATTGCTACAAATAAGGCTCAGACAACACGCAAACGTATCAAAGGTATATATACGACTGATGATACCCAGATTATTTTTGTTGATACCCCTGGGATGCATAAACCTCTGAATAAACTGGGTGAATTTTTGCTTGATGAGGCAAA
This sequence comes from uncultured bacterium, assembly GCA_902765215.1. GTDB lineage: Bacteria > Cyanobacteriota > Vampirovibrionia > Gastranaerophilales > Gastranaerophilaceae > UBA2883. The sequence continues at coordinate 57,444 of CACWZA010000006.1, read as the reverse complement.
AGTGTCCGTGCCTGATGCCGATGTTGTTCTGTTTTTGGTTGATGTTTCTACCCCTGCGGGGAAAGGCGATAAATGGATTGTTGAAAATGTCCTTAAAAACATCTCTTCACCTGTCATTATGGTTTTGAATAAAACAGATAAAGCATCACCAAAAAAAATTGATGAAAATATAATTTCTTACAGAGAACTTTATCCTGATTTTGCGCAGGTGGTCAGAATTTCCGCTAAAACAGGGAAAAATAAATCAAAACTTGTTGAAGCGATAAAAGAGTATTTGCCTGAGGGTGAATTTCTTTATCCTGAAGATGTAGTGACGGAAGAAAATATGCGCTCTATTGTGGAAGAAATTGTCAGGGAAAAAATTCTGATAAATACATCTGATGAAATTCCTCATTCTGTCGCAGTTAAGGTTGATGAATACAAAGAAGAACCTGAAATAGATAAAATCAGGGCGACAATATATTGCGAAACAAAGAGCCAAAAAGGTATTCTGATTGGTAAAGGCGGAAGTCTTTTGAAAACCGTAGGTACTCAGGCAAGACAAGATTTGGAAAAAATAACCGAAAAGAAGGTCTTTTTGGGGCTTCAGGTAAAGGTTGAAAAGGACTGGCGCAAAAAGGATAATATCTTAAAATCCTTCGGGTATGTGCAGGAGGTTTAGCCCCAAAATTCCCCAAATCGCTTAAAACTCCTTAACACTCTGTCAAAAAGTTCAGTTTATGATAAAATATAATCATTAAAGTAGACTTTTTAGTGGGATATGGTTAAAGATGGCGAAAACAGATAATCTTGAGAGTTTAATAAGTAAGTTTGAGGAAGTTAAAGAGCTTGTTAGTGAAGTGAAAACAGGCATGGCAAGCGGTGAGGATTGCAACAATCAGTTCTATAATGTATTGCAGACATTAGACGGACTTGTTACAGCCGTAAATGAGTTGTCAAACGAAAAGGCAAAACCGACTGATGAATACACTATTCTTCAGACTAATATACTGGAAGTTAAAAAAGAACTTGCTACAATGAATCAAAACATTGATGAGGTTATCAATGAAGATTTGAAAGAGTTAATGGGAAAACTCACTGAAAAAGTCAACCGTCTTGAAATCTTAACAAATAACGCAGGTATTGATCAGGCAATTATCAAGAATATGACTGGTGAGATTGAACGCAATATATCAGTAACACTGAAAGATACTACTGAAACCCTTTATTCTCAAGGTATTGCATCAACAGATGCAGTAAGAAAAGATATTTCTGATGTAAACAGTAATCTGAGAGAATGTGTTGAATATCTTGAAAAATCTGTTAAGGCAGTTTCAGTCGATGCTGTTCAGCACCTTTCAGACGATATGACTATTCTCGGTACAACTGTTGAAAAAACAACCGATAACCTGAGAAGAAGTATTATCGACATTTTTACAAGAATACAGGAAAATGTTTTGGCAAACGCTCCATCTGCAGAGCAATCAGGGATTGAGGGCAGTGCGTTTGATGAAACATGTGAAATGCTTAAAAATGGTATCTATAACCTTAATGTTAAGACAGAACAACGCATTTCAAAACTTAGTAAATTAATCGAAGAAATGGAAATCTTTACTAAGCTGGAAAACTTCTCGAAACTGAAAGACTTGCCTGCTGTCGGTGATTTGAAACACACCCTGAACAGTAATATCAGCAGAATTGTTGACGAATATTCATACACACTTCAGACTTCTCAGGACAGAGATGAACTCACAACCGTTACCCAACAGTTCAGAAAAGATGTTTACAATGCGATTGTGTCAATGCTCGGTAATGTTTCGGAATATCTTGTAGAAGATACTGACGGCAACCTTATACCGAAGAATGAAGATCTTGATAAGGTTTCAGCAACATTGAAAGACCTTACGACTGCAACAGAATTGAATAACTCTAGTTTTGATACTATTCAGGACGAGTTAAAAGAGATAAAAGAATATCTTCAGGATTATGCTAAAAAGTCTAATGCCAAAAAGCTTGCCGTTGAAGATTCTATCAACGAAATAAAAAATAATGTTACGGAAATTCAGTCAAGAGGCGAATCATTAAAAAGACAAAACGAAGATCTCTGTGATATCGTCAGAGAATGCACAAAGAGTATAATTGAAACTTCTGAACCTGACAGAATTTCTATAAAAGAACTCCTTGCAGATATTAAAAAGAATATATCAATTCTTCAATCGGGTGACGAAGAATCTGATTATACATACAGCATGCAGGATATTGAATCTGATGTTGCAAAAATCAGAATTTATCTGAACGAACTTACTCAGAACGGTGTATCTGTCAATTCTGAAGAATTTACCGAAGAATTGAACGGGGTTATTGTGATGGTTGATTCCATGAAACAACAACTCAACAAGATTGACGAATGTGATATATCTGATACACTGGCAAAATTAAAGGATGATGTAACAAGTGTCAGCACAAGGGTTAACAAGTTGTTGTTAACTTCTGATAACTCAACAAATATGATTGAAGCATCATTAAAAGAGTTTAAAGTGCTTTCTGAAGAAATTGATGAACAGTTGAAATCTGTTTCTGTTGCAAGTAAATTCAAAGGTCTTGAGGACAGTATACATGATGTCAAGACGGCTCTCACAGAAAGCAATAATTACAACAGCGTAATTAATCAATCACTTATTATGCTTGCAGAGTGGGTTGATAATGCAGGTGAAACAATTACCAATATTTATGAAAATCAGTCAAAACTGGATTCTTTGGTATCAATTGCACAGGGTGCGGATGATGTTTCTTCATCACTCAAAGAAATGCTTGATGAAGTAAGAGCTATCCCTGCTCCGATTGATTACAGCGAAACTCTTAACACATTAGAAAGCAAACTTCTTGAACAAAATGAGTTAATCTCAAATCAGGAAGAAAGACTGAATAAACTTGATGAAAAGTTAACGACTGTTCTTGAACTGGTTGCAAAAAATGATTCAAGTGTGTTAGACTCAAAGATGAGTGAAATTGATGCGAAGATGGAAAAATTAAACGCAAGCATTGATAAGCTCACCTCCTTTATCAACGAAGACTAAAGGCGGGGAAATGTTATAAAGGTAATGATGCGGGGATTCCCCGCAGAGTTACGCGTAATAAAGTTCAACTATGGTAACAAAATCAAAAATAAAAGCCGAATTAGAAAGTATTTTGCCGAAGAAGAATGTCTTGTCGGCAATAGAGGAATGCTATGTTTATTCACAGGACGGCACAAATGATGTGCAGTCCGATGTGTTGCCGGATGTTGTTGTTTTCCCTGAAACGATAGAGGAAATACAGTCTATAATGCGTTTTGCAAATGAAAACAGAATCCCCGTTGTTGCGCGCGGTGCGGGTACAAATCTCGTCGGGGCGTGTATTCCGAAACGCGGCGGGATAATCATTAATTTTACCAAGATGGATAACATTTTGGAAATTAATAAAACAAATATGACAGCAAAGGTTCAGGCAGGTGTCGTTGTCGGAAAATTGCAGGAAGAAGTGGACAAGTTTGGGTTGTTTTTCCCGCCTGATCCGTCAAATTTAAAGGTATCAACAGTAGGTGGTGCGATAGCACAGTCTGCGGGCGGGCCTAAGACCTTCAAATACGGCACAACAAAAGACTATGTGCTTGGGCTTAAGGTGGTGCTTGCTGACGGCAGAATTATGGAAACTGGTGTTAATACAATCAAAAATGCAACAGGTTACCATCTTGAACAGTTGTTTATCGGAAGTGAAGGTACGCTCGGGATTGTTGTTGAGGCAACTTTGAAACTTATACCTAAGCCTGAAACTACCAATGTTGTTATGGCATATTTTGACAATGTTGAGGATGCTACAAATTCCGTAACGAATATGATAGATAAGAATGTTTATCCGTCTACGATTGATTTTATGAACAGAAACACAATCAAAACGGTTGAGAAGTTTTATCCGTGCGGTTTGCTGACTGATAAGGAAGCGGCTTTGATTATAGAGGTTGACGGGCTTAATATCTCTATGGAAACACAGATAATGCGGCTGGAAACCGTGTTGAGATTGTCGGGTGCGACTGATATTGTGATAGCACGAAATAAAGAAGAACAGGAAAAAATATGGACAGGCAGACGCGCATCTTTTGGTGCTACTGCAAAGTTAAGACCGGATGTTCTCACTAACGATATGATTGTTCCGCGGGAAAATATTTCAAAACTTGTGAGCGGGATAAATGAGATAGCAGAAAAATACAGGCTTATTATTTCAATAGTCGGCCATATCGGGGACGGGAATATTCACCCTCAAATCGCGTTAGATTTGGAAAATTCTGCGGAAGTGGAAAACTACGAAAAGGCGAAAAAAGAGTTTTATGCGCTTACCCTCGATTTAGGCGGAACTCTGTCAGCCGAACACGGTATCGGACTGGAAAAGAAAGAGTTTTTGGCACAGGCGGTTTCACCTGAGGCGCTTGAATATATGAAAAAAATTAAAATGGTGTTTGACCCTAATAATATACTTAACCCTGATAAGATTTTTGATTTATAGTATATTTTACTTTTCTGTGATTTAAAGTTATAATAGTTTTATTGACAGATTAAGGAGTAAGAAAATGGATGCTATAGTTATTTATTGTACGGTACCTGATAAACGCGTTGCTAAGGAAATTTCAAAACATATTATTAAGCACAGGCTTGCAGCTTGCGTTAGTGCAATAGATAGAGTTGAATCGGTCTTTTCGTGGGACGGTGAAATGGCAAAAGAAAAAGAGATTTTATTAATGATTAAGACTCTCAGGATAAATTTTGAGCCAATCAAGCACCTTATTTCTGATTTACATCCGTATCAGGTTCCTGAAATTATAGCATTACCTATAGTTGATTGCAGTAAAGAATATCTTCAATGGTTGGTACACGAAACAAAACACTAATAAAAGATGAACTGATAAGGTATATTTCTTCGTTCGGGTTAGATGTAAAAACATTTACCAAAGCGAGGGGAAATCGTGGCTTTTTTAAGGAAGGCCGTATTGATGTGTCAAAAACCCTCGATGATACAAGCGCTGTCAAAACGCTTGTGCATGAGTTTGCACACTATGTACATTATAACCTTGATAAAAAGCTGAAAGACCTCACAATACTGTTTGGGGAAGATAACGAGGTTATCAGAGATGAACTTTTGGCGGTTACAATGTATGTTGATGAGAACGCACTCTGCAAAAAACTGACTGCCGAACGCGAAAAACTGAAAACAGGGATAAAAGCGCTTGCTGATAATATCAAAATGACTTACCCCAAGTTTTCGCTCAGCGAGAGGTTTAAAGAATTCAGAAGTTATTCCCGCTGGTCAGATTTGAGGTATCTGGAAAAATATGACAGGGTAAAGGTTCAGTCGTGGAACACTAGCAAGGTGTATTCCGTGTCTGCAGTCAGGGCTGATTTTCCTGATATACCTGAGGTTTTTGTTGATTATCTGAAGCTGAAATCTAAACAGCGAAAACGCGCCAAAATATCACGACGCATAAACAAGTTGTCAAAGTATTATAACGAGCCGTGTGAATTGTTTGCGAGGTTTGTTGAGGGGGTTTACCTCGATATAGAAAAGACAAAAGAACTCGCACCTACTTGTTATGAGAAGTTCGTTGAGTTATACAACAAAAACCACTATCCGGGGCTGAGAGAGGTTTTCTCTATCATCAGAATAATTATTTAGACATTTGCTGACAGCACAAATTTACCCTTCAAAAAAATCATACATGTAAAGGGTTGATTTTTTAAAAATTATCATTAAGATGTTAGTGAAGGTAGAGAAAATATACAGGAGATTACCCCATGGCAAATTTTAGTGCTTCGTCCCTTTTTGCGGGAGTGAATGCAGGTGTAAGGAATTCTTATGCCGTATTGTCAAATATGTATTCAGGCGGATTAACCCAAAAGAATCTGTCAAAGGCAATGACAAATACGAACCTTTTAGCAAGCCCGTACGGAACGACTTTTGCATCATATTTATCCCAGAACTTCGGAACTTTGGATAAAAATAGTGATGGCAAATTATCAAATAAAGAAGTTGATAAACTGATGAATCAAATGACAAATAAAGGTCTGACAAGAGATCAGGTAAGTTCTCTCGGCGGTATGTCAGGCATTTCTGCAAATGCGCAATCAACTATTTTAGACCACTTTACGGATATTGATACAAACCATGACGGTTATGTTTCAAGTGGGGAAGTTCAGGCATATATTTTGCAGTCTAAAATGGAAAACCGTAAACAAAAAGACCTTAACCATATGATTAACAGAACATCATTGTTCTACGGTGATGATAAGAAAGACGACGACTCAACAAGTTTGTTGTCTTATAAGTGGATACAGGAAGATAATAACAACAGCTAAATGTGGATTATAGGAAAATGCACATAGTGAAAAATTGGGATGCGATAGGGCAAATCAAGATTCAGGCTATTGGCTAATGTGCAAAAAAGACGGCAGGAATTTCCTGCCGTTTTTTAGTTATATCTACACCATACGGGTGAAATTTTAGTGGTTCAGGCATGCCCCATGTTTAAAAAAAACGATATATATGGTAATATTGTTACACTAGGGTGGGGTAAATGTAATTATTTGCACCACTTAAGAAAATAAAAGGTTAGTACAAAAGTAAAGGAGAACAGCCATAGCACCTACAGATAACAAATACGCCAATAACAGAGGCCGTGATAACAGTAAAGATAAAGTGATTATGAACGAAAGAATTCGTTCTGCGGAAGTAAGATTAATTGATGAAAACGGTGAAAACCACGGAGTTGTAGAAACTTCAAAGGCATTAGCTATGGCAGAAGAGGCAGATTTGGATCTGGTTGTTGTCAGCCAGAATCAGGAACCGCCTGTTGCAAAGATTTTAAACTATGGTAAATACAAATATGAGCTTGAAAAGAAAGCTAAAGAAGCTAAGAAAAAACAACATACTGTTGATGTCAAAGAGGTAAAGGTAAGATACAAAATAGATACCCATGACTATCAGGTAAGAATTAAAAACATCAACAAGTTTATATCACAGGGGAACAAGGTAAAAATAGTTGTAATGCTCAGAGGTCGTGAAATGCAACACTCAAACCTTGCATTTGATTTGGCTAACAAGTTTATGACCGACCTTGAAGGCGATACCATTATGGTAGAAAAGAAACCACAACTTGAAGGCAGAAACGTGACATTGTTCCTTGCTCCTGCTACATAGATTTTACCATCTGAAATTAGTGGAAAAATTAACCTGTGAACTGGTACCCGATTCACTGTATTTTTGTCCTACCCCGACTCCCATGTTCATTCTGTCATCTTTGAACGGTTTTATATTCATTTTTATTTCGCCTTTATTACTGTTGTCGTTCATGTTTGTGGAATATTTGTTTTGAACAGAAACATGGTTGTTTAATTTGTATTCCGGAGTAACTGATAACGTACCTTTATCCTGACCTGCCTGATTTTGGGTTGTGTTTTTTGTATAAGAAGAATTTATTTTAAAATTTTTCTTTTCGTATTCGGAATAAACGGTATTGGAACTGCTATAAGTATCTGATGTCGTTGTTTGTGTGCTTTCAGATCCTACAGAAAAATCCTTGTATGTTTTTTTCTTCCCAAATTTTGCACTGCGCTTTGTGTTAGGATTTTGTTTTGAAAAATCCTGTGGTTCACTTTTAGAAATATCTTTATTATAGTCTGTAGCGGAGTCAAACTTTGGTGCACCCAGATTATAGGTCTTTTTTGTCTGGGTTTCTAAATTTATATCATTTATTGGCGATTGGAGATTTGTATTAACCTCCTCTGCCATAACCGATAAAATAAATAACATACATCCTAAAATCAACAAAAATCTTTTCATTATATCATCCTTATTTTCCTGATGTTATAATTATACACCGACAGAATAAATTTTTCTTGACTAAAAATCTTTATATTATAGAATAATCTTACAGAGCTTTATAGTTTTGTGCCGAAAATTAAATATAAAAGCATACAATATGTGCCGCGTTAGCTCAGTTGGTAGAGCAAGGGACTGAAAATCCCTGTGTCCTTGGTTCGATTCCGAGACGCGGCACCATTTTTTATTCTGAAAGAATAAAAAACGAGCTCTTGTCTCGGAAGTATGGCTTCGCCATACCCTCCATTTGCTTATTCTGTCAGTCTTATGGTTATAATGTATTCCTCTCAAAAATGATACTTAATCATTTTGAGTACGCAAACGGAGTCCTTGAGACGCGGCACCATTCTTTTGCAATTTATTGCAAAAGAATGAGCACTTGTCTCGGAGCGAGGTCAAGCCTCGCCCTCTCGCAAAACGATACTTAATCGTTTTGCTGCGGCAGAGTGAGACGCGGCACCATTTGGGGGCTTTGTTGTATGTTTTTAGAAAATTAAAATGGTGTTAACCAAAATAGAATGTTTGCTAATTAAAATAATCTTCAATAATTACTGTTTTATTGAAAAATGTCAAAAAATTAAGTATAATCAAAAAAAAGAAAGTGATGTATATGTTAAGAAAATGTCCAAGATGTAATGAGGAAATAAACGATGATTCCTGTACTCATTGTCCTAAATGTGGGAATGTGTTGGAATGTATTAATAAACCAACATATAAAAGCAAATATTTTCTAATATTTGGGGTTATTTTTATTTGTTTTTTATTTCTTATGCTTGTTAATTTTTACTTGTCAAATAGAACAACTTCTGAATTAAAGGGAGAGAATATTAATTGTTCTGACGTTTTGGATGAAATTTATAGAAATAGTGAAAATAATGTAAATTTTGCTAGAAATGAAGAACTAATTATTAAAGGTTTTGATAATGGTTGTCAGATGTATCTTCATGAGGATAAAGATTCATTTCTTTCAGCTAATGCTTTTAACTATGCATTAGCTAGCGAAAAAAAAGGTAACTATACTCAAGCAATAAATTACGCAAAAAAATCAATTGACTATGCAAAACATAGCAAAGCATCAGGGCCAAAAGCATATATTCCCAATTATCTTTTACTCATAGCTAAGAATTATTATAAACTTGGGCAATATCAAAATTCTAAAACATATTGTTTAAAAGCCTTGCCTCTTACAAAACCTCCAACGAATCAAACTGCAGAATTAATTGATGTCCCAGTACTAGAACTATTGGCTGATAATGAGTACAAACTCGGCGAAAAACAAAGTGCTTTAATGCATTATGAAAAAGCAATAAAATCATACGATATTTTTATAAATAGAGCATATAGATATTCAATAACAGGTGATATTTCACAAGAAATTAAAGATAAGTATTATCAATTAAAGCAAAAATATGAGAATTATAAAAATGGTCATCAACAAAAAGTGAGTAATGGCAACAATTATACGACTAACGTGGCTACAAATTCATATGAAAATGACATAAGAAAAAAAATTCAAAAAAATTGGGCAGGCACAGGTTCTTCTTGCTCGTATAGAGTTTTATGTGGGATTTCCAAATTTGGGGAATTGATATCGTGTGATGTAATTGAAAATAATGGTTCTCTGCCTTCATCCTCAGTTATTAATACTATTGAAGATTCTTCTCCGTTTGGACCATTCCCAAGTAATTATGATAGATATATAGATTCAATGTATTTTATAGTAACATTCAAAGATAATAACGTTTACGTGCAGAAGAAAATTAAATAAAATTAATTATAAGAGTAAGTGACTTAAGGTTAATTTTTACGAAATTAAAATATATAGTTTAGGCTATTATCATACAAACTATTTATATCACTCAAACTGCAAGCTTTTATAGAACTGTTATATAACCCCAAGTTAGAATTTTGCAATAGTAAATTAAAAAGCAATTTTTAGATTTAGAGTTTTTCTATTATTTAGAATGGAATTGCTATGATAGAAATAAGACCAAATTGTGTGCAGAATATAAGGCAAAATCTATCCAGACAAAGGTTTGGGGTTTATGGCGGTGGTTCAGCATCACCGACGGAGCCTGTATTTAAAAGTGTTAACGGGAAACAGGAGGTTAGTGATGTGCTGAACTTCTTTGTTGATTCGTTTAACGAGTCTGCAGGTACTGCAGGTCTGACAGGTAAAAAAAATATTTTTGGCAGGTTCTATGAAAATTTATCCCAAAAGATATGGTTATTGCTTCAGAAATATTGTCCGTTAGTGAGGGATACGGAGTTAGAAGTAGTTAAGCAAGAGGATAAGATTTTAGGTTGTTATTCATTATCCTACAACGGGTCCAATTCATATATAAACTTTCTCGCTGTCAGCCCCGATATAAAAGATTCCAAAATGACAGTAAAAACCTTGCTTAATATGGCATTACGTATCTCAGAGAAAACAAAGTCAAAAGGGCTGAATACAATAAGTTGGACAACAGACAAACGAAACCAAAAAGCATACAGATTATTCGACAAGTTCCCTGCAAATAAATATTCAAACGGCGCAGATGTAGATTTTTTCATATCCGTATCCGATTTTGACAAGATACTTAATAAGTACATGCTTTAGTCAGGTCTGATATAATTGCAGTTTATACGAAAATCAAAGTTTGTTAGAGGTTTTTACTGAAAGAGCTTTCCCTTGCAAAAATATCTTTATGGGGTTTAATTCAAATATGCGAGTTACACCGATTATGAGTTCAACTGTCAATAATCCGTATTCCTGCCGTAAGAAAGAACCGACTTTTACGGCTCATCCCGATTTTTATAAATATAACAGCACGAAATCCTGTTATTTCAGACGCGGTGCGGTTGCCCTGCTTTCAGGTGCATATTGTAATGTGGAAAATACATTCTTTCGTCTATTTAAACAAAATGACAACAAGCAAAAAAAGATATTGATAATCGGTATTGGGAACTCTCAGGAACCGTTTTCCTACCTTGCTTCAATAAAAGGTATTTTAAAAGACAAACCGCTTAAAGCGAATCTGGATTTGCATGTCGTTGATCTGCAGTCAGAACCCTCTCTGCAAAAGCTCAAACAATCTGCCTTCTCTGATTTATTTGACTATGAAGTTTATCCCCGATTTGCAAAATCATCTTTTGTCAAAGAATCATATAGCGATTGGCTTGCTCCGAAAGTACAAAATGAAAAGAATTCTCATTACCTGCTCATCGATTTTATACAGAATCCAAAGGTGAAAGCATGCCACGCCAGAGTGAATGACGAAATATTTGATTTTGTCAGAGAAACCTACGGCAATCCTCAAAAAGCAAGATGGGACAGTCGGGTTCAGGATGTTATAAAAGAATATCCCGACAGAAACTTTGATGTTGTATCTGCGAATAATGTGCTGCCATACATAGTATCGGAAAACGAGTATATGGAAACATTGTCAAATATAGTGCGTACCCTCAAACCAAATGCCTATTTTATTACAGATCCTTATGAATTTGAAAAACCCGTAAAAGATTCAGGTATCCTTAACCCTCTTACTCAGGTGTATAAAGGTATTTATCAGAAAAAAGTTTAACAGGGAAAGAATAATAAATCGGATATCAGGTGCTATTTTGTCACCTCGCCGAAGCTCAAAATGTCACCGTCAGCGATTTTTACCTTTTTGAAACATTTGTCCAGCTCTTCTTTTGATGATATATCAAACTCTTTATAATCGGTCAGCGGACGGTACATAGATTGTATTGTCCATGTGTCGTTTTTTAGTGAATAGTGCATATTGCTTTCAGAAAATGGTAACGAGTGTTCTCTGAAAACAGTTACATTCGGCACTCTCTTTATTATCCCGTCAAGAATTTTTTGGAAAATCGGGATAGAATATACTGATGTTCTGAGATGTTTACTTCCTAATATCAAGGCTCTGTCAGGGTTCTCAACCCGTCCGAAAATATTTTCCAAAATATCGTCAACCTTTTCCGAATTGAACAGACTGTCATATATATGAAACCCTGCCGCTTCTCCCGTTTTTGTGTTGACTACCCCGCCTGCGGTGCAGGTTCTTACGGTGTCTGTGTAAAACTCGTCTGACTTCAAAACATCTAACCTCGGGTGTTTTATCTTGTTCCCGAACATTTTTTCAACAGCCTTAACCGTTATCATATCAAGTGCCGTCAAATCATGATTTGCACGAAAATCAACATAATCACCTTTTCTGAAACATTCGTCAAAGGTCTTGGTGTTTACAAAGTTTATTCTCGATGTGAAAGATATATCGTTCATACTAAGAATAAAAATGGTAAAAAATATTTTTGTTACCCGTTTTCTGCGGACTTCTAATCTATAAAAACAGGTTATAACTCGTCATTTTGATATTGTTTCAATATTCTGAGCGGGGAAGTCATAAATTCTATCGGCATCTTTTCGTCATCATCATACTGCTGCATGTCGGGGTTGTTCCGATAATCGGTCTTTTTAAGGTTATACTGTTTTGACGGGGCATTTATATTTAAATAGATTTCCTGCTGTTCCGGTTTTTGGTCATATTGTATTTCCTGAGCACAGCAAGGTAAAACTAAGGTTAACATAACCAACACTATGCTCGCAAGTCTATATGTTGTAACAGCCGATATCTTATTCATAAAAATTATTCTACACTAAAAACGGATTAAAACCTAATTATCCGATAATATTCAATGCTTTTCTCAAAACTCCGTCATTGTTTTCTAAAAGTTCGTTTGCCTCGTCTTTATCAAGTCCTGATTTGAGCATAGTAATTGCTGTTTTAACTTTCCAGTCGGCATTATTCAAAGTCTGTCGTGCCTGTTGGGTATCGACCTCCGCAAGCTCGGAAACAATCCTTGTCGCTCTGTCTCTCAGTTTAAGGTTTGTCGGCATTACATCTATCATATAGTTTTCGTATGTTTTGCCAGTCTTTACCATTGCCCCTGTTGAGAGCATATTGAGTACCATCTTTTGCGCCGTTCCCGCTTTCATACGGCTTGAACCGGTTATCGCTTCAGGGCCTACAACAGTACAAATACCGATATCTGATTCATCTAAAATTCTGCCTTTAGGGTTACATGTTATTGCAACCGTTTTTGCCCCTCTCTCTTTTGCCCTGTCCAGTACTCCCATCAAATATTTAGGGTTTCCGCTTGCCGATATAACTACGCAAACATCGTTTTTACCCAAAACATTTGCATCATCAAGCCCGAAACCGTAGTTATCTTCAGCACCTTCAACGGCGTTTCTGATGGCAGTTTCACCACCTGCTATAAAACCCTGTACCAAATCAGGTTTAACCCCGTAGGTCGGAGGACATTCTGATGCGTCTAATATCCCGAGTCTGCCTGATGTACCTGCTCCGAAATAATACAACCGTCCGCCTTTTTTGAACTGTTCTGCGATTGTGTCCACAGCTTTTGCAATATTTGGTATCTCTTTTTCTACTGCGAGTGCAACTTTTTTGTCCTCATCATTGATTCTGCGAATCATTTCTTCTGTCGGCAATAGGTCGATGTCTTTTGTGTTCTCGTTGCGTGATTCGGTTATAATTCGTTTTGGGGCATTGTTACCGTAAAAATATGTTCGGTTGACGGGGCAAATTTGCATAATAACTCCTTAAGGTTTATGTCTATATATAAACCCGTAAAAATATTATTTGCGGGGTAAATATATAAAAATTTAACCTCTCCCGCAAGAGAGGTTAAAAATAATAAAAGATTTACCCCTAGAACATCATATTGTTCCAGCCCCAAAGGTTTTCAGGGTGGTATGTTACATAAACATTTTTGCCGTCGATTCCGTAATCGTTACTCAAAATTGAGCAAATTTGCTGTGTAAGACCTTCGCATGCCTGTTTTGTTGTCATGCCTAACAGACTAACTGACAAATATGCACCTTTATCAAGTTTGTTTCCGCCCATATAGAGTGAACATTTGTCTTCAATCTCTGTCATAATGTATGCAGCTGGTTTTGAAAATGCATTCCCGACAGCATTTGTCAGTTTTGACTGTAAATCGTTCTTTTGTGCTTCGTCCAGTTCTATTGTTAGTCTTGCTTGTGTGTATGGCATAATTCTCTCCTTATTTTTCACATATTTATTTTAGCATGAGAAAAAAATATTTTAGTACGACCGTTTCTGTCATAGTCATGTTTTATAGTAATAATGTAAGGATTAGGGAAATAAGGAATGACGATATGAAAAAAGTTTTAAAAGATTAGGCTCACCTCCTTTCTGAGCGTTGGGGGGTTTGGCAGTTTGTTTCAATGTTCTTTTTTTTTTAAATTTGCCTTTATTTAGCCGAACCCCTTTTATAAAAATTAGTTAAATATAATCGTATCTCTTTGATTTAAGTATTTTATGATGTACCTTTCGCAAACTCTCCATCTCTTCCATATGCGAAAGGGTTTTTATTTGGTATAATATTTTTTAGAGGAGGAGATGCGAAAAAATTAGTTGACTAGCAAATTAATTTTTGTTCGCGTTTTAGAGCATGTATGAGGATATATAATAACGAGATAAATTTTGGGAATACTACAAAAACGGTACTTGGAAAAGGGTATCGTATTACTGATGAATACAATGACAATAATGTCAGAATCCTGCACAAAGAATATGATCTTAAGCATGACAGATTCATCAGACAGGATAAATTTGATGAAAAGGGTAATCCTATCGAAAACTGGTGGTTTGAATATTCCAAAGGGAAACAGGTTGAACATTTTCAGTCTAAAGACGGCGAGTCTTATGTAAGAACAATCATCAACAAGATTGTAGACGGCTTGCAGGTCAAAACAGAAGAATATGTTTCGGCTTCTAACCCGCAAAATAATTACCTGTACGAAATAACCCGTAATTATGAAGGAAAACTTTTGAAGTTCCTTTGTAACGGGAAAAGCGTTTTTTAGAAACGGTTTTTGTGGTAGTATAATTAGTAGATTGTGTTAACATCATAAAAGGGGATATGATGGATTATAATGTTGTGAGAGCTAATGCGGTTAACGCATTCAGATTTTATAAGAATAATGATGATAAATATAAAAAGGCAATGACCGGTTTTTATACCGAAGGGAAGAAAAACCCTTCTGTTGCAAAAGTGATACTTGATGACACAATAAAAAAAGGTATAAAGAAAACATCGGAATTGAGTGATGAGGTAATGAAAGAAACAAAAGAACCTGTTTTCTTTCCTTTAACCGAGCATTATGCACAAATGGCACAGTTCGAGGCACGGTCAAGTATTGCACTCCGTTTGATGAAACAGTGTATTAACGCAACGGAAATTCCTGACGACAGAAACATGAAAGATTTGCCTGAAAAGAAAGAGTTTGAAAAATCGTTTGACGAACTTTATCCTCGTACGGGTGAAAAACGCAGACGAATAATTGATGCTCACCGTTTGGAAATGGATGCGGTTACCCCAAAAGCAAAATGGTCGGATAAGATTATGTATGCAAAAACAAACGCAGAATACAGAAAACTTTATCCGAAATCATTTAATACCAGAATGGCACTAATTATGGAAGGACAGATTAAAGACAATGCTGTCACTAAAAAGGTAAGCGGATTTCTTGAACGGTTTGCCTACTTCCCGTATGTTGATAAAACTTTTTCTTTCCTTAAGAAGGTAAAGAAATAATCGCAACATTTTCTATATGGTTTGTATGGCAGAACATATCGAAAGGCTGAACGAATTTAACCGTTCCGCCGTGTTCCGTTAAGTATTTCAAATCTCTTGCGAGAGTTGACGGGTTGCAGCTCACATATATTATCTGTGATTTTGTGAGTTTGAGTGCGTATTCAAGTGTCTTTTCCGTACAGCCCTTCCTTGGCGGATCAAGTATTGTTATATCAAAAGTGTTTTCTGATATTTCTTCAAAAAACTTTTCGCTGTCCTCACAGTGTAATTCGATATTTTTAATTCTGTTTGCCGCTGCGACTTCTTTTGCTAAATCTACTGATGCTTTGTTCTCTTCGACTGATACGACTTTCCCTGCAATATCAGCCATAACAAGACCGAATGCGGATATCCCCGCATAAGCATCAAGTATTTTAGGGGTATTATAATTAGATTTAATATGATTTTTTACATATTTAAAAATATTTTCTGCGCTTTTCGGGTTAACCTGAAAGAATGTGTTTGCACCGATTTTGAAGGTTACTTCGCATAAATCTTCTTCGATATATTCTTTCCCGTAAAGGATAATTGTTTTGTCCGACATAATGAGGTTCGTTTGTTTGTTATTGATGTTTACCCCGATCCCTGTTACTTTATCAAACCTGTCGTAGAGTTTGAGTGCGAAGTCTTTTACTTTTTCGTTTGGTTTGTTTGAATTAATAACGAGTATAACGAGGTTATCCCCTGTTTTTGCGGACGAGCGGATAACAACATGTCTTAAAAGTCCTTTGTGGTTCTTTTCGTCATAACCCTCTATCCCGTACATAGGCGCGGTTTCTCTTACAAAATCAATAATTTCGTCACATATTGCAGGCTGGATAGGGCAGTATTTTATATTTACAATATCGTGTGATTTTGGTTTGAAATACCCTGCAAGTATGCGTTTGGAAACCTGTGTCTGACGGATAGGGTACTGTATTTTATGTCTGTATTCTTTTATTTGCGGGCTTGGAATTACATCTTTGACTTCAATATCCGTTCCTCTGAAAGCATCTTTAACCATCTCTTTTTTACATTCGAGCTGGTAATCGTAGTCGATAAATTGCAGGTTACACGCTCCGCAAACATTGTGCATCGGGCAGAAGGGTTTTACCCTGTGGGGTGATTTTTCAAGTATTTCAACAAGTTCGCCTATCCAAAAGCTTTTGTTTTGTTTGACTATCTTTGCCTTGATTTTATCCTGAGGGCAAACCTTATCAACAAACACGACAGCACCGTCGTGGTGTGCTATACCTTTGCCGTCTGATGACAATTTCTCGATTACTAATTCAAGTTCCATTATTATATTATAGCTTAAATAATCTACGGCACATGCTCCCTTGCCACTAAACTATGTTCATGTTACATTTATATTGTGATTTACACATTGGCAATATATGGTATTAGGAGAGAAATAAATGACTGGAAGTAGCACAGCAATTGACTTCCGAGCAATTGACAAAATTCTCGAGAAGTATGAGTACAAAAAATCTTATTTAATCGCTATGTTGCAAAATGTTCAGGAAATCTATAAATATCTTCCTGAAGATGCTATGACATACATAGGTGAAAAGATTGACGATTTGTCACCTGCAACCGTATACGGTGTTGCAACATTCTATGCACAGTTTTCATTAGAACCGAAAGGTAAATATGAAATTAAAGTTTGCGATGGGACAGCATGCCATGTTCGTGGTTCAATGCCTGTACTCAACGCTATAAGAAACAAATTAAATCTTAAAGAAGGTAAACTAACAAGTGATGATGGTTTGTTCTCACTTGAAACCGTAAGTTGTTTGGGTGCTTGCGGGCTTGCTCCTGTTGTTATGATAAATGAAAAGGTTCATCCTCAAATGACATCAGATGCAATAAGCATTATTTTAGATACCCTTTTAAGCGAAGAAAGGGGGCAATAATGGCATTATCAATAGATATTAAAGCAGAACAGGCAAAAGCACAGGCAGCGGTTAAGGCACAAGGTTTAAGAGTGCTTGTTTGTGCAGGTACCGGTTGTGTTGCTAACGGCTCACTTAAGGTTATAGAAAAGTTTAGAGAATTAGGGGCAAGCGTTTCTACATTGACTGATTACGACAAAATGACTATTGTTCCTACAGGTTGTCACGGTTTCTGTGAACAGGGCGTTTTGGTTATCATTCCAGATAAACACGTTACTTATGTAAAAGTTAAAGAATCAGATGTAGAAGAAATTTTTGAAAGCCACGTTAAGAACGACAAACCTGTTGAAAGACTGTTATACACAGATCCTAAATCAGGTGAACATGTTCATAAAAATGATGATATCAATTTCTATGCTAAACAAACAAGAACCGCTCTTAAGAATTGCGGAAGAATCAATGCTGAAAGTCTTGATGAAGCGTTAGCAGTTCGCGGTTATGAAGCATTAGCAAAAGTTATTGAAGAAAATAATCCTGACGGAGTTATTGATACAATTATCAAGTCAGGTTTAAGAGGCAGAGGGGGCGGTGGCTTCCCTACCGGTATGAAGTGGAAATTCACTGCTGCCAACAAAGGCGGAAAGTCTTATGTAGTATGTAACGGTGACGAAGGTGACCCTGGTGCATTTATGGACCGTTCAGTTATGGAAGGTGACCCTCACAAACTGTTAGAAGGTATGGCTATCGCAGGCTTTGCAGTAGGTGCTGACGAAGCATATATCTATGTTCGTGCGGAATATCCGCTTGCTATTAAACGATTGAGAATAGCTATTGCTCAGGCAGAAGAAAGACACTACCTTGGTAAAAATATTATGGGAAGTGACTTTTCATTCACTATCCATATCAAAGAAGGTGCAGGCGCATTCGTTTGTGGTGAAGAAACTGCTCTTATCGCATCTATCGAAGGTGAACGCGGTATGCCTAGACCAAAACCGCCATTCCCTGCAAACAAAGGTTTGTTCGGCAGACCTACTTTGATTAACAACGTTGAAACCCTTGCAAACGTTCCGTTGATTATTCTTAACGGTGCTGACTGGTTTGCTTCTATGGGTTGCGAAACTTCTAAGGGTACAAAAACTTTTGCTCTTACAGGTGAAGTTAATAATACAGGGCTTATTGAAGTTCCTATGGGTACAACATTGAGAGAAATCATCTTTGATATCGGCGGCGGTATCAGAGGCGGTAAGAAGTTTAAAGCTGTTCAAATCGGCGGCCCTTCAGGCGGTTGTTTGACAGAAGAACATCTCGATATCCCTATGGACTATGACAGTCTTATCAAAGCAGGCGCTATGGTCGGTTCAGGCGGTCTGGTTGTTATGGCTGAAGATACCTGTATGGTTGAAGTAGCAAGATTCTTTATGAACTTTACAAAGAATGAGTCTTGCGGTAAGTGTGTTCCTTGCCGTGAAGGTACTAAGAATATGCTTAAGATTTTGAGAAAAATCGTTGCAGGTAAGGGTGAAATGAAAGATTTAGAAATTTTGGAAGATCTTGCTTATACCGTAAAAGACGGTTCTCTTTGCGGTTTGGGTAAGACTGCTCCAAACCCTGTTCTTTCAACTTTGAAATACTTCAAAGATGAGTATATTGCACACATCAGAGATTATAAGTGTCCTGCAGGTGTTTGTACCGCGATGAAGAAAATTACTATCGACCCTGAAAAATGTAAGGGTTGTACAAAATGTGCAAGAACTTGTCCTGTTGGTGCTATTGAAGGTACTGTTAAGAACCCTCATAAGATTGATCAGTCTAAATGTATCAAGTGTGAGGCTTGTCTGAACAGTTGTCCGTTCAAGGCAATAGGTAAAGAGTAGGGGGAAATAAAAATGACAGAAGATAAAAAGACATTATTTATAGAAGGTAAGGAAGTAGAATTTACTAACGAACCAAACCTGCTCGAAGTTATCAGAAAAGCAGGCATGAATGTTCCTACATTCTGCTATCGTCCTGACCTAACATCATTCGGTGCCTGCAGAATGTGTGTTGTGGAAGTTGAGTATCCTAACGGAAGAAAAATGATTAACTCATCTTGTACAATGCCACCGGAAGCAGGTATCAAAGTTAAATTAAATACTGAAAAAACAAGAAGAATAAGAAAAACTGTTCTTCAATTGTTACTCGCTAATCACGACAGAAAATGTTTAACATGTGCTCGTTCGGGTGATTGTGAGTTACAACAATATGCTGAAGAATACGGAATTACTGATATTCCTTATGCTGAAAAAGACGACTTCCTGCCTGTTGATCACAGCAGTCCGTCTATTGTCAGAGA
The DNA here is from genome assembly GCA_902765215.1 of uncultured bacterium. GTDB lineage: Bacteria > Cyanobacteriota > Vampirovibrionia > Gastranaerophilales > Gastranaerophilaceae > UBA2883. The sequence goes on along the minus strand of CACWZA010000006.1, from coordinate 37,686 downwards.
TCCGAACAAATGTATCCTTTGCGGTGCGTGTGTCAGAGCCTGCAGCGAGTATCAACATTCTGTATTAGGTTTTGCTAACAGAGGTTCAAGAACTTTGGTTCAGCCAATGAACGGAAAACCGCTTGCAACTTCTGAATGTGTAAACTGCGGTCAATGTGCTGCGGTTTGCCCGACAGGTGCGTTAACTATCAATTCTCAAATTGAAAAGGTTTGGAAAGAAATCACTAACCCTGAAAAGAAAGTGGTTGTCCAATTTGCACCATCAGTTCGTGTTGCTATCGGTGAAATGTTCGGTTTGGAACCGGGTGTTAACTCTACCGCTAAAATAAACGCAGCATTGAAGGCTATCGGGTTCGATTTGGTATTTGATACTAACTTCTCTGCCGATTTGACTATTATGGAAGAAGCTCAGGAGTTCGTTACAAGAGTAACAACAGGAGGTACATTACCTTTATTTACTTCTTGTTGTCCTGCTTGGGTTCGTTATTTAGAACTTGAACATCCTGATATGACGGCACATTTATCTACTTGTAAATCACCTCAAGGTATGTTGGGTGCTGTTATAAGAGAATATGTTCCGCAATATTACGAAGATATTACTCCTGAAAATCTCGTAAGCGTTTCTATTATGCCTTGTACTGCTAAAAAGTACGAAGCAAACAGAGAACAATTCAAGATGGAAAACGGTAAGCAGGAAATTGACTATGTTCTTACAACTCAGGAACTCGGCAGAATGATAAAATCAGCAGGTATTGACTTCAAGAGTCTTGAAGGTGCTCCTGCAGATTCACCATTTGGCAAATACACAGGTGCCGGTACTATCTTTGGGGTATCAGGCGGTGTTGCAGAGGCTGCAGCAAGAACTGCTTACAACTTGGTAACAGGCGAAGAACTCAAAGATGTTGTTATCAACGATATGCGTGGTACTCACAGAGTTAAGACCGTTGAACTTGACCTTAAAGGTACAAAGATTAAGGTTAAAATCGTCAACACTCTCAAAGAAGCAGAAAAATGTTTGAGAGAAATCAAAGAAGGGAAAGCAGATTATCAATTGTTAGAGGTAATGGCTTGCCCTGGCGGTTGTATCAACGGTGGCGGTCAGCCATTGAGTCACAACGATTCTAATATCAAGGAAGAACGCGCTCAGGGGTTATATACAGACGATGCAACAGGTCAATGGAGAAAATCTCACGAAAACCCTGATATTATCGAGTTGTATAAAAAACATCTTGAAAAACCAAATTCTCACAAGTCGCACGAGTTGTTGCATACGACTTATTCTGATAAGAGAAAAGATTGCTACATCTCTGCTGGTGAGTAAGGGTAAAGGAGTAAATATATAAAAGGTTACCCGAATGAATATATAAAACGGGCTCTTTGAAAAAAGAGTCCGTTTTTTGTTTGGTTATGTTGATTTATTTTTCTTCGATTAGGAATAAGGTTTTTTTATATTTACCCCTACCCCTACCCACTATAATTTCATCGGGTCGATGTTCATTCTGCCAAGTCTTGCAAACGGTCTTGTTTTGTTTTCAAGAGTTACATTTCCGCTTTCTAACAGTTTCTTTCTTAATTTATATGTTTCAGGGTGTTGTTCTTTTAAAGCGTTATCGAGTGCGTTTTGGCTTCTTCTGAACATTAAATTGAACTTCAGTTTGAAGTTTGTTTTTATAGTGTTTATTTGTCTTTCGGCGATTTGACCAAGGTCATTTTTTGATAAATCGGCGATATCTTTGAGATAATCTTTTTTTGCAGTGGCCATAATTATTTTTGTTTTAGTCGGATCTTCCAGACCTAATTGAGCGATTTTGTCATATTGTTTTGCTGTCGCTTTGGTCTGGTTTCTGCCTGCGTGCATGCAGGCTTTGTATGCAGCACGATATATTGGGTTGTGTTCTATTCCGCGGATTGTTTTTTCAGGTTTGCCGAGTATTCGCATAAAAATCTCCTTAGGGGTAATGTATTTGCACATGTATAAACTACCCTCAAAATAAAAATTGCTATTTTTTTTGATATATTGCAAAAAATTTACAATCTGAGCATGTCCGTTATTACTGCCTTTTAAGGGGTTTGAAAAATTTAATTTTATTTTAGTTAGCAAAAAAATTTTGTTAGGTATATTATTTATGCAAAAAAGAGGTTGCAAATGAAAATATGTTGTAATTATAATAATTATTCAACTTTTTCTCCGTCGTATAAAGCAATTACGGATATTAACAGGACTCAGCCTGTTCAACCTCAAGCTTTGCAACCACAACCTCTAATTCCGGTTGAAGCTAAAGAAGAATCAAGAGTTAATTATAACTGGAAAACAGTTGCTATTGTCGCAGGTGTGTCTGCGCTTGCCCTTTTGGGAATTGCGGTAAGAAAACCGCTCAGGAATTTGTACAAAAATCTTGAAAGAGAATATGCAAGCCATGAACAGTACAACAACCCAAACATGAAGATATCTGTTTGTAATATTAAACCGGAAAATGATGTTTCCGCTGTGAACCCAAATGATATTGTTGAATCTTATGAGCCTGAAAGATTTTTTGAAATTTCATCAAAAAAGCGCCGTAAAAAGCCCGCAGCAGATCAAATTTATCTTGACCCAAAAGGTAATGTTATAGATATTAAAACTGCAGACGGCAAAAAGCGCAGGGCCGGTAAACATAAAACTGTTACTTTTGATTTTGGCGGGGCTTTTCAAAAACCTGACTCTGCTCAAAAACCGAACAGAACATATACAGCAGGTAATGCTATTGATGATGCGGCAGATGCTGCTTTAAATTTCGCTATTATTGACGATATTGTTAACGGCGGAAAAGAAATAAAATCAGGTTATGAGTTTGTTAAAAATGCATTCAAATCAGGTGCTGAGCCAATGGCTGATGATGTTGCTGCAGGTTTAGACGATATTGCAGGACATACATCAATCTTTGATAAAATTGCTGACGGGATATCTGATGTTACTGATTCCATAGGCGACGGACTTGGCGATTTGACTGATTCTTTAGGCGATTTAATCTAATCTTTTTGTTTTCACTTTTTAGGGTTATTATGCTATAATTTCATTATGGCAATTATTTCAGATGACGGTGATTTGGGGATAAAAAACTCCGAGAATAAGAAAAATCCTATAATAAAAAATGAGTCTATTGAGTATGACAAAACTTTTGAAAATACCATTAGACCAAAAACTTTTGAAGATTATATAGGCCAGACTGCCTTAAAAGAAACCTTAAAAGTATCAATTGAAGCGGCAAAACTGAGAGAAAAACCGCTCGATCACCTTTTGTTTTACGGACCTCCGGGGCTTGGGAAAACTACTCTTGCAGGGGTTATTGCAGAGCAAATGGGTGCGGATATTAAAATAACTTCTGCTCCGTCACTTGAACGCCCTCGTGATATTATCGGGATATTGATGTCCTTAAAGGGCGGTGAAATTCTTTTTATTGATGAAATTCACAGATTAAACAAAGTAGCGGAAGAAATTCTTTATCCTGCTATGGAAGATTTTTCGCTTGATATGACGACAGGTAAATCTCAGACAGTCAAAACTTTGAGAGTACCTTTGCCGAAGTTTACTCTAATTGGTGCAACAACAAAAGCAGGCGAGTTATCAGGCCCGCTCAGAGACAGATTTGGGATAATTCACAGATTGCAGTTCTATTCGATTGAAGAATTAACTCAGGTTATAAAACGCACGGCAGGAATTTTGGATATTAAAATAACCGAAGAAGGTGCTGTTTCTATCGCAAGACGCTCTCGTGGAACACCTCGTATTGCAAACAGACTTGTAAAACGCGTATCTGACTTTGCCCTGATTAAGTATGACGGGGTTATTACAGATGAGGTTGCGGATAATTCGTTAGATATTCTGAATATTGATGAGTTTGGGCTTGATACGACTGACAGAGCGTTTTTAAATCTTATCATTGAAAAATATGACGGTGGCCCTGTCGGGATAGAAACAATTGCGGCTGCTCTGAGTGAGGATGTGAGAACTTTAGAAGATGTCTGTGAGCCGTATCTTTTGCAGTCAGGACTTCTGCAACGTACTCCGAGGGGAAGAAAAGTATCACCTGAGGGTTACAGACACCTTGGCAAAAAATTAGACAGTTACCAACAAACTTTGTTTTAATGCGTAATAAATTGTTGACAAAATTTATTTGTGGTACAATGACTCTAAAGACGACTAATTAAGACTTAGGGATAATATATAAAATGATAGAAATGAAGGTTATGGGTATTGCGCTTGATACGCGATCAGGTTCTCCGATTGTGGTTCTCCACGATTTGGATAATCGCCGTGCATTGCCTATCTGGATTGGTTCAGCCGAAGCCAGTGCCATTATCCGTAAGATTGAAAAATTATCAGTTACCCGCCCTATGACTCACGATTTAGTCGTTGATATTGTGAAGAAAACAGGTTTCTCCGTTTCTAAAATAGAAATTAATGATGTTGAAAAAGAAACTTATTACGCAACAATATACTTAACCAATAATGAAAAAGAAGTTGTTATTGATGCAAGACCATCTGATGCAATTGCCGTTGCAATGAGAGCGGAAGCTCCGATATATGTTACGGCTAATGTGCTTATGAATGGTGCCGTATCAACAGATTCCGCAAGAGATGAAGAAGAAGCGGAAGAATTTAAGGATTTTATCCAAAGCATAAAACCGTCTGATTTTGAAAAATTAATCGATAAACACAGAGAATCAGACCAATAAAGACTTTTATAGACACCGGACTAAATACATAACATATATTATCTAATTTCTTAAGTTTACCCTGCCGGTGTCTTTTTTATTTTGTATTTAGTGCTCCTTTATATACGAGGTTTCAAACCTGTATGCCTCAAAAGTTTTTGAGAAGTGAGAAGCGGGTAAACCGGCTTTAACCTTTAATGAATTTAAAAAGTCCCGTTTGTCAGGCAATTGTTCCCATACGGAAGGTAAATAAACTGCCTGATAGTTTCCGTCTTTGATAATGATTCCGTCAATATTCGGACGAATTTGGTTCAGCAAATCTTCCTCATCTTTGAAGTGCATCTGTTTCGGAACAGAAAGAAGTGAAACGGCTATTTTCAAATCTTTTATTTCACCTTTTTCGACAGGTCTGAATCTTGTATCAGAGTACGCCGCATTTTGTGCATTTATTATAATGTCATCAATCAGCGGACGGTGCGGAATGATTGAGCCTATACATCCTCTCAGGTTTCCGAATTTTTCCAGTGTGACAAAGACTGCTCCGTATTCCGACAGCACCTTAGGGTATACGATTTCGGCGCTGTTTGTGTTCTTATTCTTAATTGAATCTTTACAGAGATTTATTATAAAATCAGAATAGTTTTCTTTTATAAATTCGTTTCTGTCACCTTCGTACAAGAACCAGCAGCCATATCCGACAACTCTGTCCCTTTCAAAAGTTGCATCACTCGAGTTCGCCATATCTATTCTTATAAGAGAATAATTCTTTTCGTTTGCAAACTGAATCAGCCCTAAAATTCCTGTTGCCCCGCAGGCAAGCTCGTGAGAGAAATTGTTTGTCGTACAGGTTTCAATAAGTTGTGCCGTATAACCGTCAACTTTTTTTGCTCTGTCATCAGGTAAATAATGACTTAAATCTGATGATATTACAAACCCGTTTTCAGGGTTCGGATAATAGTAAGAAATTATTTTATAAACCTTGTCATAATCTTCCTTTCCGATTAAAACAGGAATTATTTTCACATCTTTGAATACAGTTTGAATAAACGGAATTTCTACTTCTATTGCGTGTTCCGGTGCTAGTGCGTTATCATTGTACTTGCCGCCGAATTTTGATATCAATTCTTTTGTTATGTCTTTATTTATGTTTATTTCTCCGAGCGGAGTTGCCCACGCATCATAACTCGTCAGGGCTATCCCTTCAAATGCAACCCTGTGTGCAGGTGCAAATATAAAGATGTTTTTTAAATTTTTGTCCAGTTGGCTTATTCCCTCGTAAGCAAGTCTGCCTGAATATACTAACCCGGCATGTGGCACAATGACGGCACGGGTTGGGGTGATATAAGTGTTTTTACTGTTCTTTTTGAATTCATTTATCTGGTTTTGGAGCTGAGTTTTATCAGCCGTATAAAACATTCCCGCAACGGAAGGTGATTTTGTTTTCTTTATTGAAAGCGAAATCTCGTTGTTAGCCGCTATTTTGTCAGTATCATTGTTTTCCATAAAGTATATTTCTCCATCTTTATAATTTTGCTGAACAGATACCGGTTCGTTTGCACAAACAAATGAACCTATAAACAGAACCGATATAAAAACACTTAATATTTTTCGCATAATTCATTCCTTAATACAAAATATTATAATACATATTTTAAAAATATAAAAATATATGGCTATTGTGTATGGCTATCGGAATATGTTTGATATAGAATGAAGTCAAAGGAGCGGTAATTATGTGGAAATATTCTGATAAGGTTATGGATCATTACAGAAACCCTAGAAATGTCGGCAAAATTGATGATGCTGATGTCATCGGGGAAGCAGGTTCTTTGACTTGCGGTGATTCACTTAAACTATATTTAAAAATAAAAGACGGTGTTGTAACTGATGCGAAGTTTCAGACTTTTGGTTGCGGTTCTGCCGTTGCAAGTTCAAGTATTTTAACGGAAATGGTTATCGGTAAGCCGATAGAAGAAGTCAGAAAAATTACCAATGCAGATATAGCAAAGGAATTAGACGGGCTCCCTCCTGAAAAAATGCACTGCTCTGTTATGGGGCACGAAGCATTAGAAGATGCTCTTAAAAAATATTATGATGAAGAAATTGAGTTTGATGTTAGTGATAATAAAACCTCAAGAGTTGTGTGTACATGTTTTAATGTGACAGAAGATGTTATCAAAGAAGCAATTGAAGTTAACGGACTCACAACTCTTGAAGATATTACTAATTATACAAAAGCAGGCGGTGCCTGTGGCAGATGTAAAGGTGATATCCAAAAGCTTATTGATAAATATGCAAAGAAGAATGAGCCTAAATTATCACCTGCTCAGTTAATTTTAAAAATTAATAAAGTGATAGAAAATGTTATTGCTCCTGAATTACAGAAAGACGGCGGTGATATCGAGTTGGTTGATATATCCGAAAATAAAGTCTATGTTAAACTTCAGGGCAGATGTTCTTCATGTAAAAATTCTGTTTTGACATTAAAATCTTTTGTTGAAACAACATTGAGAGATAAAGTTAGTAATGATATTGAGGTTATACAGGTATAATGGTTATTTATTTAGACAATAATGCAACAACCAAAGTTGATGAAAAAGTTTTTGATGAAATGTTGCCATATTTAAAGGACGAATATGCAAATCCTTCAAGTATGTATGAATTCAGCGTAAAATCATCAAATGCTATTGCTGATGCAAGAGAACAGATGCGAGATTTCTTCGGTGCAAAGTCAGAACGGGAAGTTATTTTTACTTCCTGCGGTTCGGAAAGTGCAAATATGGCAATCAGAGGGGCTGTTGCACACAATAAATCAAAAAAACATATTGTTACTACAAAGGTTGAACACCCTTGTGTTTTGAATACATATAAATCATTGGAAAAACAGGGGTATAAAGTTGACTATGTCGGGGTAAATTCTAACGGTGAACTCGATATGGATGAGTTGCGGGAAAAAATTACGGATGATACGGCATTAGTATCGGTTATGTGGGCAAATAATGAAACAGGTGTAATTTTCCCCGTAAGAGAAATCGGTGAGATTATTAAATCAAAAAATCCAAATACACTTTTCTTTGTTGATGCCGTTCAGGGTGCGGGAAAAGTTGATATCAGCGTTGAAGATACCCAAATTGATATGATGGGTGTTTCAGGGCATAAGTTCCATGCGCCTAAAGGTATCGGGGCATTGTATGTAAAATCAAGTGTTATTCTTCCTCCGTTGATTACGGGCGGACATCAGGAAAGAGGTTACAGAGCGGGGACTGAAAATGTGCCTTATATTGTAGGTATGGGTAAAGCCGCAGCACTTGCAAAAGAAGGACTTAAATATGAAGGAACAGAAGTAAAAAGACTGAGAGATAAGCTTGAAACAGGTATCTTAAAAGCGACCTACAATTCAAGATTAAACTCATCAATTTCTAACAGAGTTCCAAACACTACAAATATCGGGTTTGAATATATTGAAGGGGAATTGATACTTCTTCACCTGAGCGATTTGGGTATTTGTGCAAGTTCAGGTAGTGCCTGTACATCAGGTTCGCTTGAACCGAGTCATGTTCTTCGTGCTATGGGAACACCGTTTACTTCTTTGCACGGAAGTATAAGATTTAGTTTGAGCAGATTTACGACAGAAAATGAAATCGATTATGTTCTTGAAAAATTACCTAAGGTTATTGAAGATATTACCCGCATTTCACCTTATCAGGAGGAGTTGGAACACCTCAGAAAATCAAGGGCTAAATGTAACGGCGGCGTATGTAATAAGGGAAACTGCAACAACGGAAAATGTTGTGAATCGGATTAAGATATAGGAGAATAAAATGTTTCAGGTATATTTGCAGGAAGGTAATAAAGAATTAACAAAAACTTTGGTAGGTGAATTTAAAGACTACGACGAAGCAATGGACAAAGCCGAAGAAGTTATTGAAGGTAAAACAGGTTATAAATTTATAGTTGAAGAAACAAACGGCTGTTTTAACAGTTACGGCGATCTTGTTGCGACTGTTGTTGCTGAAGGTGAAGCATAATAAGGTCGTTTTTTAAAGATATATAAATTTCTTTTTTGGAAAAAGGCAACTTTTTCTGTCTTTATGTGTTAATACTAATATGGAAGGTTTTGTTAATACAAATGTTGTGACCCCATTCGAGGTCGGCTTGAAGTATAGTGGCCGATTTAGTAACTATGGCGTTGATAAAGCCTATTTAAAGAGAGATGATATTCAGCAAAACCACCAACAGGTCACGACATCTCAATATTCACAAACAGAACCTAACAACCTTCTTGGAGTACAATTACCTGGGAATATTGATACAAGTATCATAACGGACAGTATTCCCGATAACTTTGATGACGGGGTTAATACGGTAGTAACTCCAAACCAGACAGGGCATCAGCGGTTAAAGGCCGCGGTTTTTGTCGGCGGTTCTGCAGTCGTTATAGGTGCATTATCTTTGATTTTATCTAAGGGCAAAATCTCTAAAACAATTACGGATTCCCTTGGCAAAGTTGTAGACAGTGCAACTAAAAAGATAGGTGAACTTAAACAAAAACAGAATATCTCTGATGCGGAAGGGCGTTATTTGGCATTTTTGCAGGGGGCAAATAAAATTGCCTTTATGGCAAGAGGAGCCCTGTTTAATATAACGCCATTGAAGGATGCCCTGTTCTCTAAATTTGTTCGCAAAACATGTAAACTGGATAAACCTTGTGATGCAATTACGGACAAGTTCAGAAAATTGTCGTTCTCGACGGTAAAATCTGCATACAAAAAGTCTGACAAAGATATGCGTGCAATGACGGATATGTTTGAAGCTGTCAATGAAAAGATTGCAATTGGTGAAAATACTTCCCCATACATGCCGGTAAGTTCCGTTGTAGATATTTTGAAAATGAATTTAGCAAGAATAAAATTCTCTTATTCTACAAACTTTTCTGAGAAATGTCTGGAACAGAGAAATGAGAATTTGATAGAATGTTTTAAAGGACTTGATAAAAAAACTTATGATTCTATCTATGGCAAAATGAAAACCTTTGTTACTGATGTTGATGAGTGGACAACCTTTGTACCTGAGCGTCTTGTTTCCCGTGATAAGGCAAGAATTATGTCTGACCTTGCGGAAAAGAAACGCATAATTACCAATAATCCGCAGGATAACTATAAGGTAATGAGTCAGATTATTTCAAAACTTGAAAATTCTATAAATCCTGACAGCAAAGATGCCCGTGAACTGTTAAAGAGTCTCAAACGACTTTCGGCTGATTATGTATCTGTTAACGGCAGCGAAGAAGCGATATCACGCCAAAAGCTGGTTGAATTAATGAATGCTAATCTTAAACATGCAAGTGAAATTGTGGGTAATGATAAATATTCTGCCTCGGATATTAAAAAGATTACCTCGCTTCTGCGTAAATTCGGAAAGGTTATAAATACAGACAATAAAGGGCTTATAGAGGAGCAGTTGTCTATATACAGAAATATATTACCGGAAGAGGAATACCTTAAGGTGAAAAAGGTAGCTCAAAAGGCGATAGATTCCTTCAACAAGGCAATTTATACAGAAGGTTTTGAATATACGGATAAGGCAAGAGATTTGGCAGCAGGCTCAGCCCTGACTGATGTTGCAATTGGTATGGCATTGCCGATAGGTACTACCGCTATTGCTATGTCGTCAGCAGATACAAAACAAAAGAAAAGATCTGTTGCCCTGAAATACGGACTTCCGTTGTTAGCAGGTATTTCCACAACAACTGCCTGCACGGTTAAACTTATCTCAGGCGGAAAAGCATTGGCTTTAGGTGCTGCCGTAACAGTTTTGGGTAACGAATTGTTTGAAAGATTGGATAATTTTTTGATTAAGCGTGATAATCTTAAGGCACAAAAAGAGGGTTAATCTTCGCCTAAGAAGAAGTGTGCCATTGGTTTGATTTCACCAAAATCAAGCCCTAGTTCTTTTGTTATTTCGTTGTTGGTTAAATAATATACCCCGACATTGTGTGCAAGCGGCTCCTGTTTTATTCCCGTTGCTTTGTATTTTTCTGATGAGATGGTTCTGTTTTCAAAGTCATATACATTTGAATAGTTCAACCCCTCATCAACACACGCAGGGACAAGTAAATGTTGGTCTTTATCAAAAAATGCGAGTCCGTGGCTTCTGCATATTATTCCGCGAAAATCGTATAGTGAGCATTTTTTATCAATCAGAAACGGGCAGGCATGAAGAAATTTTTTCTCTTTACATTCTGCTTTATCTTTTCTGATTTGTTCTATATTCGCTTCAATCTTTTTTATTGTGTCAGGGGATAAGGTCTGAACCCCGAGCATAAGGTACGAAAATTCAATCTCTGTAAACGGATATTCCCCTTTTTCACAGCACGATGAACAACCCGCTTTACAGAATATATAAGGAGATTGCTCCTGAAAATATTCTCCCAGTTTCTTTTCAAGATATTGCAGATATATGCGGTATTTTTGTAAAGCGTTGACATCAGCCATAAAAGAATGATATCACTAACTTTCAATTAGTGCCAGTTGTAAATTTATTAAGTTGTACCTCCTCCGCTATCGGTTCCGGTACCTCCCGAGCCGGTAGTTTGATTAAGATTGTTCGCTTCTGTTGTGGCTTCACCAATATCCGTAACATTTTTCCTAATCGCTCTGACCGTGAGCTTGTGATCCTTTGCAACTGCCTTAGCTAATCGTTTCGTATTTTTTGCAGTTCTGACGGTTCTTTTTCCTTGTCCTGCGGCATCGTATTGATCCTGCATCCATGGCATTTTTAATTTTTGGCCGACTAATATAGCGACACCGCCGTATTCCCTTGATTCTTCAGCATCAGACATAGAGTCTGACAATATTGATTGCATATCTTCGAGTGATTCTGTTATTGTGTCTAATTCGTTTTGTGAGTTTTTACTCATTGCGTTGAAAACTTTCATGTTTTGTCGGAATTCTCCGCCCCCGAAGATTCCTCTGAAGCTTTCTTCTTTCATTGCTTTCAGTAATTTACCCACTTCACTTTGATCATCATCTCCGATGCTGGCACCATCTGCCAGTTCCGGAGTTACTTTAGCTATTTTCGTAATATTTTGTAAGTCGCGTTCTTCCATTTCTGCAGTCAGCGATTTTAAATCTTCGCATATAGCAAATATGTTCATTCCCTTTGCTTCAAGCCCTTGTACGTATGACACGGCTTCAAGCTGTTTTCCGTTTCCTTCTATCCCTGCATCCTTGTATTTCATTGGCGAGTTTGGTTCGGTTCTGTATATTTCAAGAGCCCAATCCAGCACTTCAGGAGGTACTAAAGCACCTTCTTCGTGTAAGTCTATAATTTCCCTCGAGGTCATATTATCAAATAAATTAATAGCAGGAGTATTATCACCCGTGGTGCTCTCTGTTTCCTGGGTGTTAACGGTCGAAGTTATACGTTCTCGAATCGCGTCTACTGCCATGAATAATATACTCTCGAAAATTAGCTAATCATAAAAAAAAAGTATTTTTATAACTGCTGATTTCAGAGAAAAAATTTTTTGTTACATTTGTCACAATTCATGCTGTGTAAGGCTTTCCCCATGTTTTTAGTTAATAAAAAACTCCCTTTCAAAAAGGGAGTTTTTTTTATTATACAATTTCCAAAAGTCCGAGAGTTTTTGCAATATCTTCAACGATTAAGTCTGTCGTCAGGTGATATTTTTCATATAACTCATTCAGCGGAACTCTGTCAGGGAAATCTTTTTTCGCCCCGAAGTTTAGAACTTTCATATCAGAGTTGCCGTAAAATCTTGTTATTTTTTCTCCGAAGCCGCCGTCAAGAGTGCCGTCTTCTAATGTTATTACAAGATTGTGGTCTTTCTTTAAATCTTCCAGCATTTCTTTATCTATACCTGTCATATAAACAGGGTTAATCAGGGTTGCATCAATGCCAAGTCTTGATTTAAGAGATTGTTTAACTTCTTTTCCTTTGTAGAAGAAGTTTCCAAGCCCGATAATTGCAACTTTTGAACCTCGTTCAACCATTTTATATTTATTAAGTATTGAATAATCTGTCGTATCTTTTATTCCTGTTGATACGAGGTTTATGGCAGGAACACGAATTGCAACAGGGTGTCCTGTTTGTTCTGTAGCCCAATCAAGCATTGCAAGATATTCTTCTTTTGTCGTTGGGGACATATATACCATATTCGGAATGTTTGAAATAAGCGGAATATCAAATGTACAAAGGTGGGTGCAGTCAGCACTTGAAATACCGCCCCAATATACAAGCATAGTGATTGGGGAATTGTTCAGGCACAAATCTTGTGACAACTGGTCGTAAGTCCTCTGTACAAAAGAGCTCATAACATGGAATACAGGTTTTGCTCCCTGATTTGCTAATGCTGATGAATAAGCAACAGCGTGTTCTTCTGCAATCCCGACATCCGTATATTGGCTTCCTAATTTTTGTCTGTATTCTTTATCAAATCCAAAAACTCCGGGTGTTGCTGCGTTCACAACAATATAAGACGGATCTTCTTTGATTTTTTTCATGTGGTATTCTTTTGTTATGGTATCCCAGGTTTCAACCTCCTGCGGTGTATTATCTGTTTGGTCCAGAACTCCCGGAAGTGACCAGTGATAAGCTTCTTTATCCTCTACTGCAGGTGCAAGCCCGAGCCCTTTCTGTGTATACATGTGCACAACTACAGGGTGGTCTGTATCTTTTACTTTGTTAAGGGTTTCAATCAGTTCTTCGACATTATTACCGTCTTTTACAAAATAGTAATCGTAACCGAGTGCCGTGAAGAAGTTGTTTTCGTATTTACCGTCTGTTTCTCTTAATTTCTTCAGGTTATCGTAAATACTTCCGTGGTTTTCTGCAATAGACATATCATTATCATTAACAAGGATAATAATATTTGAATTTAAAGTTGCAGCATTGTTCAACCCTTCGAGTGCTTCCCCGCCTGTTAAAGAACCGTCACCGATGAGGGCAATAACATTATATTTACCCCCTTTTAAATCTCTTGCTTTTGCAACACCTGTTGCAAGACTGACCGAGGTTGAAGTGTGACCGATTTTGAAAATATCGTGTTCACTTTCTTCAGGTGCGGTGTAGCCTGTATATTTAAGATAATTGTTTGGAGTAAAACCTTCTTTTCTTCCTGTCAGAATTTTGTGCGGATAACACTGGTGTGATACGTCAAAAATAATTTTGTCTTCAGGTGAATTAAAAACATAATGGAGTGCAATTGTCGCCTCAACAATCCCCAAATTCGGCCCCATGTGTCCGCCGATAGTGTTTACTTTGTTTATAATAAGCTCCCTTATTTCTGATGATAAAGCTCTCATTTCATCGTAAGATAATTTTTTAACATCATCTGGGCAGTTAATTTTTTCTAAAACCATAAAATTCTCCTTATTTTCTTATTAAATCTTGTTTTTAATATATCATAGTAAATTTTATTTTCCCAGTTTAAATTTGGTAACTATACAAATAGGAAAAAACATGATAGAATATAACCAGATGTAGTAGAAAAAATTTTTAGGAAAATATATGCGATAAAATTAGGGGTAAATATAGAGAGTGAATTACAGAAAGGTAAAGCGATATAACTACCTTGATGATATGAAATTCTTGAATATTTACAGGAACATCCAAATAATTGTGGCGGTAGGATATATGTACCGACAGTCGCGTATATTATAATAAAAAACAGTAGAAAAGGATAAAGCAGATGAATACCGGTGTTTCAATCGCTTTGATTGTTGTATTGGCACTCGCAGTTGCTGTACTTTGTGCTATGTATGCGAAGTTGTCTAAACAGTCAAAGAGTAATGCTGCTGATTTGGCAGAAAAAGAAGCCTTAATGAAGAAAGAGGCAATTATTAGTGCTAAAGAAGCACTCCAAGATGAAAGAGAAAAATTTAACGAAGAAGAAAGAGAACGCAGACGGGAACTTAACAATTTAGAAAACAAAATCTCTAAAAGAGAAGATGAGTTAGAAAGCAAAATTCAATCTGTAACGGATAAAGAATCATATCTCGATAAAAGAGAAGATGAAATAGAAAGAAAAGAAAAAGAACTTGATGAAGCACTTCAAAGACAAACTGCCGAACTCGAAAGAATTTCAGGTCTGTCTGTTGAAGATGCTAAAAATATGCTTCTGGAGCAATTGAAACAATCACTTGCGCAGGAGCAAATGCAGCTTATTCGTGAGAATGAAGCAAAAATAAGAGAAGATGCTCAGGAAAAAGCAAAAGAAATTTTATCAACAACAATGCAAAGATGTATGATGGAGCAGGTTGTTGAATCGACAGTTTCGGTTGTATCATTACCTAATGATGAAATGAAGGGAAGAATTATCGGTCGTGAGGGTCGTAACATCAGAACTTTAGAAACTTTAACAGGTGTTGATTTAATCATTGACGATACTCCGGAGGCGGTTGTATTATCATCTTTTGACCCTGTAAGACGTGAAGTTGCAAAACTTGCTCTTGAAAAACTTATTCAGGACGGTCGTATCCACCCTGTAAGAATAGAGGAAGTTGTTGAAAAATCTAAAGCGGAAGTTGAAAAGAAAATCTTCAGAGAAGGTGAAAATGCCGCTTTGGATATGGGTGTTATGGGCTTAAGCAAGGAACTTATAAAAGACTTAGGTCGTTTATATTACAGAACAAGTTACGGTCAAAATGTGCTTAATCACTCAATTGAGGTTGGTCATATTGCAGGTATGCTGGCTGCGGAATTGGGTGCTAATGTTTATACCGCAAAACGCGCAGGTCTGCTGCACGATATCGGTAAAGCCGTTGACCAGACTCAGGAAGGTACTCACATTCAACTCGGGGTTGAACTTGCAAGAAAATTCGGTGAACGGGAAGAAATTATTCACGCAATCGAAGCTCACCATGATGATGTTACTGCAAACACTATTGAGGCAGTTTTGGTTAAGATTGCAGATGCTATATCGGCAGGGCGTCCGGGTGCAAGACGTGATACTCTGGAAATTTATATCAAGCGTCTGCAAAAGATTGAAGAAATTGTTAACAGTTACAAGGGAATCAAACAGTCATTTGCTGTTCAGGCAGGTCGTGAGGTTCGTGTAATTGTTGAGGCAGAACAGTTTGATGATTTGGCATCTCAAAAACTTGCAAGAGATGTTGCAAACAAAATTGAAAACGAACTCGATTATCCGGGACAAATCAGAGTTACGGTCGTAAGAGAGTTCAGAGCAGTGGAAGTAGCAAAATAGGGGTAGGGGTAAATATAATCAAATGCCCTTATAATGATATGAATAAAACACAATTAAAGATATTATTTTTCGGTGATTTGGTAGGCAAAGTCGGCAGAAATGCAGTGATTGCCTACCTTGCCGATTTGAAAAATAAAGAGAATTACCCTGATTTTGTTATTATCAACGGCGAAAATGCATCCCACGGGTTCGGACTTACCATAAAGAATTATACAGAATTGACAGAATCCGGTATCGATTGCATAACCTCAGGCAATCATATCTGGGATAAAAAAGAAATTTTTAACTACATCGATGAGGCGGATAAACTTATTCGCCCCATTAATTACCCCAAAGGAACAGCCGGTCAGGGGAGCCGGGTGTTTGATGTAAAAGGACAAAAAATAGGGGTGATAAATGCGCTCGGACGAGTATTTATGCAGCCTCTAGATTCCCCATGGGACGTTGTAAAAGAGGAAGTTGAACGGCTCAAAAATGAAGTTGATTATATAATTGTGGATTTTCACGCAGAAGCAACTGCTGAGAAATTGTGTTTCGGCAGATACTTATCAGAGTCAGGGGTATCTTTGATGGTTGGAACACATACTCATGTGCAGACTGCAGATGAACAAATAATTAACGGTATGGCATACATATCAGATGTCGGATTTTGCGGTGCAATCGACAGTATTATCGGGATGGAATATGAAACATCTTTCAAACGACTGACTACCGCTATGCCTGAAAGATATGAAGTCGCATCAACTTACCCTGCCCAAATTAATGCAGTTGAGGTTACCTTGTGTGATGGTAAAGCAACTGAAATCAAAAGAATTAAGTTAGAAGTAGAAGCAAATGAAGAAATGGAGGTCAGCGTTGAAAGCAGCGTTTGAGTTTTATGATTCGGGGAGGGTGTAGTGAAATCAGATTTTCATATACACACCTATTATTCCGACGGAATATTTTCACCCGAAAAAATCGTTGATTTAGCAATTGAGCACGGTCTTGAATGTATTTCACTCACAGACCACGATAATATTTTATCGTATGATGTTGCTAAAAAGTATGTTGAAGAAAAGGGTGAAAAACTGGAACTTATACAGGGTGTTGAAATTAACACTTTGTACAAAGGCATGGAAGTACATATTTTGGGTTACTTTATGGATGTTAAGGATAAAGATTTCCAAAATATGTTAAAGACACAACAGCAAGCCAGAATTGTCCAAACGAAAGAGATTTTGGCACTTCTTAAGAAAAAAGAAGGGATAAAAATCAATTTCGAGGATGTAAAAAATATGGTTGCCGAAGGCGGTAGTATCGGGCGTCCGCATATTGCGAAAGCAATTACGAATGTGGGCGGAACATCAAATGTCATAGAAGCATACAACAAATATATTCATGTTGATTCTCCTGTGTATGTTGAAAGAAAAACCGTTTCGCCGTTCGATGTTGTTGAAATCATATATGATGCAGGCGGTATCCCTGTAATAGCACACCCTTACGATGTGCCTATTGCTGATGAACTCATTTCACAATTGGTTAATTGCGGTTTGAGAGGGATAGAAGCTTATCACAGAAAACATTCTGCTCCGTATATTGAGCATTTTTCAACCCTTGCTGAAGAATATGGTTTGATTGTTACGGGTGGTTCGGATTTCCATGCACCAAACATCATGAACGGACAAATAATATTAGGCAAAAACTTTGTTCCGGAATGGGTTTATGATAAACTTATGGAAGAAAAGAGAAGGCTTGATTTGGCATAATTAAGTAATCGGGTGATCAGGTGATTGATAGAAAGACGACATTTTTAAAAGACGGATTTACTTTAGTAGAGGTTATAATTTTGTTTGTGATATTCTTGACTGTCACAATACTTGTTGTGCCTTTAACCGTTGAAGATGCAATCATTTCTAAAAATATTGCCAAATGGAAACATGTTCAGAGCGGGTTTTCAAGTATTCCGATTAGTATGATGAATAATCAAAATTACCGTGATAACGGGGTTGTTTCTCTGGAACATTTTATAAATGCGCTAATAAAAGTTCATCCGCTTAAAAATCCTGTTTCATACAAAATAAAATATATGAATGGTGATACACCTGACGAAAAATATGTTTTCAAGGAAATTTACAATACCGACAACGGGGCATCAGTCGCTTTTAAATGGTTTGATGATGAAAAAATTAAGGGCGAAGATAAAATTGAAGGTATGTTGATGTATGATGTCAACGGAAGACGCGGCCCGAATGTCTGGGGGAAAGATATTTTTGGTATGAATGTTTATGCCAATAAAATTGAACCTTTCGGTAAAAATGAAGATCCTATAACTGTCGAGTCAGACTGTTCAAAGCAGGGAACAGGGGTGTATTGTTCATTTATGATGCTTCAGGATATTCAGGAGCCTTAGGGTTAAATATATCGCAAATCAGTTTTTTATGGAGAAAGAAGAAAAATGGGGAATCGTTTTAAAAAGAATATTTGTGTTTTTTGTTCTTCTTCAAACACTTTAGCAAAAGAGTTTTATGCTGATGCTGAATTGTTTGGTGAATTACTTGCAAAAGCAGGGTTTGACCTTGTTTATGGCGGAAGTAATGTTGGGACAATGTATTCGGTTGCGAAAAAAGCAAAAGAAAACGGTTCAAAAGTTTATGGGGTTATGCCAAAGAAATTGCACAGTTTCGGGGTGTATTCGGAAGAATGTGATGAATACTATCTGACAGATAATATGCGTAACCGCAAAACAAAACTGGATGAACTCTCTGACGGTGTTGTTGCTATGCCCGGAGGGTTTGGTACATTAGAAGAAGTAAGTGAAATTCTTTGTCACAAACAATTGGGTTATAATAACAAACCTATTGTTTTTCTCAACACAAACGGATTTTTTGACCATTTATTAGAGTTCTTTCAAAATATATCAGATAACAGTTTTTCTAAAAATTCGGTGCATAACCTCTATTATGTTGCAGACACTCCGCAGGAGGCTGTTGATTATCTTCTGAATTATGAATACGGCGCAAAAGAGGTTAAACCGGAAGATATTTATACAACCGCTATTGCAGGATAAAAATAAGTCCCTGTAACCGAGAACAAGGACTAAGTAAAAGAGACATTTCTGCCAACATTTTTACACACCTTTGAATTTTTTTCCAAAGCTGTGTCCGAAAATTATTATCTGCTCTCTAATTAGAAAAAACCTTGTCTGTTAATTTGTCAACAACCTTGTTGTAGTCTTTTGTTACGGATGTTGGTTTTGAGTTTTCAACCGCTTCAATAAAGGCGTTTGAGTTTGCAGGTTTGTTATTAAGGAAGGCTTCCGATTTTGCAACATCAATTCTTGCAGGTACAATCAGTCCGTCTTTGGTTATTTTGGTTATGTTGTCTTTGTTTGACAGAAACAGAACAAACTTAATTGCGGCATCTTTATTTTTTGAGCTTTTTGATATTGCCCAGCCTGAGGAATCAGTTGATGATGCATATTTAGGAAAATTTATTACATCCCATTCAAAATGAGCATCGGTTCTGTATTTAGGCACTAACCATCTTCCCGAAAGGTGCATACAAATCTTTTCTTCCAGAAACATTTGTGCAAGGGTTTTGCTCCCCGTTTGTGCAGGAGTCGGGGCATAGTGGTATTTGAAAGCGAGGTTTTTATAATATTCTGTTCCGTTACAGTTATCATATATCTGCTGTCCTTCCTGATTGAAAAGGTATTCGTTAAAATAGTGCATATATGGAAGTGCATAATATATCAGCGGTTCGTAACTTATTCCCCATACCCCTTTGTGGGTTAATTTTTTTGATTTTATAAGTAAGTCCTCTAAAGTCCAGTTCTTATCAGGGTATGGAACTCCGTATTTTTTAAAGAGAGTTTTGTTATAATAAACGACAAGTGTCGATACATCTCTCGGAACTGCATAAACTTTATTGTTTACGGTCATTGTTTCAAGCGCCTGTTTAAAATAGGTGTCTTTATTAATATATTGGGTAAGATCCTCCAGTAAATTTGCATAAACAGGAATATTAAGGTTATTTATAAATACCACATCAGGCGCAAGATTTGATGCAAAAAGCAGGTGAAGTTTCTTGAAATAGTCCTGAGGGATATGCATTACCTCAATTTTTATATCGGGGTTTTGGGTTTCAAAATCTTTAATAATCGGGGTAAGAATTGCCATCTCAGAGGCTGAACCCCATGTCGAAAATTTGAGGGTTATACAGTCATCTTTTTTAAACCCGCAGCCTGTCAAAATTACACATAAACATATTACAAGAAAACTTTTTATGATTTTCATTATAAGTCAAGCAGCCTGTTCATTGTCATTGGAGTTACTTCAACAACCATCTTGTTTTTGCCCACTCTGACAAGGTACCTGGTTGCATTTTTCAGTTTTTCCGTAGGTTTTACTATTATGTTTTCGTTTACTATCTCATCAAACTTCTTAACAACGAAGTAATCGTCTCCGATATGACCGACTAACGATGAGAAGTTTTCGTAGTTAACGAGGTAAAGTCCTGTCGTATCGTTCAGTTTGACTTCTGTAAGCATTGTAAGTTCATCACTTTCCTGCGGAGTGGTTTCTTCAGGTTCTGCAAAGCCCATAGCAAAAGCATCTTCTGAGCTTTCTGCAAAAGTGTCTTGAGGTGCTTCTTCTATCGGTTGTTCTGCCGGTTGTTCTTCCTCTCTCATAAAGTTGAAGATTTCATCAGCAGGTGATTCTTCCGGAAGTCCGTCAGAATTGTTATTTGCCATTGTTTGTATAACGAGTTCATCAAAGAAATCTTTGTCGTTAACCTGAGTGAAATCAGACTCTGAAAGGAAACCGTCAGGGTTGTATTCTTCAGTCTGCTGAGCAGGTGCAACCGGCTCGATTGGAGCAGGCGGTTCAGCAGGCTCAATGATTTCAGGCTCTGCAATATTAACAGGTTCTTCCTGAACGCTTGCTGCCATATATTCATCAGGAATATTTTCCTGGACAGGTTCTGACTCTTCCGGTATAAAATCGGTTTCAAAATCGTTGTCTGAATAATCGTTTGTAAACTGAGGCTGTTCATCAGGTTTTATAATCGGTTCGTCAGCAACGAAAGGTTCGTTAACCGACTGAGCAAATTTTTCATATTCTGCCTGATGTAATTGTTCTTCATGGTAAGAAGGAACAGGTTCATCAACCTGATCAAGCATTTCATCAAAGCTGCTGTATACTTGTTCCGGTGCTGTTGGTGGAGGGTTGTATGGTTCAACACTATCATCAACACCGTAGTCAATGGTTTCTTCGTCCTCTTTTCTGAAGGATTTATCAATCTTTTTGTTAATCTTCTTATCCATAGTAAGGATAATCATAATAACAATAATAGGGAATGTTACAGCCCCTGCGAGTAACAACAGTTTCCAGATACTTATGTTTTGATAATCTTTGATAACAGCTTTTATGTTATCAAGTACAGATTTATCCCCGAGATTTGCATCAAAAATGGCAGGTTTTGATTTCTTCTTGCCTTTTTCTCCAAGCCTTTCTTCTTTTGCTTTGAGATTATCGTTAATCTCTTTGTTGAGGATAGCATCTGAACTATCCGGTAGTGTTGAACTCTGACCTGTTTTAACTTCCTGTTCAAGAACTTCTATTGGTTGCTTTGAAACAGGTTGTTGTGCAACAGGTGTAGGTTTTTGTGTTGGTTGTGCGGATTGTGAAGCTTTTTGTTCCGCTAATTTCTTTGCTTGAGCAGCTTTTTTCGCTTTTTGTTGTGCTAATTTTTTAGCTTGCTCTTCTTTTGCTTTTTGTTGGGCAGCCTTTTGTGCTGCAGCCTTCTTTTGGGCTTCGGCTTTGGCATCAGCAGCCTGTTTAGCCTTTTGTTGAGCCAGTTTTTGGGCATCAGTTGTTTTTGGTGTTGTAACAGGCTTTGTTGTATCAAGTTTTGTCACATTGTTTTTGTGTTCAACAGGTTTTACCCCAAGCATTTGTTGAGTTCTCGGTACAACCGTTATGGCTTTTTCTGATGTGATAATGATTTTTGTGTAGCCTTTTCCGCCTGCTGCGGCCTGAGTGTTTACGGAAACATTAGAGATGGTGCCTGCTCCGTTATTTACGGTTGGTGCACCTTTGAGTGAGCTGCTTGTTTCCGGCATAAGGATTACATACTTGTTGTTGGCTTTTTTATTTACAACGACGGGATCTGTATAAGGTCTGTCAGTATAAATAGTAACTTTTACGGCGTTGCCTGATTCTTTGTTAACGCGTACGTCAACTACATTATTTTTGTATGCTTCACCTGCGCATACAAAATTAGCAGCAAGCAAACTTGCCATAAGAAGTGCTGATAATTTATTTTTCCCTTTTGCTTCACTCATCGTTCTTTTATTCTAACACACTTTAAAAATGTATACAATTGTAAACTTTTCAAAGTGCTATGAAATTCATACATTTAAACTAGACTTTATTATAATGTAATTTAATTTACGAGAGCTACTATTATGCAATAAGGAGATATTTTATGTTTTTTGATACGTGTTAACCCGTAAAAACGGCTACATAACTTGCGGAGAAAGAAGATTAAAAAGAAAAAGATAGAGAAAATAATAGAGAAACATTTATAGCAGAGAAGAAGAACAAAAAGAGAAAAGATTAAATAAGAAGAATAAACAACAAAAAGAGGGCTTTATATTATGAACATTTTATCCAGATATGCATTTATTTCCAGTTTTAATGCAGAAAAAATAACAAGACAGCAGTCTGAAGAAAACGGAATCAGCGCGAAAGATTTTTCTCAGTGCGATTCTGACGGCGACGGAAACATCTCGATTGATGAAATCCTCGCAAATCAAGAAGTATGTGACAAGATTATGCAGGCAATTCAGGCAAAGATAGATAAGATATCGAATGAAGAATTTGCCCTGAAAGCTCAAGAAGGCAAAGAGGCACAAGAACCTAAAAAGTTTGAGCTTGCAGCGTAGTGAGTGTATTTACACACTAAACGCATCAATCAACAACTAAAAAGAATGTTCATATAAGAGCACTCTAAATTTTCTGACTATCAAAAAAGGCGAAACCTAACGGTTTCGTCTTTTTAGTTTACAGGTTGATTTATTAAGTTTGTTGACAAATTTGTGTCTGCAGAAAAACTCATGCTTGATTTTAATAATTCATCATATTATTATCATTATGTAGAGTGCTTACGCCAATATGTACTCATACACAAGACAAAAGGAAATAAATTATGTCAATTAATTTAAAGAACAAACAAGAAATCATTTCAAAATTTGGAAAAGACAGTAAAGATACAGGTTCAACAGAAGTACAAGTTGCTATGTTGACTCAAAAAATTTCTGAACTTACTGAACACTTGAAAACCAACAAAAACGATTACGCAACAAAACGTGGTCTGTTGATGATGGTAGGTAAGAGAAAAGGTTTGTTATCTTACTTGAAATCTAGAGATTTGGAAGGATACAGAAAATTAATCAAAGATTTAGGTATCCGTGGTTAATTTTTAAGACTTATTGGATAGGGCGGAATGACGAAAGTTATTCCGCCCTTTTAATATGCCCGAAAAATCAGGGTTATTGGACGATTTATTAAGTTTTGTAAAAAGTATATACGGAATAGATATCAATTAATCAATTTTAAAAACAAAAAATACTTTACATGAGTACAGAGTATAAAGAGAAGAAACTACAAACACGAGGAAGCCCAAAAAGCATTGGGACGAGGACTAGAGAAAAAGACGAAAAAGTTTCTTTCTACACACACTACACTTCACAAATTTTCAGGAGTCAGAAATGACTCTTTTTTTTGTCTTTATGTGTAGTGTTTGTTTAAAAAGTGTAAATTTTTATTAAGTCTAAAATCGCTAAAATTAAGTGATAATCAGTGTGTTCAGTGTTTTTACAAAACCACGGGTTTGAAATCGGCCTTCTTAAAAAGTTTTTTTATATATAAGAAAGAGTTCGTTTTATTTTACGAGGTGTATTAAAAGTATTTTATGCCAACCCCTAAGAAGTATAAAGTAGAAAAAAAATATGTATTTAAGGACGGTCAAGTTATTGAAGTCCAGTCTGAACCTGTTCAAAGCGAGCAGCCTGATTCTGTCGTTGATGATCAGAGTTTGCACCCGGAGGAAAGTCAGCAAGACACTCGTCTTGCATTATGGAATCAATATAAAAACAAAAAACCGACTGTTAAAAAGTCAACCGTTGAAAAACCTGCCAAGACAGAAGTTGATGCTGAGGTGTCTTATACAACAGAACAACCCATTGAAACAGGCAGTTATATCCATTTAGAAGATATTGACGATATTGATTATGAGGGGTTGACCTTATCAGATCTGAGAGATATGTATAATGCTAACGGCGGTGATATAACGGCTGTTGATAATTATTTGACAGAGCAGTTTAATAACTTAGAAGATGACCCTGTTGCTACCCGTAATTTTACCAGCAACCTTTTACAGGTATTTAGAGCTGATTTATACGATTCAGGTAAAAATACATATTCCTTTGGCGAAAGTACCCGCGAGATACTTCACAGAGTACTTGCTAATCCGGAGGGAGAACGCCTTCAGGGGTGGGTTTGCAGTAATATTCACGACCTTGTTATGAGGTATATGCATAAATCAGGCATGGAAGCTGCTGTAGTTTCCTGTAAATCAAATATTGGCGCAGGTCATGCAATTTTGGTTTATAAGTCAGGCGATGGGAAATATACCTTCTGTAACTATGGTCACGCAGATCAGGTTGAAGCGAACAATATTGTTGAGGCAGTCTGCAAGCTCCAGAGTGAAAATTCGTCTTTGATGACAAACGGAACGATTTGTTTTGTTGATGAAAAAGGATCATATTGTAAATATGCACTTGAAGATGATGCTGTTTGGGGTGATAAAATTGATAAATCTGTCTATAATTCAGAGATCCCGACAGCAGATGTAATCCCTAAAAAATCAGGAATATCAGTAAAACTTGATAAAACTAATCTGAGTGATACTTCTGCAACTTTAGAAGGCACATTGTTACTCGGGAAAAGTAAACATACTGCACTCACAGGCGGTATCGGATATCAGACAAATTCTAATTCTATGATATTTGATTCATCCGAAGGCTGGGGTGCCCGCGCAGGGGTAAGAACACTGGGCGGTGAGAATTGTAAGCGTTATTTCGGTGCGGATGTAATATTTGATTATACTGCATCACAATATAAACCTATTCAGACTGAGGACGGTATAAAAGAACAGGGCGCAGAATATTTGACAACTTTTGCCCGCGGTTTTGCAGGGATTGAACACGATATAAAGTTAACAGATAATTCAAATCTGGCTAATACTCTGCAACTGTCTGCTGACGGTTATCTCGCAGCAGGTATAACTCTGGGGACTTCTTATAATGGTGATGGCAGGATGGCATTGGAAGATGCTTTGAAAATTACATCAAACACCGGAAATGTAAAACTGGAAAACACATTGAGCGGCGGTATTTTGGCAGATATGCGAAAAACCTCAGGTGCTCAGGAAATGGGCATTCAGTTCGGTTCAAAATTTAATCTGTCAAGTTCGGTAATTTTTAATCCTGACGGTGAATTATCGGCAGGCATAGGGGTTGACGGATATTCAGTCTTTACCCCAACAACAAAAGACTATGGTGTGGGTGCAAAAACCTTTATAAATTATAAACCTGAAGATACCCCAATTGTCTTTACCGGTAATACAGAGTTTATGCATAACAGGCAGAATATTGATATAGGCGGTATTCAGGAAATGACAGAAAACAGAAATACTTTTTCTGCATCAGTATCTGCAAAGAGCGGTAAAAATACGTTTGCACTCGGGTATCGCGGGAACTTTGACCAGATAAATAAAACGAGAAACAATTCTGCGATAATGGTTAAGTACACAAGAACATTTTAAGTTGTTTTATTGTTCGCTTCTCGCTATTGCTACACTTTACCAATAATTCGGCTTTGCTCGGGCTTACGTCCTCGCGTTAGACGGTACCGCTCACAATAAAACCCAAAAGCGTGGTTTCGGGTTATTATTGTTCGCCTTTCGCAACTTTGTTGCTCATACCTCTGCTCGGACTATAAAAAAAACCACTCAATTTTATGAGTGGATTGTTTTCTGCATCCTAATGGTCTTTAGTGTTTATTATATCTATTTTAGGAGTTCAAAATTTATTTGCGTTTAAATATTATTTAGTGTGTGTTGTACACTTAAAGAGTACTCTATTATTATTGCACATTAAAAAAATAAGTCAACACAATTGTTTGATTTTTCTGTAAAATTCTGAAAACCCTTGATATTATGGAAAAATTTAGTTTACAAAACTTAATCTAAAATTTGTCCGTTTTTGCTAATTAGTGTAAAAATGACAATAATTGCTGTTTTGGTTAGTATTTTGATTAAAATATCAACCATTTATATGATTTAAATATCGTAAAAATGGTGTAAATTGATGATGGAGTGAGGTTTTGAACTAATATTTTAATTCTGAACCGATAAGGGCATGCCTTTAATCAAAAAAAATTTTATTTTTTGTCCAAAGACTGCCAAAATCACCGAAAAACAGGGGTAATTTTAACAAAACTTAACATTTTTGCAACATGCTCAATTGCATGCCAGTCATGGGTTTTAGGTAATTTAACCAACGGTGAAAATCACTTCAAAACAAAGATTTTGTCTTATCATGCTCGATAAGATATAATTGATAAAGTGTAGAGGAGTTGCTTATGACATATTCTGTTGAAACTAATCTTCTACGTTTACAAAAAGAGATCGTACCTTATACACCACGAATAATTGCAGTAACAAAGTATTACGATGTGAATGCAATCCTGGATGCCTACAAAGCAGGCTTAAGAGATTTTGGTGAATCCAGAGTGAATGATGCAGTCAAAAAGATTGAATTGTTACCGGATGATATCAGAGGTGAAAGTACTTTTCATTTCATAGGCCATTTGCAGACTAACAAGGTTGATAAAGTCGTTAAATATTTTGATTACATTCAGTCCGTCGATTCTTTTAGGTTAGCGAGTATTATATCTGAGAGTGCTTTAAAAATTGGCAAAGTTCAACGAATATTGCTTCAGGTAAATATCTCAGGGGAAGTCCAAAAGTTTGGATTTGAAGAAAGAGAATTAAAGAATTGTATGAATGAATTATTAGCCTTGGGGGGCTTGAAGATAGACGGGTTGATGTGTATGGCACCGCTTGGGGCTGATGATGAAGAGCTTAATAAAGTGTTTTCTGAGGCTAAAAACCTTTTGGAAGAATTTAACAGAGTGCATCATGCAGGATTTAGCGAGTTGTCTATGGGTATGAGTGATGATTACAAATGTGCCGTCGAAAACGGTGCAACAATGATACGTATAGGAAGACTATTATTTAACTAAGAAAAATTATATTGGAGGAAAGATGACATTAGGAGAGGAATTTGGAAAAGCTATCAATTGGTTTACAGAAAATTTAGTAGGTGGTTCAGAACCGGAAGATATTGATTATATCGAACCAAGTGATTTTACAGGCTATCCTACAGAGGGGGTGACAGCATTGAAACCGTATGAAGATACTTACTCAACAAGAACTTCAAAACGTGAAGAATCAACAAATGTCAGAAAGTTACCTGGTTACAAAGGTTACGAAGTAAGAATTGTTGAACCTCGTTCATTTGCTGATACAACTCAGATTGTACAACAATTATTAGACCAAAAAACAGTTATTTTGAACTTGCATTTACTTGACAAGGAAACAGCACAAAAGACTATTGACTTCGTTTGTGGCGCAACTTTTGCGATTGGTGGAAAGCCGCAAAAGATTGGTGATACAGTTTTTGTATTCACTCCAAACAGCGTTCAATTGTCTGTTGAAACAAAAGAAACTAACTCTTTTGGTGTTGACGGATTATTAGGTTCTAATTTTTAATCCGAAAAAAATTATAAATATAAATTGATTTGTGATAGTTGGATATTTAGGGTGCATTAGCATCCTTTTTTTTAGCCCGAAAAAGCCCAGCGCTCAGCAGGCAAATTCCGATTAGACCATTTTACTATTTCATAATAAATAATTTTATAATATAATCAAAGTATTGAGCGGGTATGAAATATGGGAACTTATTCAAAAACTTGTTACTCTTTAGATGATACAAAGAAACTTGCCGAAAAATTTGCAGAGCTGACCAAAACGGACGGTTGTTTTGTAAATTTGTTCGGGGATATCGGTGCGGGCAAAACGGCATTTGTCCGTATGGTTGCTGAAGCACTTGATATTAAGGAAAAAGTTACCAGCCCGAGTTTTACAATTTTGAACGAATACCACACAGGCGAAATTCCGATATATCATTTTGATTTATACAGACTGGAAAATGTCGGGATAAAGACAATAACAGATGAGTTGAGGGAATATTCAGAGGGCAGATGTTTGACCTTTGTTGAGTGGGCAGAATTTTCACAAGGGGAAGTCCCTTTTGACAGAATAGAGATTAACGTTACTTATGATGACGATGACAACAGATGTTATGAGTTCAGGGCTGTTGGTGAAAAGAACAGTGCAATTATCGAAAAAATGGTGAGGGGTTAATATGTTGTTACTCGCTTTTGATACTTGTTTAGATAAGACTTATGTAGTGTTGAGAACGGAAGATGATATTATTTCCTCTGATACGATAAGTTCGAATGATAAGAGTTATCATTCCGCATATTTAATCTCAACAATAAGGGATATATTGAGGGCAAGCAATAAAGTTCCGCAAGATATAGATGCGATTGCGATAAATGTCGGCCCCGGTAGTTTTACAGGGATTCGTGCCTGTACGACGGTTGCACGAGTAATGGCTCAGCAAATAGGATGTAAGGCTGTCGGCGTATCATCCTTGGAAATTTTATCCCGTGCAAAGAAGGATGAGTATGTTGTTGCGCTCGATGCAAGAAAGAATAAGGCGTATTTGTACGACAAAAAATTATATGGTGCAGTTGAACTGGAAGAAGTCGATAAAATTATAAAAGGCCGTAAGGTTATAACAGACGACAGACTCATAGAAAGGTTCAGACTTGATGCGGAAGAAGTTATATCTTATCAGCAGGCTGATTTTGAGTTAGGCGAAATCTTATCAGAAATTGCGCTTGAAAAATTACAAACTGAGGACGGCAACTGGGCGAAGGTGTTACCGCTCTATATACAGCCTCCTCCTGTTACCCTTAAAAAATAATTTTCGCTATTGACTATACCCCAAAATACATTTACAATACTTAACAAAGCATGTGAAAACAAGGCAATTTTTTTAGGAGTATTTACTTATTATATATATAATATATATTAATAGGAGAATGGTATGTCTATTTCACTCAATACCGATCAATATCATTTGATGACGAAACTGAATATTACTACTTCGAGAATGCACGATTATGCTGACAAATCGGTCGATGACATAATTGAGGCAGAAGCAGAGAGTGGTAATACCCTTGCGCGTGATTATGGACGAAAACTCTTCGGAAATGTGGACGAGCTGATAGAAACTTTCCAATTGGCAGATCCATCAAACAAGTATAATATTATTAACCAAATGTCGGCAGAACAGCGTGATAAAGTGCTGGAGATGCTTGACAGCGAGGACATGGTTATCGGGCTTAATTTCTTTACGCAGGAAAAACTTCAGCAGATGCTTGGAAAGGTTTCTGTTGCTGAAGCGGCTAGTGTTGCACTGGAGGCATTTTCTTTGTCCCAGATAATAGCAATGATGCCTGAAGGCGATATGGAAGCATTTTTCATGAGTGCCGATATACCAAAGGAACAGCTCACGATGCAGCTGCGTAACCTTGATCCTGAACTGCTTATACAAATGGCAGAAGGGATAACAGGTGAGGCGGCTGATCAGAGTGATGCTTCAAAGCTGATAGCACAGATATCTGCTCTTCCGACAAAACAGTTTAAAGAAACAATGGCATCTCTTGACCCTGAAATACAACAAAATATTGTATTCAATATGGCAAGTGAAAACAAGGAAGTATTACTTCATTTTAGCGGACAGGCATATACCGATATGGTTTCTCAACTGCAGAAACCGGATATGGTTAAGTCTATGATTGCACTTGACGGGGAATCATTACAAAGAATGACAAAACAACTGCCTGAAGATTTGTTCTCTATTGTTGCAACTCAGGTTGACACAAAACAGTTTGCAAAACTTTTGATAGACAGATGCCCTGATTTATTAGAGAGATTTACCTCTATGGCTAATGCCGGCACTATCCATTAATCGTGTCTGTTAAGAAATCAAGCAGCATTTCAAGTGCACATTGTGTGAATTTGTATTTCATTTTGGTGCGTTTAAGTTTAGGATTAAGTCTAAATTCCTGAACTACTGATTTGTATTTAGATTTTATTGCGACATAGATAAGTCCGATTGGTTTGTTAGGACTTCCGCCTGTCGGCCCTGCAATCCCCGTTGTGCACACAACTACATCTGCGTTTGTTCTGGCATGCAAACCTGCTGCCATTTCCGTTGCACATTCTTTGCTTACTGCCCCAAACTTTTCAAGTGTGTCTGCTGTTACCCCGAGCAGACCTTGTTTCATGTCGTTTGAGTAGGTTACAAAATTGCATTTTGTATATCTTGAACTACCCGGAATATCCGTCAGACGAGAGCTTAAAAGTCCGCCTGTGCACGATTCTGCTGTCGATATAACCATGGAGTGGTCAAATAAAATTTGTGCTATTTTTTGTTCAACGTTGTCTTTTTTCTTACCAAATATATTAAACATAATTATCGCTTTCATGACTAATAGTAATACATAACAATATCAATTTATTTCACATGTATAAATTTGTCAATAAACGATTTAGAGGATAATTTATAAAACTAAAATTTGATAAAAAAAAAGAGCCTGTCGGCTCATTAGTTTAGTGATAAATAGATTTATGTTATGTGTGTTAGTAAATTCGGTTTAATCTTGAATGCAGCTCTTTTACGGGTTCATCAGTGTGAACTCTTTCCTTGTAGAGTGCTGTTAATGCTTCAAGATGTTGTACATTCGCTTTTAATTTTGTTTTTTCGAGCGGGTTTGATACCGTTCTTTGTGTTTCAAATTTTTCTTTGAGTTCGTTAACATTTATATTAGATAACGCTCCGAAAACAGGTTTATGATTGATTATTCTGTCAATAATTTTATTTTCCTGATTTCTGTTGTATAAAAGTGAATTTAAAGTTGTTGTTTCAGGTGTAACAAGTCGTTTGATACCGTTTCTTCTTATTGCGTTTGTATTTACCCCAACAGTTGAGTTTGTGCCGTATAACGGAGTTGTGTAAGGTTTTTTAAGACCTGTGTTTCCGTAGTTTGGTAAATATTCGCCGAAATCTTTTGTTGCCTCAATGTTTCTCAGAAGCTCCGCTTTTTCCTGATTGAGTTCGTCATATTTGGATTTAATAAATCTTACTTCGCCGACTAAAATCATAAGGAAGATAGCCAGTATTCCAAATTGGATTCCTCTGTCTTTTGTTGAAGTTCCGGACAGTACGCTAAACAGGGAACTGAAAGAACCTTTTACTGTATCTTCTGCGTTTTGAAATGCGGTTGGTTCTTTGAATACGATATCTGAATATGCGACATCATCCGCCTGAACCATTACATTAACGCTGTCTGCTCCGCATGGTTCAACCATTACATTGTCGATTACGGCATTTCCGCCGAATTTTGTTGTCAGGTTTGATGAAACACCTATATTTTTAAGGTTTATAAGTATTCTGTTATTTGAAACAATTGTTTTGGTTATTTTGGCAGGAGCAGTCGAGGTCAATTCCACTGTGTAAGAATTTGCACCTTTTTTAACATCTACCCCTCTCAGTAAGTTTTCAGAGGCATCTGCGACTAACACATTAACCGTAATAATCAACACCGATATAAAAATCGGTAACAATTTTTTCATTATTCCCTCTCTCCATATTCAAGAATACAGGTTTTTTCGGGAGAGAACATCAATAAAATGGTTGAATTTTATATAGACCGAATGGGCTATTTAGGGGTAAATGGGATAAGTAGAAACAGTAACCTCTCCGCGGGAGAGGTCGAATATCTTATGATTTGCTTGCAAATGATTAGATATTCGGGTGAGGGGTATTTTATACATTTACCCCCCCCCCTAAACAATAATTTATTCATGTTCATGATAAAATGGTTTCAGCGAATGGAGATGTAGAATTATGAGAATGTCAAAACTTTTTGTACAAACTTTGAGAGAGTTTCCGTCTGATGCGGAAGTCGTTTCACATAAATTTTTGGTAAAAGCAGGGTTTATCCGTAAACTCACAAGCGGTGTTTATAACTATTTACCGCTGATGTGGAGAGTTTTAAAAAAGATTGAAAATATAACAAGAGATGAAATGGATAAAGCGGGTGCTCAGGAACTTCTTATGCCGTTTGTTCAACCTAAGGAATTGTGGGAAGAATCAGGCAGATGGGAAGTGTACGGCAAAGAGCTTATGAGATTAAAAGACAGACATAACAGAGAAATGTGTCTTGGCCCTACTCACGAAGAAATTATCACGGCTGTTGCCCGTGACGGGTTGAAATCATATAAACAGCTCCCTGTAAATCTTTATCAGATACAATCAAAATTCAGAGATGAAGTAAGACCGCGTTTCGGCTTGTTAAGAGGTCGTGAATTTATTATGAAAGATGCTTATAGCTTTGCGACATCACAAGAGGAACTGGATAAAGAATATGATAATATGGCACAGGCATACAGAAACATCTTCAACCGCTGCGGTCTGCCTACAAAAATGGTTCAGTCTGACAGCGGTGCAATCGGCGGAAGTGTCAGCCATGAATTTATGGTTATTACAGATACAGATGCGGGTGAAAATGATGTTTTCTATTGTGAGTGTGATTATTCAGCAAACTCTAATCACGCAGTTTCTAAACTGCCTGAGGCGGATACTGACGGGGCAAAATTCGGGTATACGGAAAAGAAAGTTATTGATACCCCTGACACATTCTCTATTGAAGATTTGTGCGAATTTCTGAAGATTCCGCCATCACTTATTTGTAAATGTCTTGTTTATATAGCAGACAGCAAACCTGTATTGGCGCTTATAAGAGGTGATAAACAGGTTGAGGAAACAAAACTCATGAACGCAATTGAGGCGATTGAGATTAGAATTGCAACGGCGGAAGAGATTGAAGAATTGATGCAAAAACAAGGATTCAATGCTGCGAGAGGGTTCATAAGCCCTATTGGAATGAAGGATATCACTATTGTTGCAGACGAAACTATCAAAGAATTGAAGAATTTTGTTTGCGGTGTTAACGAACAGGATAAGCACATGGTTGGTGCAAACCTTGAGGATATCGGGGTTAACAGTTTTGTTGATATAAGACTGGCAGAAGCTGGCGAACTTTGTCCTCAATGCGGTAAACCGTTAAAGGTTACAAGAGGTATTGAAGTTGGTAATATCTTCCAGTTGGGTACTAAATATTCAAAACCGATGAATGCGGTGTATTTGGATCAAAACGGTAAGGCGCAGCCTTATATTATGGGTTGTTACGGTATCGGTATCTCAAGAACTGCAGCGGCTGCGGTTGAGGCGCACCACGATGACTGGGGTATCAAATGGCCTGTTGCTATTGCACCTTATCATGTCATAGTTGTACCTGTTGCGGTTAATGATGAAACCCAGATGGGTGTGGCAGAGAAGATATATGCAGAACTTAATAATGCGGGCATTGAGGTCGTGCTTGACGACAGAAGCGAACGCCCGGGGGTTAAGTTTAAGGATGCCGATTTAATCGGGTTCCCGTACAGAATAACGGTGGGTAAGACTATTGTTGACGGAAAGGTCGAACTGGTAACGAGGGAAACAGGCGAAAAGGTTGAAATGACACCTGATGAAGCGGTTTCCAAGGTTATTGATTTCGTGAAATCGGCTTTGAATTAGTAATAACTTAAAAATTTATATCTAAACCGCTTATATTAATACATATAAGCGGTTTTTTAGTATGCCATGCCAGTAAATTACACTAAAAAAAGGTGTTTCGGGCATGGTATTTTTCATTCAAATATATGATTTTTTTGAGCAGTATAAACTTATGTAAACCTGAAAACTATTGTTATTATTGAGTTACGACCGTTTTTCGCGAAAAATGGTTAATTATTGCAAATCTCCATGTATCCCATATAATAGAGTTGTAGTAAATAAGAAAGGAGTTTTACAATGAACAAAGAAGAATTAGTACAAGAAATTGCTAAAAAAGCAAAAGTTACTCAAAAAGATGCAGGTGAAGTTTTAAACGCTTTAGTTGATACAGTTCAAAAAACAGTTGCTAAAGGTAAAAAAGTTACTTTAGTAGGTTTCGGTACATTCGAATCTAGAAAAAGAGCAGCTAGAACAGGTAGAAACCCACAAACCGGTAAGGAAATCAAGATTCCTGCTAAGACAGTTCCTGTATTCTCTGCTGGTAAGAAATTCAAAACAACTGTTAACGGTAAGTAGTTTTTAGTTTCTTAAACGAGATAAAAGAGTGCCGATATCGTATGATATCGGTACTTTTGTTTTCAATGTGGGGATAAGAACGGAAATAGAAAAAGCATGAAAATAAATGCTTGACATTAATTTGTTATCGGGTATTATAATAATACGAATTGCGGGGGTAATTCAGTGGTAGAATGCCTCCTTGCCAAGGAGGATGTCGCGAGTTCGAGCCTCGTCTCCCGCTCCATTTTAAAAAAGGAACCTTAAAGGGTTCCTTTTTTAGTTTATAAAGGCTCAAACTCGCGACCAAGGTCGCTCCCTCTATTTGCTCATTCATACAATTATAAACTATGTTTCCACTCCACGCAAAATGTGACATTTAGTCACCTTTTGCTGTTCGCAAACAGACACAGTGAGCCTTGTCTCCCGCTCCATTAAAAAAAAAGACCTGTTAAAGGTCTTTTTTTTATGCATCGGAGAAGACTCGGCTACGCCTCTTCCCTCCATTGACTCATCCCATAAATATGCGGTCTACTTCTTTGTTGACGCAAAACAATACTTAATTGTTTTGCTGTTCGTCAACGGAGTCCTTCGCTCCATAAAAAGCAGATAATTTTCTTATCTGCTTTTTATTTTGCAGCGACAGGCGAGAACGACAGGAGTTCGAGCAAGCCGAGCAGAGGCACGAACGAAGTGAGAGGTGAACAATTATAATCCAAAACCGCGCTTTTGGATTTTATTGTGAACGGTGCCGTTTAATGCGAGGCGCAGTCGTCTCCCGCTCCATTTTAAAAAAGGAACCTTAAAGGGTTCCTTTTTTAGTTTATTAAGGCTCAAACTCGCGACCAAGGTCGCTCCATCTATTTGCTATTTAAAATACTTGTCGTTGAAGGTTTTGTAGTGCCATTTTTCAAAATTGTCGTCGCGGACGAAATTGTTCTCTTTTGCCTTATTATAGAACTTTTTAACCTCCGGATAGAACTTTGAGGTTTTGTTCTTTTTCAAAAACTTTTCGTATGATTTCTTGTAATCAGGGTTCATTCTGTTCCCGTTTGCAATATCAAACACGGGGGTGTTCTCTATCCCGAAAAGATATATAGACCTGAAGCCGATTTGCTCGAGCTCCACATCTTCAATAAGGACAAAGTCGGGATATTTTTTCATAAATTCTTCCGTAAAAATCAGGTACTCACGAATTTTGTCGGGGTTAACCATCAGGCCGCCATCTTCGACCGTTCTCTGATTCTTTTCAAGGAACATCAGCCAGAGGTAATATTCCCGTGAAATCCGGTTCTTATACTCGTTTGCGAGGTGTTTGTAGTTGAGTGCATAGTAATACTCGCCTTCTGCGGGCAGTACCTGTATCCAGTTGTTTTTGTAATATTCGTCCTTCGGGTTTATCTGCTCGCGGTCGAGGTCGTTTAGTTTAAAGATTGCTTCTTCATATTTGTTGTATAGTTTGGTGAAACTCTTATCGCCACCAGTGAAAGACTTTATTTCAGGCGCAATATTGCTGTTAAATTCACTCTGCGCAGAGGTCATGGCAAAGGCATAACCTGTGATACTAAGCGCTAAAGCCATTGTGATAGCCAAAACGGCGATAAAATTTAACTTTTTCCACATACATAACTCCTAAACAACTTTTTTATCATTCTATAACAAAAATAATGGCATGGTTTACATGCCTCAAATCCAGTAAATATGTATGATTGATTCCACATATTAACAAATGTAAAGAAGTTTTGCATGGGGGAAATACAGTCAGTCAGAATGTTTTAAAAATATTCTGGTACTTTTATACTAAAATCATCAAAAAGTAGGGTTGTAGGGTATTGAAAAAAATATTATAATGAAAGTAGAGAAAGTACATTACTATTTAAGTAGAAAGCATTAATGAATACTATTATAATTTTTGCTGAGATCAACAATCTAAATGGCTTAAATACCTCATATTGTAAAGAGAATAAGGACTACTCCACAGGGTTAGCCCTAAGTGAGTATGTCTGTTTTGATAATTTAAAATAAGGATGCAGCGTTGCGTAATCGCAAGGTTGCATTTTGTTGTTTCGGGCGGATGTAGAAACACCCGACACAACGCAACTGATGCCGTGCACGAGTTTGATGAGTGCACGCTCAGAAAACGAGTATAATTCTAAGGCATGAACATAAAAAGGAGAACAGAATGGCTAAAAAAGAATACAAACCTACAGCGGTGGATTTTTTAGAAGTAGAAGACAAACTATTTCCTCAAACTACGAAGAAAAATGATTTAATAACAATAACATCCGATTTGGATAAACCTGTTTTTGTTAAAGCAAGTAAAGGTACAGATGCTATCAGTTTTGAAGGTATCAATACCGTTACTGATTTGCAAGACAGAAGTAAAATCACATTCAAACATGTTGAAGGAACAAAGAATTTAGAAATTGACCTTCTCAATAATGATGGTTCTGTTAAACAAACAGTAACTATTGAAAAATATTTCAAAAAAGCTGACGGTAAAGCAACAGCATCATCAATCAAGAATGTTAAATTGGCAACTGACGGTGATGTTCAGTATGTAGCAATTCTTGATCAGGGTTTGATTGATTATGATCAGGAAATTGTTGCTAAGAAGAAAAAAGCAACCGGTACTGCTTTCAACGATAATATTTCAGGTTCAACTCAAAATGATACAATCAAAGGCGGCGGCGGTAATGACATTATCGATGCAGGTACAGGTAATGACAAGATTTATGGCGGCAAAGGCGCTGATACCTTTATCTTTGGTACTTATGAACTGAACGGAAAATTCTATGGTTCAGGTAAGGATACTATATATGATGTTGAAGATGTGGACACACTTCAGTTCACAAGTTCAAATGTTGAAGCATTAAAATTTGAAAAGGTAAAGAAAGACCTCAAGATTACATATTTAGACAAAAATGACAGAACAAAGGAAGGTGTAACAACAGAAAGCGTTGTAACGATTAAAAACTATTATAACGCTAAAGGTGAAATCGTTAAAAACTTCCAAATCAAAGCATTAGATGAAAATGGTGAACTTGTAACCTTTGACAGTGCAGAAACTGTTCGTTCTGATGATTTTAAAAAAGACAAGGCTGATGCCAGAGCAGCAAAAGAAGCTGATGCAGCAGCAATGGCAGCAGAAAAAGAAAGAAAGGCTGCAGAATACGATACAGTTGCACAAAATTTAGAAAAAACTAAAGCTGATTTAGCAGAAACTGAAAAAAATCGTGCTACTGCAGAAAACAATTATCAGACAACATTAACAAACTACAATAATAAAGTAGCAGAATTAGAAACAGTTACTGCTCAAAAACAACAGGCAGAAACAGACCTT
>CACWZA010000005.1 GCA_902765215.1 uncultured bacterium | reverse complement strand
GGCTGCTCTTGATAACGAAAGAAATGCCGTTAAACAAGAGATGGAAACATTACAAACCGTAGCTAAGGATAACGTAGAGAGAACATTCAAACTGTTCTCTTAGGGGGTAGGATATTAACTATCTCCGAATAAGAAGATTGTTATGCGGGTTTATTCAGTATGCTCTTTGAGCGGCTGTCTATTCTCTGCATGGCTATCTTTTAAAGCAAGATTCAAAAATATAATTTTCCCTATAATTTTCCCTATAATTTTTCACACGCCACTTCTCCCAAAAGTGGTTTTATTTTTTTATATAGGGTTTTTAACGCTCGCGTTAAACGGCAACGCTCACAATCAAAATCAAAAGCGTGGTTTCGATTTATGATTGTTCGACTCTCACTTGCAAAAATCAAGTTGTTTCACCACTCATTTTTGCCTCGTTCGTGCCTCTGCTCGCGTTACATTTTTTCCCTCAACAAATTCACACGCCACTTCTCCCAAAGTGGTTTTTTATTTTTTGGGGTAAATATGTTTATACTACTCCCCACCCCTACCACCTCTCACAAACGATACTTAATCGTTTGCTCGGCAGAGTCCAACACGGGGAGGGAGCTGTTGTTATTGAGTTTACGAAATATACAACAGCGGGAGGGGGGGGGATTATAGTAAAATAAATCACCACCACCACCCTTTATCCCCTCTACGGCAGGGGGGGGGAAATATGCTTGCCCCCTCACTAACGAAGGGAGGGCTGGGGTGGGTGGCAACTATTCAAAATATTATATTTAATTTATGTAAAAATATTAAGCACACTAGCAAATTTTATTTTCAGAGTCGTTAATATTTACAAGCGTGTATTTATTGAAGGAAAATAAAATGAACAATATTACTTTTACCCCAAGTGTTTCAGCAACTTCTGCAGTTCACAATATTCAAAACAGACCTGCATTTACGGCTTTGCCTAAGGCTCCAAAACCTGCTCAGGCAAAAGAAACAATGAATATTGCAAAAAAATTATACAGTTTAGTATTTGTTCCGCATCACGAAAAAGTTTTGCAAATGTCAAAAGATGCGGTTATAACAGAATCACCAATCAAATTAGGTTCGCTCGTTACTTACAAAAAGTATCCTAAATATTCCCGCAAACCTTCTGAAATCGTGTATTCTGACTATATGACAAAGATTAAAGAAAAATTCATGATTCAAAAAGACGGCTCAGTTGATGTTGAAATGATTGACGGTCATACAAAGGGCACAAAAATCTCTGCAGCATATAAAGGAGTTAACGAAAGAAAAGCCCTGACTTACAAGGATTATAACGGCCCTGTAAAACTCAGCTATCTTGATAAAACTGTTGAAATCTCACCGGAACAACGAGTTTCATTGATTGAAGATTTTGACAAAACAGTAAATAGCCGTTATGCTGACGAGTTTGACGATTTACTGCATAAAAGAAATTCTACAGACTTAGACGCATTGTCTACTAAATACTATCAGGACGAAGATGTTATTGCAGCAGCAATCCTGAGATCGCCTAAATATTTGCACGATCAACTTCTTTCCGTACCACAGTCAATGCCTTACGGTATCGAAAGAATCTTCTCAAAACTCGGCAAATAATAAAGTATTACATAATAAAAAATGACCGTTTCATTCCGATTCGGTCATTTTTTTGTACTCCATCCCTAACGCAGGGGGGGGCTGGGGAGGGTGGTGATTATTCAAATATTGGTGCCACAGATAGATGTAATTCAAAAAACCGCCCCCCCCTTTATCCCACCTTCGGCAGGGGGGAAATATTTTTTACCCGCCCCAACTCGGGGAGGGAGCTGTTGTTATTGAGTTTACGAAATATACAACAGCGGGAGGGGAGTAATTAATACATTTACCCCCAGCCAATTTTCCCAATTGTTAATTTTTTGTTTATTTTTTAAGGATTGGTTAAAAAATGGTGTTTAATGATAATGTAGAGATAAATATAAGCAAAAATTTACATAAAGGAGATTTAATTATGGCTAAAACAATTGGTATCGACTTAGGTACAACAAACTCAGTAGTTGCCGTTATGGAAGGTGGTAAGCCGACCGTAATCGCCAACGCAGAAGGTATGAGAACAACCCCGTCAATAGTTGGTTTTTCTAAAACAGGTGAAAGATTAGTTGGTCAATTGGCAAAACGTCAGGCAATATTGAACCCTGACAAGACAGTTGCATCAATCAAAAGACACATGGGTGAAGATTACAAAAAGAATATAGACGGAAAAGATTACACACCGCAAGAAATTTCAGCAATGATTTTGAGAAAACTTGCTGATGATGCAAGCACATACCTTGGTGAAAAGGTAACATCTGCGGTAATCACAGTTCCTGCATACTTTAACGATGCTCAAAGACAAGCAACAAAAGACGCAGGTAAGATTGCAGGTTTAGATGTACTTCGTATCGTTAACGAACCTACAGCTGCAGCACTTGCTTACGGTTTGGAAAAAGAAACATCAGAAAAGGTATTGGTATTCGACTTAGGCGGCGGTACTTTCGATGTATCTATTCTTGAAATCGGTGACGGTGTACACGAAGTATTATCAACTTCCGGTGACACACACTTAGGCGGTGACGACTTTGACCAAAAGATTATGGACTGGATTTGCGACGAATTTAAGAAACAGGAAGGCATGGATTTGTCAAACGATAAACAGGCAATGCAGCGTATTAAAGAAGCAGCAGAAAAGGCAAAATGTGAACTTTCATCAGTTGTTGAAACAAACATCAACTTACCGTTCATCACAGCAGACGCAAACGGTCCTAAACACTTAGATTTAACTTTATCAAGAGCAAAATTTGAAGAACTTTCTTACGATTTGTTGGAAAGATGTAAAAAACCGGTTGAACAGGCATTAAAAGATGCAAGTTTATCTAAGAACGACATCAACGAAGTTGTATTGGTCGGCGGTTCAACCCGTATTCCTGCAGTACAACAGTTGGTAAAAGAATACACAGGCAAAGATCCTAACCAGTCAGTAAACCCTGACGAAGTTGTTGCAGTTGGTGCAGCAGTTCAGGCAGGTGTATTGGCAGGTGAAGTTAAGGACATCGTCTTGTTAGATGTAACTCCGTTGACTTTGGGTATTGAAACAATGGGTGGTGTGATGACTGCATTAGTTCCAAGAAATACAACTATCCCTGTTTCAAAATCACAGGTATTCTCAACTGCAGAAAACAATCAGACTGCGGTAGACATCAATGTATTACAGGGTGAAAGACCAATGTCACACGACAACAAGTCATTAGGTATGTTCAGACTTGAAGGTATCGCACCTGCAATGCGTGGTATTCCTCAAATCGAAGTTACTTTTGATATTGATGCTAACGGTATTGTAAATGTTTCAGCAAAGGATAAAGCAACTAATAAGGAACAAAAGATAACAATTACAAACTCATCTAACTTATCTGAAGAAGATATTGATAAGATGGTTAAGGAAGCTGAAGCAAACGCAGCAGAAGATAAGAAGAAAAAAGAAGGCGCAGAAATCAAGAACAATGCAAATTCACTGATTTCTTCAGCTGAAAGATTAACAAAAGACTTCGAAGGCAAGATTGCAGAAGACGACGCTAAGAAGATGGAAGAACAAAAAGAAGCACTTAAGAAAGCTTTAGACGAAGACAAATCTGCTGATGAACTGAAAAAATTATCAGAAGAACTTCAACAAACAATGTTTGCTATTTCTCAAAAGGCTTATGAAGCTGCATCAAAAGACGGCGATTCTGCACAGACAGAAGCATCAGCAAACGATAACAGCGGATCAGACAACAATGACGACGATGTTATAGATGCTGAATATGTTAAAGAATAATTAGTTCTTTTCATACAAAGGGAAACGGGTGTTATTAAGTTAGCACCCGTTTTTTGTTGTTATATAACTCCCTCCCTAACGCAGTGAGGGTTGGGGTGGGTGGTGATTATTCAAAGATTGGTGCCACAGATAGATGTAATTCAAAAAAAACCGCCACCCCCCTTTATCCCCCCTGCGGAAGGGGGGAATATGTTTTTACCCTCCCCATATTAATATATGTAAAAATTAAGTAATAAATTATGTTAAAAATGTGCACAGTGTCTAAAAAAATGCTATTATTATGAAAAAAGTGTATTATGTTAGGAATTATGCAGCCGAATGGTAAATAAAGAGGTTTATAAAAGGTTAAAGACATTGGTCTTGAACCTTATCTCTGTTGCATAAAACACCGTATTGACAATTAAAAAAAATAAATCTCCCCTTGGGGAGAAAAGAATTTCAACTTTCGGTGATAAAGCAAGAAAGTTAGAAATTCAAGAGAGGGTAAAAGATAAGAAACCCTCTCCCCTAGCCCCTCTCCGAGGAGAGGGGAACAATAAGAAGAAAAGAAACGCTATATATATTAAATAAGGAGTAAAAGAATGGCAAAGATTAAGGATTCAAGTGTATTAAATGTAGATTTAGAAAGCGAAGTAACTGAATATAATGCGAATAAAAAGACCGCATTAAACATAACCAACTATACGGGCTGGCATTTCACGACAGACGATGCAAAAACTCTTAAAATAACGAATAACATTAAAACAGTAACAATAACTAACGCATCAAAGTTAAAATACATAAAAACCACAACTGAAACCGATTACTCTGATTTAATCGCTATGGGGCTTATAGATTATACAGGCACTATTACAGGCAAAAACAACAAATATACGGGTACAATCTATAACGACACAATTACGGGTAGTGACTTTAAAGACACAATCAACGGAAACAGCGGTAACGACACAATTGACGGCGGTGGAAATGACGACAAAATCACAGGCGGTGCTGGGACTAATACCATTCTTTTATATACAGCGAAAAAATTCGGTAATGATACGGTTACCCTGACAAAAGGCGAAAATCTGCATCTGAAACTGGCAGATTCAACAGACCTTGGTAAAATTACAACAGAAATCAAAGGGAAAGACCTTGTTATAACGGTTAATAAAGGACAGCCAAGTTATGAAAGTTCTGTAACAATCAAGAACTATACTAAAAAAGATGTTATCACATCAGAGGGCGAACTCCAAATTATTGGCGCTAACGGTACAGTATTATACGATTTCAGAGAGGAATTCTTTAATACAACATATATGGATGCCGACCATTATACAAAATCCTCATTCACAGGCACATGGATAAATGATGAAGTTAATGCAGAAAACTTTGTAACAACAGTTAAAAAAGGCAAAACCGAAGAAACAACCAAAGGGGTAACAATAAACCTTGG
The DNA here is from genome assembly GCA_902765215.1 of uncultured bacterium. Lineage (GTDB taxonomy): Bacteria > Cyanobacteriota > Vampirovibrionia > Gastranaerophilales > Gastranaerophilaceae > UBA2883. The sequence continues at coordinate 139,085 of CACWZA010000005.1, read as the reverse complement.
CGGTGCATCTTTTGAAAACGGTGCTATCGGTTCAAAATATGCAGATACGATTAAAGGCGGTGCGAATAACGACGGAATCCGAGGCGGAAATGGTAACGATACCATAACCGGCGGGGCTGGTGAAAATACACTTGTCTATTATAAAGGTGACGGGGCTGATACGGTAAACCTTACCAAAAACGAGATGTTAAATATTCGTTTTGAAGATTTGTCACTCGGTGAACTCCATATTGATTATGCGAACAAAAACAAAGATGTAAAAATCTGGTATGAAGGCGAAAACAATGAAGAAGCAGGTTCAATAACCTTAAAGAACTTTGCAAGCAAAGATGTTGCAAAATCCGTTGTTATTGTTGACAAAACCGATGCAACATTTAATTTTAAAAATGATTATATCAAAACAATAGTAAACCAATCAAACTTCACAGGAACTCTGCTGAACGACTTTATTGACGCATCAAAATCAGGCGAACTCACTAAAAAGAATAAACATGTTAATATGGTGCTTAACGGCGGAAAAGGGAACGACAAAATTGTTGGTTCACAATTTGCTGATACCATAAAAGGTGGTGACGGCGGTGACATAATAGAAGGCGGAAAAGGTAATGACCTTTTATACGGAGAAAAAGGGGACAATGTCTTTGTATTCAATTCTGGCGACGGAAAAGATACGATTTATTCGGGAAATGGTGCCGATACATTAAGATTTATGGGTGATGATAACACACAACCGCTTTTAGCATTTGACATGGCATCTAACGAAAAAGATTTGATTATTTACTATGGTATGGACAGAACATCAACCATAACAGTAAAAGACTTCTATAAGAAAAGTGCAATTAGTGAAACTAACCCAAAAGGCATTAACCCAAAATGCACAGTTAAATATGTTCAGTTCGGAAAAACAGGCAACCCTATAAATATTGAAAAAGCAATAGATGATGCTGAAACAGAATATAAAGATATTGTTGCAACAGGAAGCGGAACAAATTTTGATATCAAATCATCAACCCAATATATTATAGGCAGTGACAATGACGACGAGCCTGACCTTACAGCTACAAGCAAATCACCGCTTTATATCAGTTTAGGTGACGGAAACGACACAGTAACCGACAAACACAGTCAACGATACGAAATAACAGGCGGTAACGGTAATAAAACTATTACAACAAGCAATCTGTCTGACAAGATTACTGTCGGAAACGGTCTGCACAACATCAATGCAGGGGCAGGAGTTAATGAAATTACTGCAGGGGATAACACCTCAACCGAAACAGCAGGTCGAATTATAACAGGTGCAGGTCACGACACTATCAAAGTCGGCAACGGTAATTATAGTATCAATGCAGGTGGCGGTGCAAATAATATAGAAACAGGTGACGGTGACCACACAATTACAACAGGTATTATCTCACCTGCTACCTTAGCAAACACCGAATACATCAAAACAGGGGATGGGAACAACACTATTACGACAGGTGACGGGCAGGGTTACAGAAACATAGAAACAGGTGACGGTAACCAGAAAATCACAACAGGTGAAAGTGATGATGTAATCAAAGTCGGGAACGGTCTACACGACATCGACGCAGACAGAGGTAATAACAATATTACTGCAGGGGATAACACCTCAACCGAAGAATTAAGCAAAATCACCACAGATTACGGTAACGACACAATTATTGCGGGTGACGGCGGTTATGAAATCAACTCAGGTGACGGTAACGATACCATAACAACAGGCAGCGGTGATGATAATATTACGACAGGATTCGGGCATGATACAATCGACGCAGGCGACGGTCACAATATTATCACAACAGGTAACGGTCAAAAGGAAATCACAGTCGGTGATTCTACATCAACAGTAACAGACCCTGAAGATGAAAACTATAATATCGGCTCTGAAATCACTCTTTCCGGAGGTAATGACGATTCTGAAATCATAGCGGGAAGCGGTAATGATAAAATCACATTCCAGACCGCTTCAAATAATGTCACTATTGACTCAGGTGCCGGTGATGATACTATCACCTTCTCCCAAGGTGATGATACCACCATTAGAGCAGGTGAAGGGAACAATAAAATCTATTTTGCTAGCGGAGGAAACTCTTACAGATTTAATATCACATCAGGCTCGGGTGACGACAAAATTGAACTTACACATGCCCTTGGTGTCAGTACAATAGATGCAGGGGCAGGTGATAACGAAATTACAATCAATAATAACAGCTCCGGTCTTGAATTAACCTTAACAACCCTTGACGGTGATGATACGATTACATCAAATTCAAGCGGACTGGAAACAATCGATGCAGGTGACGGCAGAAACACTATCTCAACAGGTAACGGCAAAAAGCTAATCACTGTCGGCGATTCTACCGTAACCGATACGCAAGACGAAAACTACAATATCGGCTCACAAATCACTCTGGGCGGGGCTAATGATGAATCAGAAATAACTGCAGGTTCAGGGGATGACGAGGTTATAATCAAAAATAACGGCGGAAGCACCCTTACCCTTGACTTAGGCGCCGGTGATAACGAAGTCAGCATAGACAGTAACGGGTTACAATCATCAGACATAAAAGCGCTCGGAGGTGACGATACCTTTACAAGTGAAGGTCAGTTAGGCAGTTATTCCGGCAGTGATAAAAATGAAATCGACCTCGGGGACGGTACAAACACTGTTACCCTGAAAGATGCTTATCGCACTACAGTAACAACAGGTGCAGGGGATGACACAATAACCTTTAACGGACACGGTCGTAATAATGAAATCAAAGCAGGCGAAGGCAAGAACACAATCAAATACGGAACTGATATGGAAGGCTGGAACAGTGAAGACGGTGTTACGATTACGACAGGTGCCGGGGATGATGAAATTACAATCGGCGGATTTAGTGAACAAGGCGAAGGAATCGGCTCTGTCGGAGGAAACCACATTAATGCAGGAAACGGTGACAACACAATAAAAATTGCTTATACAATAAACAGTGAAATCACAACCGGCTCAGGCGACGACACTATAGAAATTGCCAAAAATTCAAGTGACAACTCTACCAGCAACATAATTAATGCAGGTGCAGGTGCAAACACAATCACTCTCGGTAAGGGAAGTAACAACACAATTACAACTGAGGGGGATGCTGTACAAACAATAACTCTCGGTCAAGTTGGAAAAACAAACAGCGCCAACACCGTTACAACAGGAGGCGGTGCCGATAAAATCACCATCATTGGGACAAATAATACAATTGATGCAGGTGAAGGTGAAAACGAAATAACTGTTACAGAATCTAACGAAATCACAACAGGTGATGATAAAGACACAATTAACGCATCAGGAAGTTTTAATGTAATCAACGCAGGTAACGGTAACAACGAAATCACCGCAAAAGGCGATGGGAACAAAATATATACAGGTACCGGTGATGATACTATCACTGCGGGAGAACATGGCGGCTATAACGAAATATATATCGGTACTTACGATGAAGATGAAGAAGAAGTAACGGTTGAAGGCGGTACTAATAACACCGTAAACTTAGGGGATCATTCATCTAACAAGGTATATATCTATAATACAAAGATTGAAGAAGGGAAAGTCAATACCATCAATATTGGAGATAATGCAAGTTCAAATGTTATTGAAGTTATGAACGGACACACCGAAATCACTGGTGATGGCGCTCATTACAGCAGTGTCACAACAGGTGACGGTGATGATGTTATCTCACTTACGGGAGATAACAACACCATCAATGCAGGAGGCGGAACAAATAACATTACAACAGGTGTATACAAATCTAATGTTACAACAGGTGACGGTAACGATACCATAACCATCTCAACTGACGGCAGTAATGCAAATATTAATGCAGGCGGCGGAACTAACACGATATCATCAGAATATCAATTTACAAGTTCAGAGATTACAACAGGTGACGGTGACGATACAGTTTCACTGGGTAAAGCAGGAGAAAAATATGTTCAGAATAACACAATAGCCCTCGGGGAAGGTAAAAACACTCTCACCATCGAACGAAACTACGGTTCAAACACTATTACAACAGGCGCGGGTGATGATGAATTTTATATCTCAGGATCGGGCGGCGATGATAATATCAATGCAGGAAACGGGAACAATATCATTCACTACGGTTTAGGTCTGGATAGTTCCTGGTCAGCCCAGACAAACACCATAACAACCGGCTCAGGTAATGACGAAATCATTGTCGGAACCTTTGACGAAGAAGGAAACGAACTCGGCTCTGTTACAGACATGGTAATCAATGCAGGGGGCGGTTCAAACACAGTTAAAATCGCAGGCCAAACAGATTCTAACTCTGTAATCACAACAGGTGATGAAGTTCAAAATATCACCATAGGAAAAAGTTCTTACGACAACGAGGTTACGACAGAAGGCGGAAACGATATTATAAAACTCGGGGAAAAAGATTTTTCTTATAACAATACAATAAACGCTGGCGAAGGGGACAATGTAATTGTTATCGGTAATCAGGACATGGATGTTGATGAGAGCAACACCTACAATAACACAGTTATAACAGGTGACGGTGACGATACAATCACCATCGGAAACCACAACCGCTCTTTATCCAATAAAAACATAATAAAAGCAGGCGACGGTCACAACATAATCAGCGTCGGCCGTGGGGCGGTAAGTATAACTGCGGGTGATTCAACCAATGAAGAAACAAATATGGGGTCAGAAATCACTGTTAATGGTGATTTGTCTTATTCATCTAACGGTTCTGATATCACAACAGGATCAGGTGACGATATAATCACAATCACAGGTAACATGGCAAGTACAACCATAAACGCAGGAACAGGTGACAATAAAATCACCATAATTAACCCGACTGAAGATACAGAAGATGAGACAAGATTATCGCTTGCCAGCATGAAAATAACAACCCTCGACGGGGATGATGAAATCACTGTCGGATATAACAATGGTAATGTTACTATTAATGCAGGAGGCGGTGACAACACAATCTCTATCAACGGCAGTTACGAAACCGTCAACACAGGTTCGGGTAAAGATACTGTTACGGTAGGTTCATCGAAACTCACAACAGGATATTCAACAGTAAATATCGGTGCTTACGATGAAGAACAGGAAACCGTTACAACAGAAGGCGGGGCTGAAAACACTGTTACAATAATAGGCGGTGACACCAACACGGTCAACATCTACAACACCCAAACCGTTGAAGATAAATTCAACACAGTAAATATTGAAGGCGGTTCCGGTAGTAACACAATCAATGTTCTCGGCGGACATACCCTCATCGACCTTGGCGGAACAGTCTATAATAGAGTAACAACAGGAGACGGTGACGACATTATTACAAATGCGGGTTACGGCGCTAAGATTAACGCAGGTAACGGGGATAACCGAATAACCGTTACGAGTGAAGGTGGAAGTACTTATGTTACAACAGGTGATGGCGACGATATAATTGACCTTATGGGCGGAACCGAAATACGCTCAGGCGGTGGGGATGATACCATCAACATTAATGGTACAAACTTCAACCCTGATATCTATATGGGAGCAGGTACGGATACCCTTAATATCAATAAAGACTTCTCTGCACAAATGTATGTACACTTCAATAAGGGTGACGGACACGATACAATAACAGGTATTCATGAAGGAATGGTCGGTTTACCAATAACCGTTGATCCTAGTGTTGATTTCTATGTCAAACCTAATGACGAAAAAAAATCAAGCATGGATATTGTCCTGATAGAAGACGGAGTAGAAACAGGCGATGTCCTCACAGTCGAAAATGTATATAACGAGGACGGAACAGCGTTTAATCAATTCATTCTTGATCAATATGCATATAAAATTAACGGTACCAAGTTTGAAGATTGTTACACCGAAGCATCAATTATAGAAGGTGAAGGGGAAATCAACGGTACGGCAGGCGACGATATTATCATCGGTTCTGATAATGACGATACAATCTACCCGAAAGAAGGGATTGATGTTATCAGTCCTAAGGGTGGAGACGATATCATTGATTTAGAAAGTATGTCATACACAAAAACTGTCCACTATAACAAGGGTGACGGTAACCTGACATTACAAAATATCGGCGGAACTCATGTTGAACTTTATATGGAAGATGCAACAGCAGAAGACACTATTATAGAAAAACACGGCACAGATATGTATATTATACGTTCTAACAATGAAACACTTACTATTAAAAATGCCTATAATGGAAACGGCGGAATAATCGCCACTGTAACAATCTATGAAAAAGACGGTACATCTTATGGCCCTATATGGGTATATCCAAACAATGCAGAAAAAGCAGTAAATGTATATGATGATGAGGGAGTAATTGTTCCTGATGCTTATGCTTACGCACAAAACTTCCGGGTAACAGCTGAGACAACAACAATCAAGACAGATGAACTATACAAGGTTGATCATGGCACTAATTATGTTATTTACGGCACAAACAGTGTTAATCCTGTCACGGTTGACCTTTCATGGTGTTATTCAAGCGGATATGTAAACTGGAACAAAGAAGATAACGGTGACTTAACTATGAGAGTCATGGTTGATACAGAATCAGGTGATGTAAATACTAATGTAGTTGAGATTAAAATACTTGAATTCTTCAATGAATATAACTCAGTCAATACCTTCAAGTTTGATGCTTATACCCGTGATTATAACGAAATTGAACCGTTATGGAATACAATTGATAAATCAGAGGAAGAAACTTCTCAATTAATTCAAGGCACATGGAGAAGAGATGTTATTACGGGATCTTCTGTCGGTCATGATACAATATATGCAAACGGCGGAGATGATGAAATCACAGCAATATCGGCACAAACTATAGAGGGTGGTGACGGCAAAGACAAAATCACTCTTACGGGTTCTGCTGACGGTGCGTATGTATATGGCGATACGCTTGGCTGGAGAAATATAGAACAAGGTGCAAATGACAAAATCTACGGCGGCAGCGGAAACGATAACCTGTTTGGTTGCGGAGGAGACGATGAAATCCATGGCGGAGCAGGTGAAGACTATATTGAAGGCGGATACGGTGACGATAACCTCTATGGCGGAACAGGAAACGATACTCTGCACGGTATTGAAGGTAATAACACTTACCACTTCTTTACAGGTGACGGAACAGATGAAGTTAATACTGCTCACGGCGGAGAAACAATCAAGTTTGAAGATATAGATTTCAATGACATCACTTATGCCCGTGACACATACAACAATTTAGAACTTTCTTATGGTTCAGGGGATAAAGTAAAAATTATCTCACATGACAACTATGATGATGATAATGTTACTGTCGTTGACCAAAATAAAGATACCAAGACAATCTTCTTTTCTGTTTACCGAAATGACGGCGATATGATGTACGGTACAGATGGAGATGATATCTTCCTTGGTACAAGTTGGGGCTCAACAAAAATAACGGCAGGTGAAGGAAATGATATTATAAATATCACTGAAAATAACCAAAGTTATCACAATTATTACTTTAACACAGGTGACGGACACGATACTATAATCGATCATTCAGAAAAAACCTCAAGTTCTTATCTGCACATGAACGATAGTGATCTTGAAGATACAAACTTTGTTAAATCGGGTAATGACCTTATTATTAAATATAATTATGATGAAGGCAAAGGTGATTATGCTGATTCTGTTACTTTGAACGAATTTTTCGGCGGTGGCAACAGCGCAAACAGAATCTACTATCAGGGAGATGAGATTGCAAGAAATATTATCAGTGAAAACGGTAATATTCACAAAGAAACCGTAACAGAAAACTTCACAGGTAGTACATTGAACGATTATATAACTATCGGGGCAAACGATATTACTGTTGCAGGCGGAGACGGCTATAACACCTATGTAGTTAATAACGGCACATCAGCAACGATAACATCAACAAGTGAAAACGATAAAATCGTTATGAACGGTTGGGGTTTAGGTGCTTATACACTCACAGGCGACGGGGCTGATGTTATTCTTGAAAACGAAGACAAAACTGTTTCTTTAAGATTTACAAACGGAGCAGCCTTCGGGAACAAGAATATTGGTTTCTATGGACCGAGCGGAACCCTCTTAAACAACTTGTCTAATATGCTTACTGCAAACAACTTCTATGCATTTAATACCGGCGGCGCTCATGACGGGACTAATAACAACGACTATATCTGGGCATCAGGTAATGCAAGCGGGTTAAATTGTAATGGCGGAAGCGACACAATATATTCTGATGCTTATATTGAAATTGCTACTTATACTGACAGAGATGCAAAAGATACAACTGAAGGTGTTAAAAATAAAGTTTATCTGTCAGGTGACCTCAGACATACCGTTCACGCATCAGGGGAAACAAATATCATATCTTCTTCCGGCAATAGTAGAGATATTTACCAGGCATACATTGACCAAACCACATCTATTACGGATGCAGGCGGGGATGACAGTTTCACACTTAAAAACACAGGAAGCAGTGATGACGGATACTATAAGATTAGCGGTGAACTTAATACTCATCTGTTCTTTAAGGTTGATGCAGATTTTGATATAACCAAAGATACCTTTGATGTCAATATCGGAAAAGGCAGTGATATGGATAATGCAGCCCAAGGCAATGACCATGTTGGTATATTTATTAAGGATAATCAGGTTGAAAACATATCAACGAGTGACGGTTATTCTATAACCTCTGCGCAACTTGAAACAATAGCAGAACAGGCAGCAGGCTGGATAGCAGATAAGGGCTATACTACTTATGATGATATGCTAAAAAGTCCTGGGGGGGAAGATCTTGCAAAAGATTATGTTTCATTTATCAATACAAAGGCACAAGATTACTGGCAAGCACCTACTCCGTAGTGGGTTGACCAACTCGGTTAAATATAAAAACACCCTTCCTTTGCGGAAGGGTGTTTTTTTTGTTGCCCCTCACCCCTACCCTATCCCCTAGAGAGGGGGAAAATATCATTACTCCCTCCCTAACGAAGGGAGGGCTGGGGTGGGTGGCAATTATTCAAAATATCAGTGCCGCAGGGAATGGTAATCCCTCACAAAAGTCACCACCCCCCTTTGTCCCCCCTGCGGAAGGGGGGAAATATCATTACTCCCTCCCTAACGAAGGGATGGTTGGGGTGGGTGGCAATTTATTCAAAATATCAGTGCCTCAGGGGATGGTAATACCTCACAAAAGTCACCACCCCCCTTTATCCCCCCTGCGGAAGGGGGGAAATATCATTACCCCCTCCCTAACGAAGGGAGGGCTGGGGCGGGTGGCAATTTAACACTTGAAAAATTAGTCAAAAACGGCTATTATAGAGTTATGGTTGATCAGGAAAAATTATTTGACGATATAAGAACTGCATTAGAAGAACAACACCGTTCAGAAGAAGATATAGCGGAAATCGAGGGAGCATTTCAGTTTGCAAAAAAACTGCATGAAGGTCAATATCGTGTTTCAGAAGAACCCTACATCATTCACCCTGTCGAAGTTGTTAAAATTCTTATCCAGTTGCGTGCAGATAAACACACCCTCATGGCAGGGTTTCTTCACGATATATTAGAAGATACCGACACTCAACCGGAAGAACTCAAAGAAAAGTTCGGCGAGGATGTTCTCAACCTCGTTCAGGGGGTTACAAAACTCGGAAAACTCAAGTTCAAATCAAAAGAAGAACGACAGGCAGAAAACTTCCGCCGACTCTTTATCGCTATGGCAAACGATGTCCGCGTTATCTTCCTTAAACTCGCTGACCGTCTGCACAACATGAGAACCCTCAACTTTATGGCTCCTGCAAAACAACAACGCATAGCACAGGAAACACTCGATATCTTTGCTCCGCTTGCAAACAGATTAGGGGTCGGTAAGATTAAGGCAGAACTCGAAGACCTTTCCTTAAAATACCTCTACCCCGACAAATACTACGAAATCGCAAAACTCGTTTCCCAAAAGAAAACAGAACGGGAACAAACAGTCAAACTCTTAATGGAGCAAATTAAAAAAGATGTCAAAACAAGTGGTATTAAAGCGGAAATAACAGGCCGTGCAAAACATTATTACAGTATCTACAACAAGATGAAACGACAAAATGTAGCGTTCCACGACCTTTACGACATCACCGCAGTTCGTGTAATCGTTGATACGGAAAAAGAGTGTTACGAAGTATTAGGGCTTATACACTCTAAATTCAAACCTATCCCCGGCAGATTTAAAGACTATATCGCTATGCCAAAGGGAAACATGTACCAGTCACTCCACACTTCCGTAATCGGCCCGAACAAAAAACCGCTTGAAGTCCAAATCAGAACATGGAAGATGCACGAAATTGCTGAATACGGGGTTGCTGCCCACTGGAGATACAAAGAAAAAGGCTCTCAAAAGGCCGACTCTAACACAGATTTACAATTCTCATGGATGCGAAAACTCGTTGAATACAACGACGAAACCTCTAACGCAGAAGATTTTGTCAACACCGTAAAACTGGACTTATTCTCAGATCAGGTTTTCGCCTTCACACCGAACGGCGATGTTATCGACTTACCAAAAGATGCAACACCGCTGGACTTCGCTTACCGCATCCACTCTGATGTCGGTCACAAAACAGTCGGCGCACTCATAAACGGCCGTATCGCCCAACTCGATTCTAAACTCAAAAACGGCGATATCGTCGAAGTCCTGACCTCAAAAGTGCCTGCTCCAAAACTCGGCTGGCTCAATTTTGTCGTCACAAAACAGGCATCTTCAAAAATCAGACAATGGTTCAAAAAGAACAAACGCGAAGACCATATCGAACTCGGCAAGGCAACACTTGAACACGAACTCACAAAAGCCGTATTCGACGAATATATCAAGAACGGCGAACTGGAAAAAGTTGCCAAAATTATGAACTATGTTTCCGCTGACGACCTTTTTGCAGCACTCGGTTACGGCGAAACAACCATTAACAAAATCGTAAACAAACTCAAAAAACCTGAAAAAACAGACGAGCCAAAACTCGGGCATGCACACAGAAACTCTAAAAAGAAAGATATCGAAGGGCTTGAAGGTATGCTTTACTCGTTCGCCCGCTGTTGTTCCCCAATCCCGGGTGAACCTATCGTCGGGGTTGTTACCCGTTCTAAAGGGGTTTCTATCCACAGACTTGACTGCAAAACCCTTGACGATATAGAACCTGAAAGACTTTTAGACATCAAGTGGTCAGGTATCAATACAGACAAACGATACACAACCAACATCAGAATTGAAACAGCAGAAAAGCAGGGGCTTTTGAAAGATATTATCGCTGCGGTATCAGACAACAACACAAATATTGTTTTCGCTAATGTAAAATCAAAATTCAACAAGTTAGGCATTATTGAACTCGGTATTGAAGTCGACAACATCGACACACTCAAAACCGTTATGAACTGTTTACAGGCAATGCCTGATGTTTACAGCGTTAAACGCGTTCAGACCTCGTTCAATTCTTCACCAAAACAATTTGCCCGCAAAAATAATAAACAGGTTCGCAAAAACAGAACACAACAAAACCCGAGATAAACTTTTATTTATCTTTGTGTTAAACTTGAACTTGTATAGACAATTATAAGAGGAGCAAAAAAAATGGAAGCATTATTGGCTTTTGCACAGTCTAACGCATTGATTATTTCAACATCAATACTTATACTTGCATATATCTTTATTGCAACCGAAAAGATTCCAAAAGTCACAGTTGCACTTCTTGGGGCATCTGTCACTCTGCTTTTGGGACTACTCGGACAAAATGCAAAAATCGACGGAGTGTTAAACGAATTTTACTTCATTAACTATGTAGACTGGAATGTTATTTTCTTACTGGTTTCTATGATGATAATTGTATCAATAGCTACCAGAAGCGGTATGTTTAACTGGGTTGCAAACGAAATGCTCAGAAAAACAAAAGGACATCCAAAAACAACACTATTCTGCCTTGCAATCTTCACAGCAGTTGCATCGGCATTTTTAGACAATGTTACAACAGTTATCCTGATTATGCCTATTACATTCGTTGTTGCCGAAAAACTTGATATTAACCCGATACCGTTTTTGATTACAGAAATTATGGCATCAAATATCGGTGGAACAGCAACCCTTATTGGCGACCCGCCTAATATTATTATAGGTAGTGCTGCAGGTCTTTCGTTCCTTGATTTTATACAGGAACTGACAGGCATTGTTATAGTTATTCTTTTGGTCGTTGTAGCGATAATGACATTTATCTTCAGAAAGAAACTGGTCACAACACCTGAAAGAATGGAGGAAGTCGCTAACCTCGATAATTCAAACACAATTAAAGACAAAGGACTTTTAATTCGTTCCTTATGTGTGTTAGGTCTTGTTATTCTGGGATTTATAACCCACGATATCACACACATTCAGACAAGTGTCTGTGCTATGGCAGGCGCAAGTTTCTTGTTGTTGTTTGAAAAACCGACTGACATTTTAACTGATGTTGAGTGGAGTACAATATTCTTCTTTATCGGTTTATTTGTAATTATCGGTGGTTTTGAAAAAGCAGGCGGCATTGAGATTATGGCAAAATGGCTTATTGATGTAACCCACGGTTCACAAGCACTTGCATCATTTGTAATATTATGGGGGTCAGGCGTATTATCGGGAATTATTGACAATATCCCTTATACTGCGACTATGACACCTATGATTGCAGAAATCGCTGCCGTAAAAGGACAGGCATTTGCACTTCCTTTGTGGTGGTGTTTATCATTAGGCGCATGTCTTGGCGGAAACCTGACAATTATCGGTGCTGCAGCAAATGTTATCGTTTCTGAAACAGCCGCAGCAAAAGGGCACACAATTGAATTTATGAAATACCTCAAGTACGGTTTTGGCTGTGTTATAGTTTCTTTGGCTATATCTTCAGTCTACATCTGGCTGAGGTTTTTACAAGGTTAAATAATTCTTTAAACGGGAAAGTAAAATTTCCCGTTTTTTGTTTATAATATATGTATGCTCGGAATAGATATAGAAGACAATTCAAGATTTGAAAACAAAGACAGGGTAAAAGATTCAAAATTCTTAGAAAAAATCTTTACCCCGAGTGAGCTTGATTACTGTTTCTCAAAATCAAACCCGTCAGGGAGCCTCTGCGCCCGTTTTTGCGTCAAAGAAGCAGTCATTAAGGTACTTTCATACAAAGGGATAAAACATTCAAAACTGAACGATATAGAAGTCTATCACGGGGGACTTGGGGAGCCTTATGTAAGACTGCTAGATGACACACTAAAAAACATTGAAATTGATATCTCAATCTCTCACGACAAAACAAAATCAATCGCAATCGCACAAATTAAGAATTAAGAAAATTGTTATAATGCTCGTTATAAAATTCTTCAAATCTGTCTTCTAAAATGGCTTGTCTTACCATTTGAGAGAAATTAATTAGGAAGGTAATATTGTGGATAGACATTAAAGCCTGCCCTGTCGCCTCATTACATTTATAAAGGTGTCTGATATAAGCTTTAGAATGGTTTTTACAAGCATAACATTCACATTTATCATCAAACGGACTCGCATCTTCCTGATACTGTGCGTTTTTAATCTGGCATTTACCGTTCCAGGTAAAGAAAGAACCGTGTCTTGCATTACGGGTCGGAAGTACGCAATCAAACATATCAATACCGCCCTTGATACCGTCAAGCAAATCTTCGGGAGTACCAACCCCCATAAGATAACGAGGTTTATCAGCAGGTAAAAGCGGAGCAGTAAAGTTAATAAAATGATTCATTGTTTCTTTATCTTCCCCGACACTCAAACCGCCGATTGCATAACCAACAGCAGGAACGGAAGAAACAAACTCCGCACTCTCTTTTCTTAAATCCTCAAAAAATGCCCCCTGACAAATCGGGAACAATGCCTGCTTAGGGTTTGTTTTTGATTTAACACAGCGTTCCAGCCAACGGTGAGTCCTTTCCATACCAAGTTTTGCCTGTTCATGAGTACAAGGGAACGGAACACACTCATCAAATGCCATAATTATATCTGCTCCGATATTTTGTTGTATCTTCATAGATATTTCAGGGCTTATATAATGCTTTTTACCGTCCTTTGGATCTCTGAACTCTACGCCATCTTCAGTAATTTTGCGAAGATGTGCAAGCGAAAACACCTGAAACCCGCCTGAATCAGTCAACACGGGTTTATCCCAATTCATCCATTTATGAATACCGCCAAATTTGGCAATCAACTCATCACCCGCCCTTAAATAAAGGTGGTAAGAGTTCCCCAATATAATTTGAGCACCCGATTCATAAAGGTGATGATTAGTTACGAGTTTAACTGTCGAATTAGTACCGACAGGCATGAAAATCGGTGTTTTTATATCACCGTGAGGAGTATGCAGTGTACCCGCTCTTGCTCCTGTTTTTTTATCAACATGCTCTAATTCATAACTAAAATATTCAAATTCCGGATTAGAGTAACTCATCTTCTTCAATCAATTCTTCAGTTTTTGTTTTCCATGTGTCAAAAATTTCATCTTCGTTGAAATATATTGCAATTTCTCTTTCGGCACTAGCCGGAGAATCAGATGCGTGGATTACATTATATTCCATAACCTGAGCAAAATCTGCTCTGATTGTACCTACATCGGCATTAAGCGGATTTGTTGCACCTACAATGTGTCTAACGCTGTCAACCACACCGTAACCTTTTATTACCATTACAACAACAGGGCCGCTTTGTATATAATTTATTAAGCGAGGATAGAACGGTTTACCTTCATGCTCAGCATAGTGGCTTGCGGCTTGTTCATCAGAAACCTGAATAAGCTTCATTGCCATAATTTTGAAACCTTTTCTTTCAAATCTGGTTAAAACATCACCTATTAAACCTCTTTGTACCCCGTCAGGTTTGATTGCCACAAATGTTCTTTCTTCTGCTAACATATATAAACTCCTCTTTTTGTCTCATTTATATTATTACACCATAAATAGGCGTTTTTCTCAATCTTTTTCTTACTTGAACTTGCGCATGTTCTTCATCATCTGCTGCATACCGAGTTTGCCGCCGAGCATATTGCCCATATCTCCGAATTTGGCAAACTTAGAAAGGTTTTTCTTCATTCCGTTCATACCTTTCATCATCTCACGCATTTGTTCAAACTGTTTTATAAATATATTAATATCATGGAGCGGAATCCCCGAACCTTTTGAAATTCTGCGTTTTCTGCTCGAATCAATCAACTGCGGATTATTTCTCTCTTCTTCCGTCATACTTTGGATAAATACTTCAATCTTTTTGAACTGTTTTTCACCCTCATGGGTAAGTTCTTCTCTTTGATCTTTCGGGATATTCAGCCCAGGAATCATACCCATAATCTGATCAAGTGAGCCAAACATACTCATTTGCTTCTTCATTTTAAGAAAATCATTGAAAGAAAACTCCGCCTTTTCCATTTTCTTTTGGAGTTCTTTTGCATCTTCTTCATCAATAACCTCTTTAGCGCGTTCCACAAAGGTTACAATATCACCCATACCCAAAATACGGGTTGCGATTCGCTCAGGATAAAAAGTCTCAAGTGCATTAAGTTTTTCACCAGTACCTGTCAGTTTGATAGGTTTACCCGTACAATAAGCAACGCTCAGGGCAGCACCGCCTCTTGAGTCGCCGTCTAACTTGGTTAAAACAATACCCGTCAGACCGAGTTGAGCATCAAAGTTTTCAGCAACATTAACCGCTTCCTGACCGACCATTGAATCAATTACAAGCAATTTTTCTTCAGGCTGAAACATTCTGTCAATGAGCATCAGCTCTGCCATCATATCTGTATCAATCTGCAGACGGCCTGCCGTATCAAGAATAAGAACATTATAATTATTCTCTTTTGCATATTCTTTTGCGGAACGTACAATCTGTGTAACATCAGTTGAACCGTCAATAGTAAAACATTCCGTATCAATTTGACCTGCAAGTGTCTTTAACTGATTAATAGCAGCAGGTCTGTATACATCGCACGCAACAAGTAACGGGTTCTTACCCTCATTTTTGAGTTTTACCGCAAGTTTTGCAGATGAAGTCGTTTTACCCGAACCCTGAAGCCCCAACATCATAATCGTTGTCGGCTTGTTTCCAAGATTCAAAGGTGCTTCATTTTGCCCTAATATATTTACAAGCTCGTCATTAACTATCTTTACAAGCTGCTGGCTTGGGTTAACACCTTTAATAATATCTTCACCCTCAGCCTTATCTTTTATATTGGATATAAACGCCTTAACCACTCTCAGGTTAACATCCGCTTCCAACAGTGCACGCCTGATTTCACGCAGGGCATCCTTCATATTATCCTGAGTGAGCTCTTTTTGTCGTGCCGTATTTTGTATTATATTCTGCAATCTGTCTGCCAGACTATCAAACATTATTTTCCCCTTTGTCTAATCATCAAGTTTAACAAAAAATAAATTATTCTGCCATCTTAAGTCGAGGTATTTAACCTTTTTATTCAACGCTTTTATTTTTGGCAAGGTTGACGGAAGTCCGTTAATCTTCTTCAAAGTATCAGGATAAGTAAGCGGCGACACAGCACCCAATTTGATTTTAACGGTCGGTATCTGAACATAAATATCATCAGGGTTTCTCATATCAATATACTGAACCGGCTCTTTTGTTGCCTGCTCAATATCCTTTGCTATAGTCGTAATGAATTTTATCTTTTCTGCATCCATTTTACCGTCACCGGCATAGTTACCGTAAGTAAGCACCTTAACTGTTTTAAAAGACGGATGAAGCGGCATATATGCCCTTCCGATAAGCTTACCGTCCTTTGTATAAAAAGCGATTGGCGGAACATTTTCATTTGGTGCGATAGTTATCGCAGGTTCGCGTTCCTGAACAAGTATCTCTATTCTTGCAGGCATCCAAAATCTTTTTATATACACATTCTCGATAGGAGGTATCTTCAAGATTGATTCTTTGATACTGTCAGTATTCATCAAAAATATTGGTTTGTCCGACACAGGCACTTCCTGAACAGCCTTTAAAATTCTGTCAGAAGTAGCAATATAGTTGTTTTCGATTTTTATTGATGTATTACCCAAACTTGAAAACGCATGCGGATTTAATCTCCAGTATTTTAATTTAACAATATAGAAACACGAATAAATCAGGAAAAACAGAATAAAAATCCTAGCAAAAGACATGAAAATAACGATGCGTCTGTTTGATTTTCTTACTTTTCTTTCAAGCTGACGCTCCTTCAATCTTCTTTCAGTCTGAAAACGACTTACTCTGCGGTCTCCATCCGGAACTTCAGGATTATCCTGTGGCATCTGCGGAAGGTTATTATTTTCAGTATTGTCTATATTGTCATCGTAATACATTATTTATTTAAACCTGCACTCTTTAATGTAAGTTCAACTAATTCATCATAACTTATACCCATCGATGCTGACTGAGCAGGCAAATCGCTCGTATCAGTCATCCCCGGAGATGTATTTATTTCTAAAATATAAGGAATATCATCAACAATAAGGAAATCGACTCTGCTGACTCCTGAACAACCGCAAGCCTTAAAAGCATTTACGGCACATTCTTTTACCTGCTTTGTCATATCGTCTGATATTTCTGCAGGGAGGATAAAGTCTGTCATTCCTTTTGTATATTTAGCCTCATAATCATACCACTCATTGTGTGGTCTTAATTCAAGAATATCAGTAGCAAATGGCTTGCCGTCTTTTTCAAGAACGCCAACAGTCGCATTTACACCGATTTTATATTCTTCAATTAATATATCCTGCTTAAACTTAGCCGCCTCAAATACAGCCTTAACAAGTTCATCCTGATTGTTAACCTTGCTCATACCAAAACTTGAACCTTCGCAAACAGGCTTAACCATAAGCGGATATACCAACCCCTTTGTTTTATCAAAGAGATTTTCACCCTTAGAAACGCAAACAGATTTAATTAACGGCAACCCTGCATCTCTGAGAACTCTCTTTGTAAATTCTTTATTCATCCCAATAGCACTCGCCATAACACCACAACCCGTGTAAGGAATTTTCATTATTTCCAACAAGCCCTGTATACAACCGTCTTCACCGTATTTACCGTGAAGCGCATTATATGCAAAATCAAACCCTTTTAAATCATTTGCAATATTCTCTCCAACATCAACCAGCTTTGCATTTTTATACCCGAGTCTGATTAAGGCATCATAACAATTCTTGCCTGAGCGTCTTGATACATCAGCCTCAGATGAAAAACCGCCGCATAACACTGCTATTTTTGAGTCTTTTTGTATATTTGCTTGCATATCTCTTCCTCTCGTTTACTTTTCTTGCCAAAAAACTTAATTTCAGGCTCTAATTCAATTGTATACATATCTTTTACGGTAGAATACATTTTATATATTAATTCCAACACATTTTCAGATGTTGCATTACCCGTGTTAACAATAAAGTTTGCATGTTTTTCCCAAACCTTAACATTATCAGCGCAAAGTTCTTTTACCCCTGCTTTATCAAGCAATCTGCCTGCAGAATCATTTTCCGGGTTCTTAAACACACTGCCTGCATTTGGAGTAGCCAATGACGGCTGAATATTTTTTCTGAATTCAAGATTTCTGTCCATAAGTGCTTTAATTTCACTCTGAGAAGCCTTTTTCAATTCAAATTCCGCTGACAATAATATATATCTGCCATCTTGCAGCAAAGAGTGTCTGTATCCGAATGCAAGTTTATCCTTACCTATATATATTACTTCTTTTGACTTGGTATCATATAAACATACTTCAACACAAGTATCAGAAATATTCTGACCGTGCGCACCTGCATTCATATAGACATTCCCGCCTATTGTCCCCGGGAACCCTATCATAAATTCAAAACCGCTTAAAGATGAATTATAAGCAGTCTGAGACGCCATAGGGCCTTTTACACCGCAAGCCGCAATAATATGTGTACCTCTAACCTCAATTGAATCCATTTTAACAGTCGAAATAACCTCACCGTCATAACCCTGCGATGAAAATATAATATTGGAACAAGCCCCAAGTATAAGAGGGTTTTTAATATTTTTAAGGAGTACGACAAACTCTTGCTGATTAGCAGGGAAATACACCTTTTTAACAAGTCCGCCGACTTTAAAGGTTGTCATACCGGATATATCAAAATTTTCCTTAGCCTCTATTTCTCTTACTTCCATGCTAATTCCTCTCTAACTGATTTTAATTCTTTTGCTAAATTAGTAATTGTACCTGCACCTAAACCAATCACAACAGTATTTTCTTTTAAGGTTGGAAGCAACTTTCTTGCGACTTCGTGCATATCACCCGATAAATATTCAGCACCGCCCAATTCTGCAGTAAACTTTTCAGAATTTATACCATCTATTGCATCTTCAGATGCAGCATAAACATCCGTAACAATAATTCTGTCATTTTCTGTTAATACATTATGCAATGCAGATTTAAAATCATCCCACAAACTCTGTAGTCTTGTATACCTGTGAGGTTGGAAAACAGCAACTACCTGCTTATCGGTAAAAGATTTCATCGCAGAAAGAGTTGATTTAATTTCCGTCGGATGGTGTGCATAATCATCATAGACAACAATGCCGTCAAATTCTGCAACTCTTTGGAAACGTCTGCCCATACCCGTAAAGGTTTCAAAATAAGGTGCAACTGATTTTACATCTACCCCGTCCTCAGACAATGCAGAAATAACTGCAAGCGCATTATATACATTATGTTCACCCGGTAGTATAATTTTTACCTGAGTTAATAGTATATCGTTATGGTAAACATCAAAAGTCGTATATCCGTAGTTATAACTTATATTTCTTGCAGTATATTCAGCATCCTTTAGGCCGTATGTAATATAATTACAATCTGTATAACTATCTTTTAATAACCCCACACCATAATTATCTATATTAATAAGTATCTTAGATGTCGGTTTCAGTCCCTTCATAAAAGTGGTAAATGTGTCAATCACAGACTCTAAACCGTTAGTGTAGAAATCAAGGTGATCAGCCTCTAAATTGTTAACTACAACGATATCAGGTGCATATTTTACGATTGTTCCGTCACTTTCATCAAGCTCGGCAATAAAGTTTCTTCCGTCAGTGTACTCAGCATTTGTGTGATATTCAGGAATAATACCTCCGACAACATAAGACGGTTTAAGTCCTGCCTTAGAAAGAACATAAGAGGTCATCCCGCTTGTTGTAGTTTTACCATGGGTTCCTGAAAAACCGATAAAACACTTATCAGAACGAGATATTTCAGCCAGTAAATCAGAACGGTGAAATACAGTTTGATTTCTTTCTCTTGCAATCTTCAACTCGGGGTTTGTTTCTCTGATTGCGGAGCTAACAACAATAACCGCATCAGCAGGTACATTCTCTGCAGAATGTCCTATAAATATCTTTCCGCCCAATTCTCGCAACTGCTGAACATATTTACTGTCAGATATATCAGAACCTGACACCTCAACACCTTGCTGTAAAAGGTATTTAGCCAGCCCGCTCATTCCTACTCCGCCAATTGCTATAAAATGATATTTCTTATTCACGGTTAACTCCAATTAATATGCATATTTATTATAATAATTATAGTACAAAAGCGAGAAATGGTAAATTATTGTTTACCTATCCACTCAATAAAAAATATGGTAATATAAAATTATGTACGCATTACTATCTGATTTCATAGATTATATTGAAATAGAAAAAGGGCTGTCAAACAACACTACAGAAGCCTATCGCAGGGATATTACATACTTTATAGACTTCTGCGGGGAAAGCGAAATCACCAACATAACAAGGCTTCATATAAGCTCATATATAATGGACTTAAGAGAAAACGGTATTGCCCCTTCAAGCATATCGAGGAAAATATCCGCCTTAAAATCATTTTTCAGATGGGCATGTGCAAACGAGCTTTTAACATCAAACCCGCTTTCATCAATTGAACCCGCAAAATTACCAAAACACCTGCCAAAGGTTTTATCAATGAACGAAATGAATAACCTCTTAAGACAGAACCTTAACCCGACTGAAAAAGTAATCGTTGAATTACTGTACAGTTGCGGACTCAGGGTATCCGAATTATGCAGCCTTAATATTAATAATATAAACATGAAGTCAAAAAACATTATCTGCTTTGGGAAAGGATCAAAGGAAAGGCTTGTTCCGTTTGGGGAATACGCACTTAAATCAATAACCGATTACCTGAGTGAAAGAGATATATTAATTAATAAATACGGACTGGATACCCAAAGACTTCTTATAACAGACACCGGAAGACTAATGACACGTCAGGATGTATACAGACTGATACATAAACTGGGGGAATCACTACACAAAGAAATCTCTCCACACACTCTCAGACACACTTTTGCGACACATTTACTCGAAAACGGGGCAGATTTAAGGGTGGTTCAGGAGCTGTTAGGGCACAGCGATGTCGCTACAACCCAGTTATACACGCACGTCAGCAAGAAAAGACTAAAAGAAATATATTTTAAGGTAAACAAGTAAAAATTGCCAAAATTACCCCCAATTAATTGCAGGTGAACACTAAATTTATAAAAATCAGTCTAAAAACGCAAAAATTTGCCCAAAATAAAACTCAGTAATAGTGGGCATTTTCAGACTTTGTAACAAAATGTAACAAGAAATGCAACAAAAAAGGCAATTTTAAAAAGCAAAAAAACTTTATTTAAGTACGAGGATATAACAAGAAACACGGAGATATTAAAAATGGGATTTTTGCTTTTACAATATGAATATCAAAGAGCATCCCGCGAGGTATCAGTCCACCAACGTGCTGGCATACGTTTGGACAACCAGGTAACTCGTTACACTAAACGTGTTGAAAAAATGCAGTCAGTTTTCGAAAAGAACAAATCTAAATTGGAAAACCAATTTACAACTCTTCAAAACAATTCTGCTGCAGCATTGTCAAACATTTCTTCACAAATAGCTTTAGGCACAGGCACTCAAGGTCAAGCATTAACAGATGCACAACGTCAAATGGCTTACGGCTACATTCAAGGTCAATT
Source organism: uncultured bacterium (assembly GCA_902765215.1). GTDB lineage: Bacteria > Cyanobacteriota > Vampirovibrionia > Gastranaerophilales > Gastranaerophilaceae > UBA2883. The sequence continues at coordinate 116,977 of CACWZA010000005.1, read as the reverse complement.
AGGCAACATCGTAATTGGCGGAGTACCATTGTTAGCATTCGTTAACATTGGATCAATCTCTTCAGCAAACGATCCGTCATCATTGATGACAGCACTTAACACAATCACTACAAGTGCAAGAACTGCTTTATCAAACTTAATCACAATGGTAAAAGAAGCAGAAACAGACAAACTCGAAGCACAACAAGACGCACAACTCACACCTATCGCAGAAAAAGAAGCAGACCTGCAAGCAGAGAAAGACCTCGAAGATACTCTCTGTACAATGTGGGAACAACGCAGAGACAACGCAAAGCAAAAACTTCCAGATGCAATCCAAAACGGAATGGCTGCATACGGTATCAAATAATAATCGTATTAGTCATATATATAAAAGAAACCGACCTCCACCGAGGTCGGTTTCTCTTTGCGTGTATTAATATTCTAATTTCATTTACCCCTCAGGTAAAAGAACCGAAATCGTCGCATTATCGATATTTAAAAATCTCACAGCGGCATTTTGTAAATCGTCAACTGTTACATTTTCGACAATCGGTAAGTAATCAGAAACCAAAGACAAGTCGTTACAAACAGTCATATAATAACCGATATTCTCGCCGATTTCGGAAACCGTTTCTGCATTAGCAGCAAATCTTGATTTAATCTTCTTTTTAGCCTTATTAAGTTCATCATCAGTTATTGTTGACTTAATAGATTCAATTTCTTTTTTAACGAGCTCAATTGCGACATCCTTCTTATCAGGAGCAAAATTAGCCTGAACAAAGAAATTTCCGCCATCTCTGAAGATATAATGTTCAGAATCTATCATATTAAATATCTGTTCAGGTTGTTTTTCAATAAGGTTTTTGTATAGTCTTGAACTTGCACCCTCGCCCAATATAATTGAGAGCATATCAAGTAAAATACAGTTCTTTATATCCTTAGCAACTACCCCCAAATACCCGAACATCAAAAACGCCGAATTGATACAAGCAGTATTTTCAATAAATTTCGTCTGTGTTGTAGGAGCATCAATAGGATAATCTCTATGATCAGAATTTTCTCTGTCCCCAAAATCAAAAAGGGTTTCAAGCTTTTTCAACACTTCTTCATGGTTAAAATCACCGACAACAATAGTTGTCATATTATTTGGCGAATAGAAGGTTTTATAATAATTCATTATTTCTTCCTGTGTAACCTGAGAAATAATTTGCGGAGTACCTATAACATCGCGTTTATAAGGGTGAGAAGTATACATTGCCCTGTTACAAGCATTATAAACCTTTGTCCATGGCTGGTCTTCTCTCATTCTTATTTCTTCAATAACAACATGCCTTTCTCTTTTTGTTCCGATATTTTTATCGTTCAAATCAAACGGCTCGCCAATCTCATGCGGTGGTAAAACAGGGTCAATCATCATATCGGCATGCAATTCAAGAGCCAAATCAAATTCAGCCCTCGGAAGAGTAACATAATAGAATGTATAATCTTTCCATGTTGCCGCATTAACTATCGCACCTTTTGCCTCAAGAGTTCTGTCAAACTCTCCTGCCGGGTGCTTATGAGTGCCTTTAAACATCAAATGTTCCAAGAAGTGAGAAATACCGTTATTTTTCTCATTTTCATTTATGGAACCTGTTCTTACCCATGTGCTGACATTAACCAAACCGCCCTCTTTATGTGCAAGAACTATTTTATGACCGTTATCTCTTTCATATATTTCAACTTCTTTTGCCAAAAAAGGATAATTAACTGTTGTTTTTTTCATAATACATCTCCTGAAATAATTATAAATAAAAAGGGGGCAAATGACAAATTCTATATTAAGCGAACTTAGACAAGTGTTTAAATTTTCTTTATATATTGAAAAATTTTTGCGGGTTTATGCAATAATATAGAAAAGAGGAGGAGTAAGAATGAAAGATAAGACATTTTTAATGATTCCGGGCCCTACACCGGTACCTGAAAGCGTAATGATGGAAATTGCAAAACACCCTATTGGACACAGAAGTTCCGAATTTTCGGCAGTTTTGGAAAGAGTTTATTCCAACCTTAAATATGTGTTCCAGACAGAAAATGATGTTTTTGTATACACATCGAGCGGAACAGGGGCTATGTGTGCGGCATTAGAAAACCTTGTCAACGAAGGTGACCATGTTTTATCTTTGGTTCTCGGTAACTTTGGAAACAGATGGGCAAAAATCGCTGAAGCAAGAGGTGCTGTCGTTGAAAAGATAGAAGTTGAAACAGGCGAAGTAATTGACCCTGAAGTTTTAAGAAAAAGATTAGCACAAGACACAAACAAAGAGATTAAAATCGTAACCTTAACTCACAGTGAAACTTCAACAGGTGCGGCAAACGACATAAAAACACTTTGTTCAATAATCAGAGAACACGGTGCATTATCGGTTGTTGACGGTGTTACATCAGTTTGTGCCATGGAATGCAAACCTGACGAATGGGGCATCGACGTGCTCGTATCAGGTTCGCAAAAAGGGTTTATGATTCCTCCGGGACTTGCTTTCTTAACTGCAAACGAAAGAGCATGGAAAGTATACGAAGAATGCAAACACCCAAGCTTCTACTGGGATTGGGCTGCATACAGAAAATCAACAAGAGCAAACTCAACTCCTTTCACACCTGCTGTTAACTTATTTGTAGGTTTGGATAAAGCACTTGAAATGATAAAAGAAGAAGGTATAGAAAACATGAACGCAAGACACAGACGTCATGCAATGGCATTAAGAAAAGCCGTAAAAGCGATAGGACTTGAACTTGTTGTAAAAGAAGACAAAAACGCAAGTCATTCTATCACATCTATATTCCCGCCTGAAGGCATTTCTGTACCTGATATCAGAAAAACAATTACTAAAGACTTTGATATCGTTGTTGCAAACGGACAAAATGCACTTAAAGATAAAATCTTCAGAATGGGTACATTAGGTTTTGTATGCGACAGAGATGTAATTTCTGCAGTTGGTGCACTTGAAGCCACTTTACACAAACTCGGCTATAAGTTTGAACTCGGCAAAGGTGTTGCAACAGTAATAGAAGCGTTAAGAGAGGGGTAAAAATGAAAGTATTAGTAACGGATAAAATAAACGAAGCGGCAGGGAAAATCATCGAAGCCGCAGCAGAAGTAGATTTTCTGCCTACAATGAGTGAAGACGAATTAGTAAAAGTAATCCCTCAATATGATGCACTTATGGTAAGAAGCCAGACAAAAGTCACACCTAAAATTATTGAGGCAGGTAAAAACCTTAAAATAATCGGCCGTGCAGGGGTTGGGGTTGATAATATCAACCTTGAATCAGCAACACAAAACGGTATAATCGTTGTGAACTCACCTGACGGCAACACGATGGCAGCATCAGAACACACAATTGCTCTTATGCTTGCAATGGCAAGAAACATTGCTCCTGCTGCCTGTTCAACAAAAGAAGGTAAATGGGATCGTTCTAAATTCACAGGAACAGAATTATACAAAAAGACTCTCGGTATAATTGGAATGGGTAAAATCGGCTCACACGTAGCAGAAGTTGCGCTTGCATTAGGAATGAAAGTCGTTGTATATGATCCGTTCACATCAAAAGAAGTTGTTGAAAAGATGGGCGGTGAATACATAGAAAACCTCGACGATTTTTGGGGAAGATGCGATTTCATAACCGTTCACGTTCCAAAAACAAAAGACACAGTTAATATGATAAACAAAGACACTATTGCAAAAATGAAAAAAGGTGTCAGACTTGTAAACTGTGCAAGAGGCGGTATTATAAACGAAGCAGATCTTAAAGATGCTATCAATTCTGGACACGTTGCAGGTGCTGCAATTGACGTTTACGAAAACGAACCGAATATTGAAACCTGCCCGCTGCTTGAATGTGAAAAGAATATTGTATTAACACCACACCTTGGGGCAAGTACAACCGAAGCACAGTTAAATGTAGCAATTGATGTTGCAGAACAAATTAAAGAAGTTCTTTCAGGCGGGTCAGCATCATCTGCGGTTAATATCCCGTCATTAAGACCAGACAAGTTAGAACCTGTAAAAGATTACATGCAAATTGCAGAAAATTCAGGCGAACTTGCAGTTCAACTTTCAAATGGGGTAATAAAATCTATTGAAATTACAGCACAGGGCGATTTATCAGATTTAGACATTCAGCCGCTTGAAGTTGCTGTTATGAAAGGTGCTTTATCTGCAAGACTTGAAGGAGTTAATTATGTTAACGCACCTGTAATTGCGAAAAAACGCGGTATTGATGTAATTTCAAGCCGTTCAAAAGTAAAATGTAACTATGCAGGACTTTTGACTATTAAACTTACAACAGACAAAGAAACAACCGTTGTTGCAGGTGCTCTTATAGCAAAAGATATACCTAGAATCGTCAGAATTAACGATTACGGAACTACAATAAGACCGGAAAAACACATGGTAATCGTTCCGCACGAAAACAAACCGTCAATGATTGCAAAAGTTGCACAGGTTATCGGCGAAAACGGCATAAATATTGGCTCAATGAACGTTGTTCAAAAGAACGATAAGCACGAAACAGAGTCAATAATGGTTATCAACATTGATACTGAAGTTGATGATAAAACACTTGATGCTATCAACAAGATTGACGGGGTTCATAATCCTAAATACGTTAATCTGACAGCGGGGTAAATACAATATGAAACTTGCAGTTTTTGATTTCGATTCGACGCTGATGGACGGCGAAACTCTGGAATTTTTTGCAAAAGAAATAGGTATTGGGGAAAAAGTAAAAGCAATAACCGACAGGGCAATGCGCGGAGAATTAGACTTTTTTGAAAGTCTGACCGAGCGTGTATCCTACCTAAAAGGGCTCCCTGTCGATAAAATCAATGAAATATGTAAACATTTACCCCTTATGAATGGCGCGGAAAAAGTCGTAAAAGGATTAAAGGACAACGGATACAAAGTTGTCTGCTTTTCCGGCGGATTTAAAAATGCGACAATACCTTTTTGTGAAAAACTGGGGATTGATGCTGAATTTTCAAACATTCTGCACTCAAAAGACGGAGTTTTAACAGGACTTGTCGGCGGTGAAATGATGTTTAATGACAGCAAAGGACAAATGCTGAAACGGCTTCAGAAAATACTCGGAATAACAGAGGATGACACTTTAACAGTAGGCGACGGTGCAAACGATTTAAGTATGTTTAAATATGCCGGCAAACGCGTTGCTTTCTGTGCAAAACCTGTACTAAAAGAGAAGGCAAATATAATTATTGAAGAAAAAGATTTATCAAAAATTCTTCAATATATTTAACACTTTATTGACAACACCCCAAAGTGAGATTATAATCTAATTGTTAGATAAAACTAACAAAGGGGATAAAAAGAGAATTGGAGCTATCAACAACTATAATTGCAGAAGTTATACTGCAAAAAATAATAATATAAACACAAATCTAAAAACAAAACCATATTGCAGCGACTGTGTCTGCTTTAGCGGAGGGAAAACGCTTAGTGCAAAGCAGATTGAACAAATCACTGATTTAAAAGTATTCAATCACCACATTTATGAGTTTAAAAAGGGAATAAGAACTCTTATTTTGACAACAGAAAAATCAAAGCACAAGGATGTAATAAAAGAACGACTTGAACACGAAAAAATAGATTATGTAATACATGATGTAGACGACCATAAAATTAATGTGTTCTTCGGTGAAAAACCCTGCGTTGATGTAGTAAAAACACTAAACCCAAAATTGAGCGAACATACTCCGCAGGAAGATTTTATGCTCGGGATATTACTCGGTTACGACAAAGTAAAACAGTGCGAACGCTACCTTAATTTCAGAGAACGCGCTAAACAGAAATGGTCGCAATAAATTCTTCTATTTTTGCGATAAATTCTTCTTTTGAACCGTTATTTTCAATAACATAGTCTGCTTTTTTGGCTTTTTCCTCCTGAGCAGACTGAGAATCAATTCTCGTTTGAGCATACTCTTTTGAATAGCCGTTTCTTTCAATAAGACGGTTTAATCTAATTTTATCATCCGACTTAATAAACACTATTTTATCGAACAAGTTTTCCCAACCGACCTCAAATAGCAAAGGAACAGATACAAACAGAACATCCTCATCAGAATATACATTAAATGCCGATTCAAGCTCCTCTTTTATCAACGGATGTACAATATCCTCGAGTTTTGTTTTTAATTCGGGATCAGCAAATACCAGTTTTCCGAGTTTATCTCTTGAAAGTCTGCCATATTCAAAAACATCATAATCAGAAAATGCTTTTGGAACATCGGGTTTATCAGTTAGTATATCGTGAGCCATCAAATCTGTATCCAGAACGACATACCCTTTTTTATCCAGCACTCTTTCCATCTCTGACTTGCCCGAAGCAATATTTCCAACAATTGCATATTTAATCATTTTTAGCCTTTTCCAATTTTTCTAAATACTTTCTTAAATCTTTAATTTGAGCAGGTTTTATCGGTTTTATCTGACCTCTTTTTAACCCTTCTATTGAAATTGTTGCGTGTTGAATCCTTTTAAGAGAAACAACTGGATGCCCCAGATAATCAAACATTTTCCTGATTTGACGGTTTAACCCCTGCGTTAAAACGACCTGCAGCATTGTAGTATTTTTATCAAACTCAATTATTTGGGCATCGGCAAAAGCCATTTTACCTTTTTCAATTTCAATACCTTTATATAAGGTATCAAGATCATTTACCCCGACTTTACCTTCAACTGACACAATATAGACCTTGCTTACTTTCACGGACGGATGAGTTAACTGATTTATCAAATCGCCGTCATTTGTCATAATAAGCAACCCGGTTGAATCTTTATCAAGTCTGCCGACAGGTTTAAGCTCAGCCAGTTCTTTCGGGATAATATCGTATATAGTTTTTCTACCTTTTTCATCATCAGAGGTTGTAATATACCCTGCAGGCTTATAAAACTTATAATATTCAAGTTTTTTAGGGTGAATTAAGACTTTATTCACAAAAACCTTATCTTTCGGTCCAACCTGAAAACCAAGTTCTTTAACAATTTTACCGTTAACATTTACAACACCCGACTCAATAAGTTCGTCAGCCTTTCGGCGGGAACAGAGCCCTGATGCAGCAATATACTTATTTAGTCGCTGCATATTATCCCCTCATTGAAAATGTTTTTTATCTTTTCAGGTAACCTTCTGTAAAGTTTACCCTCATTAGTAACAGCAACGACAACAACTTCGGCATCAGTATAAATCTGCCCCGTTTCAGCATTTGAAATCACCTGATGGAAAGTAACCGCAAGCGGTGTAATTTTACTGACAGAAGTCGTGACCTTAATCGTTTCATCAAGTTTTGCAGACGATTTATATCTGATATTCAAATTAGCCACAGGAATTGCAATATCAGCAGATTTGAGTTCAACCAAATCAAGCCCTAACTCGTCGCAAAAAAGAACTCTGCCCTTTTCCATCCATCTTAAATATGCCCCGTGCCAGACAACACTGTAAGCATCTGTATCTGCATAATATACTTTGTCCGTAAATTCATGTTTCATAAATATATTTTAGCATAAATAAATTATTGTTTATCTGGCAACGAAGTTGCACTGAAAATAGGCTTAATTATATATTTACCCCCAAACAATAAATTTTGTAACAAATCAAAACAGGTAGCAAATTTTTTTTTCTTAAAACGTTATATTAGCAAGGTCATCTTATGGAAATATCAATCAACAACAATTTTAGGACACTTTACAATACAAGTACCCCTATCCATAACAATTATTTTATTGGAAATCGCATAGCATTCGCCAATGACCTTCGCTGCGATAAATTTGAGAAGAGTGAGAACACAATGACCGCACCTGTTTTTGCAGGTAAAAAAACTAACCGAAAAGAGTCCAAAAAGATTGAAGAAACGCTGAAAAATATCGACGGACTTCACGATCCGTACAGCGATGTTATAATGATATCTCAAAAGAAATTCAGACATCTTCAAGGCAAAATTAACAAAAGAAGCTCCGCAGAATCAATGAATAACTTGATGAATGGCTACACAGAACACATGTTCCCGTCAGAAACAGAAGTGTTTAATCTGCTCAGACACGCAGTCCATGATGCAAAGAAAAACGGCACAGCAAACGGACTTACATATACAGACATATTACAGGAAAATCTGCCAATAGCCAAAGCAAGACTGATAAATAACCAATTCAATGTAACAGATAACATAAGAGATTATGCTCAAAAAAATCTTACAAAAGACGAACAAAAATGCGTAGGCAGATACTTAGAAATAATCAATAATGATATTTGCAATGACCAATTCAGAATCAAAAAATCAATAGAAATGCTCAGAGGGTTATACAACGATATCCCAAATAAAGCGGCAGTTGACCATATTATCAAACTGAGCCACGATTTTCCAAACACAGCAACAAGTGCAGATGCATTTATTGTAAAATACGCAGACAAAACACAGGAAGAAATTGCAGAACTTTTAGTCAGCCCGTCACAGATTTCAATTGAACATATTAAGCCGTCATCAGAAAGAGGCGAAAGCAAAGGGGCAAATTACCTTGCAGCCAGCAAGAGAATGAACAACTACAGAAGCTCAACTCCGCTTGATGAAATGATTGAAAGATATCCTAATATTCCAAAACAAACACAAAGATATATGGATGAACTTATATCAAAAATCAACAGAGGCGGATTAAGTGATATTGCCCTCACTCTGCCTGATGTAAGAGAAAGCCTTTATAACGAATCAAAGGGGCTTATAGATGTTAATATTTCAAAATTAAATCCGCAAATAACAGAAAAAGTTGAGCATCATAAATCAAAACTTCAGGAATTGGTTGAACATTTTAAACAAAAAGAGGACTAATACCTAATTTACAAATCGGGTATTGAAAAAACATTATGTTATTGATAACATAGTTATACAAAAAGAAATACGCGCCCATAGCCCAGCTGGATAGAGCGTTTGGCTACGAACCAAGAGGTCGGGGGTTCGAATCCCTCTGGGCGTGTTTTTTAATAAAAAGACTTCTTTTAGAGAAGTCTTTTTATTTTGGATTCTCACCCCCTCGGGGGTTCTACCTCTCAGAAAAAGATACTCAATCTTTTTCTTCGGCAGAGTCTCTGGGCGTGAATAAAAGAGGCATCACGAGATGCCTCTTTTATTATTTTCAGGATTCTCACCCAAGGGTTCTCCCCTCCATTGGCTTACTCTTTCCCGCAAGATTTAGCATATATCTACGCAAAACGTGACATTTAGTCACCTTTTGCTGTCCGCCAACGGAGTCCTTCTCTGGGCGTGTTTTTTAATAAAAATTACAAAAAAAAAGACTTCTTTTCAGAAGTCTTTTTTTTATGAATAACCACCGGATAATCCGTTTCGGTAATCTTTTTTATCTGCAATTTGCTGTTCAAGATTCTTTGTATATTGTGACTTTCCTGTTCCCCAGAAACGCTGCCACATGTTTCGTTTAGTACCATCATCCTTGTACTTTTTGGTCGTTTTCTTTGTTGCCTGCAAATTATCTATTTCATTATCTGTCTTTTGTATCTCAGCTTGTGTTGCTTTAATACCGCTTAACGATGCATTTGCCTGAACAATTAAAGTTTCGGCTTTCACCCTTTGTTGCTTCAGACTTTTAATATAAGTTTCTAAAGTTTCTTTACCGGACTTTTTAGATTCAAGCGTTGCTATTTTCTTCTGTATTTCTGCTTTTTTGGTTTCATATTCTTTTGATGATATTTTACAATCAGCACTTTTTGAATTTGCATTTTTAGCTTCAAGTGTCTCTATATTCTCTTTAGCTTTCGCCTCTGCTGCCTCAATACCATTAGCATATTTCTTTTCTATTGCTGCTTTATCTTCTTTTAATTTTTTATCTTGCTCATTTAAATCAGCTAATTTTGCTTTATCGGCATTTATATTTTGCTGAATAGCATCATAACCAGCATCGCCAGACTTTAATTTCCCAGGGTTATATTTTGACTCATCAATACTATCACCAGGCTTCAAAGTCTGACCGGTAATCGTTGTCATTGATAAACCTGAAATTTGTGTATCAAGTGACTGAATAGATGCTTTATCAGCCTTAATATTTGCCAACTCAGTTCTTGCTTCAGCAAGCAGTTTTACATTATCAGGGTCTTCTGTCGCAGCCTTATCTAAACCTGCAGACTGATTCAAAGCTTCTAAATCTTTCTTTAACTGTGCTTCTTGAGTGCCTTCATTAATTTCTTTAAGTTCAGCTTCTTTTACCTTTAGCTCAGCATCAATCATATCAATTGTTGCCTGAGCCTGAATTTTAGTATTAACGGCAGAACCCATGGCAGCAGCACCTGCGCCACCGCCACCACCGGTAGTAGGAGCAGCATAACACTTAGACATAGCATAAAGCTCTAAACCAATCCCTGCGGCCTGGAATAAACCTCCTAATATTTGCTCTGTTTTAGAAGGTCCACTATAAGAGATGCCGCCACCATTGTTAAAAATATCAATAACATAGTTATTGGCTTTAAAACTTTCAAGCTGATCCATTCGCATATCAGCCCCGTGTCGGCCATGTCGATAGCTGTGATTTATTCCATCCATCGCTAAAAGCTCCTTATTGGGTAGTAACACTCGTAACTCGACATTGAATGTGCATACTCAGTGTGCATCATTTTTGAGCTAATACACCTGTCGCGTATATGTACTCTCTCTATCTTGTTACATATATATAAAGTATTTAAAAAATATCCAATTTCAGCATGTATTTATTTTGTTACATTTGTTAACAATCGCTTAAAATCCACATATAACACGCACTTTTTTAATGGAAAGATATTATTATTTGTGGTATCCTAATAGTACAAAAGACAGTTTAGGGAGCACATAAATGAAGAAGTTTTACAAACTATTATTCTTGTTCTTACTAATAATATCAACTGCAACAACCTGTTTAGCAAAGAATATAAAGTTTGCACAAGTTACGGATATGTACTACAAAGGTCAATCTGAAACTCTTAATAAAATAATTCAGGATATTAACAAAACTCCGGACATTGATTTTGTTGTATTCACAGGGAACAATATCGGGAAAGCAAATCAAACAAACCTCAGACACTTTCTTAATGATGCAAAAAGGTTAAATAAACCATACTACGTTGTACTTGGGAACAAAGACGTTTCAAAAACGCACGACTTAGACAAAGCAACATATATGAAGATAGTTAGAAAATATAACAGACTTCATCCAAAATCAACAAACTACACCTTCAAAAAAGGTGATATTGTGTTTATCGTTGTGGACGGGAGCAAAGAACTTATACCAACAGCAAGCGGTTACTACACACAACAAACAATAGACTGGGTGGGAAAACAACTGACTAAATATCAAAAGAACAAAGTCGTTATATTGCAGCACTTTCCGCTTGCAAACAAACCTAATAACGAATATTACTACACCTACAATATTTTAGAATATATGCAGATGCTAAGTAAACATACAAATGTAATTGCAGTAATAACGGGGCATTACGACAAAAATGATGAAATAATGTACAACGGGGTTTACCACATAACTTCACCCCGCTCGCAAAACGGAACATATAAAATTATCGATATAGAAACCGATAATGGCTGCGAAATATACACCTTACTGAAGGATATTAAGCAATGACAATAAACACAGTTATTTTTGACTTAGACGGCACACTACTCTACACAATAGAAGATTTAACAGACAGCACAAATTATGCGCTGGAACAATTTAATTACCCAAAAAGAACAATTGAAGAAATCACAAACTTCGTCGGAAACGGTGTGCACCTGCTTATAGAACGCGCACTTCCTCAAGGAAAAGACGATCCAAACTTTGATGAATGTTTAAAAATATTTAAAGAACACTACTCACAAAACATGTACAACAAAACAAAACCGTATGACGGTATAATTGATATGCTGAAAGCTATGAAGGCGCAAGACTACAATACTGCAGTTGTTTCAAACAAATTTGACAGCGCAGTAAAAGAATTGTGCAAGACTTATTTCGACGGCTTAATCGACTCTGCAATAGGTCAAAGAGACAATGTAGCGAAAAAACCCGCACCTGACTCGGTTTTAGAAGTATTAAAAGAACTAAATGTTACAAAGGAACAGTGTATATATGTTGGCGACTCAGAGGTTGATATCCAAACAGCAGAAAATGTCGGGATACCTTGTCTATCCGTAACATGGGGGTATAAGCCAATAAGCTTTTTATATGAAAACGGGGCAGAAACACTTATCTATTCACCTGATGAAATTTTAGAATTAGTTTAATAACAAGAATTTACCCTATCTGCACAATATGCTATAATTAAGTTATGAACAAAGAACTGGAAGAAACCTTAAAACTTGTACCGACACTTCCCGGATGCTATATCTATTACGACAAAAACGGGGAAATAATCTATGTGGGCAAGGCAAAGAACCTAAAACGCAGGGTTTCAAGTTATTTTCACAAAAAACACGACCGCGTAAAAGTTGCGGTACTCGTTTCTAAAATTGAAAAGATGGAATACATCATCACAGATTCAGAGGTTGAAGCACTGATTCTGGAAGCACATCTTATCAAAAAGCACAAACCCAGATACAACATTCTTTTAAAAGACGATAAAAAATACCCGTATTTTCTTATCACAGACGAGGACTATCCGCGAATAACCGTTGTCCGAAAGAAGAATATGAATCAGGATAAAGGGCGATTCTACGGGCCATACACGAACGGGAAAGCAATGTATTCAACACTTGATTTTCTAAAGAAAATCTTCCCGTTAAAACAATGTAAAACCCCTAAGTTCACAAACAGGCCCTGCCTTTATTACCATATAGGGAAGTGTCTTGCACCCTGTCAGGGCAAAGTAACCCCTGAAGAATATCAGGAACTTGTATCACAGGTGGAACTGTTTTTATCAGGCAAACAAACAGAACTGATAAAAAAAATCAAATCTCAAATGGAAGAATACTCTAAAACAGAACAGTTTGAAAAAGCAGCAAAAATGCGCGACAGCTATCTTGATTTGCAACGCACACTGGAACATCAAAAGGTCGTATACGAAAACAACCGATTAAACGAGGATATTATTGCAACCATATACGAAGAAGGTATCTTTGCAATAACTATTCTTTTGATAAGAGAAGGCCGTCTTATAGACAAAAAAGACTTCACATATTTTGTCGAAAACGAAGATAAAACAGAATTTTTCAAAACATTTTTTCAGGAATATTACACAAACCTTATGCTGGAATTTCCGGACAGGATAGTATCACCTGATTTAGAAGACGCAGGGGAAAAACAGCTTTACCAAAACTGGCTTGAAGTAATATCGCACAAAAAAGTTAAAATAGGCTACGGCAGGGCAAAACAGGGGAAAGAACTTTCAGCACTTGCGCAGAAGAATGTACAGAACCTTTTTGAAACAGCCAGAATAAAGAAAATGGCATCTATAAGAGATGATTTCAACGAGGTTGGGAAATATTTACAGGAAAAACTGAAGCTGAATAACTTCCCGCATCGGATTGAGTGTTATGATATTTCTCATATACAAGGTACAAATACAGTCGCATCAATGGTCGTATTCTACAACGGGCTGAGTAAAAAAACAGATTACAGAAAATTCAAAATCAAATCGACTGAAGGAAAACCTGACGACTTTTTATCAATGAAAGAGGTTTTAACAAGACGACTTTCAAGACTTGGGGAAAAGAAGTGGGAGAAACCTGATTTAATTATTATTGACGGCGGAAAAGGGCAGCTGTCCTCTGTAATGGAAGTAGTAAACGAAATGGGAGTTGAGGGTATTGATATCGTTTCTCTCGCAAAACGGGAAGAAGAAGTCTTTTTGCCAAACAAATCAAGACCGATAAGGATACCAATTGACTCAAATGCGATGTTTTTAATTCAAAGGATAAGAGATGAAGCCCACAGATTCGCAATAACATACCACAGAGATTTGCGTTCAAAAGCGGCAATAAAAGAAGCATAAAAACTACCAAACAAAAAAGAGGTTGATTTTATCAACCTCTTTTTTACTGTCAAAATATAGACTTATCCGAAGAAATTATCATCAATATCAAATGTGCGTTTTACTTCGTTTTCATCAACATTCTGAGATGAATCAGCTAAATCAGGTTTTCCGACATCATTGGTGAAATTTTTCAATTTCTCTTGAGTAGCAGAGTCAATTTCAGGGATACTATCATCAAACAGAACCTGATTGTTTTCAGATTTTTGTTCTGTTGTTCCATCATTGACTTTTATGTGTTCCTTTTTACCTAATATGTATCTCTGGAACAGATTTGGTTGTTTATAAACAGCGTGTCCGTCAGGTGCTTCACCCGTTTTCTTATATTGAGAATAATCATAACGCTCATGAGCAACATCTAATTTGCGTTCTGCTTTATCATGTTTTTTAGCTTTGTAAGCATCATCAGATGAAGCTAATTCCTTTTTACGTGCTTTAATTGCAGATCTTAACTGTTTACGGCCCTTAAACATTTTGAACTCACGAACATCTAACAAAATTTGATTCAATTCTTCTTCTGTTGTTGCTTGTTTAATTGCATTTACAAAGTCGGTAACCTGCTTGTGGGTAATTTCTTGACCTTTTCCTTTTGCTTTAATCGGATGAGCAAAGTAACCTTTTAATACAGGAGCGTCATCCCGTTGTACTTGTTTTTTTACTTTGTCTTGTGTTACTCCGCTATTACCGCTGCCTGAAGAACTATTATCTTGAACAGGAGTGAATTTACCGTCACGATAATTGTATTTTTTACCGCCAATTGTATATGTACCATCATTATTTTGTTTTATTTCATTACCATTACTATCTTTAACAACTGTCTTATCACCGGCTTTTGAAACAGTAACTGTTTCGTCACCAACTGCAACAGTTGTAGCGTTGTCAGCAGCATTGTTTTCTGCTTCAAGCGCCTTACGTCTTGCCTCAATCAATGCTCTAATTTGATCTTTTACCGAATCTGACAAATTACTATTTTCAATCGCTTTTTCTATATTATCCAGCTCATCCTGAGTTTGAGCTCCTTCGATTTCCTGCTTGTAATCATCTTCAGATTTTTCATTAGCAGATGAATCGTTATCAACTTCTTCAGTTTCATCGCCTCGTTCAATAAGTTCGTCAGAAATTACTGTTTCATCATCGGTATCTGTAATCTCTTCTGATACTACATCATCTGCTATCGGCAATTGTTCATCAACACCATTGTTATCAGGTATTAAATTTCCCATCTCATTTGCAGCAGCTACAAACCCTGCAACTTTAAAAGGTTTAATAATTGTAGCACCTAATAAAGATTTTGCTTTATCACCTAATGTTTGTTCTCTTACTGCTCCATCAACATCAGATTTTGCAATATCGTCAGCTACAGATACTCTTTCAGCAGGTTTAAAACCGCCTTTTTCACGCTCTAAAAGAGCCAACAAATCTGCTTTTTCAGTGTCATTAAGAACAGTTGAGTTCTTAATACGGTTTTCCATTGTCTTATAGGCAGTTTCGTCTGCAATCTTATCAAAATCTGAGGTTATATTTATACTTTCTTCTGCTGCCAAATCGTCACGGGTAGGTACAGGAGTTTCGGAAGAAACAGCTTCTTCTGCTTTTACCTCTTTAATTCCACGGTTCTCAAACTTGTATTCTTTACCCTTGAAAGTAAATGTTTCACCGTCAGCCACAGGTTTTGAAAGTAGTTCACCATCAAATTGAACCAATTTACCTTCCTTCAATCCGATATTATGAACATACATATCTTCAGTTCTTACACTAAACAATTCGTCAAGTTCAGGTATTTCTACTGGTTCTGCTGTTGATTTATTATTGATTTCATCTATTTTTGCTTGTCGTTTTTTGGTTAATTCGATTGATTGGTTGCTGTTTATTTCATCATTTTTCCATAATTCAACTTGGTCTTCATATATTGCATCAACCTGTTCTTCTGTCTCTGCATTAGCAATTCTTTCCTCTAAGGATTGATAGTTTCTTTCCTGTATTTCATCAATTCTGTCTGCCACTGCTTGTTTGAGTGCTTGTTTTTGTTCAGAAGAATAGTCTTTGAACCCGTCCGAGGTATCTATTTCTGATTTAAGATTCTTTAATCTTGTTACATTTGTTTCATTAGCAATAGCCTGTACATCTTTTGTGAAATTAGCCTGTATAAGTGCAGGATCTTCAACTTCGCCGCCGATATGTTCACCTTCATTTGGAGCAACATCATCAGCCTTGAATTCCGGTGACGGTTGTTCAGTAACATCTTTCAGCTCACCGTCTTTCAGAGTATATTTTTTACCGTTGATTTCGTAGATACCTTCAGCGTTTGGTTCAACGACTTTTCCGTTACGGATGATACGAGTTTCAACAATACCATTTGAATCCTTCCAGTCTTTAAAATAATATTCACTACCATCAATTTGAGTTTCAAAATGTTCATAAGCCGCATCTAGCTCACTGCCACTCATTTCAGCAGGTTTCTTAGTGCCACCGGTTGCAGATTGTTCTGCATGTTGTTGTGCTGTTGGTTCTGTTTTCGGAGCGCCTTTTTTAATAATTTTTATTTCACCATTTTCATATGAATATTCGGTATATTCATCACCTTCTATCTTAAAGGAAGGAATATTGTCTTTTTTAAATGGAACTTCGTCGTTCCCAATTTTAACTAAACACCCGTCACTATCAACAACATAATCGTATGTTGTATCACCGACTTTAATTTGTTTTGTGGTTGTAGAGTTATCATTCAATATTTCATTAACTTTTTGAGGTAATGTTTCGAGTTCAGCCTCGGTTTTAATATCTTTTATTGCTTGATGAATACGCTTACATTTAGCAATAGATATTTTATCTTTGACTGCAACTGTTATATTGTCGCCACCACGAACACCGCTCATGGTCTTGCCTAATGGGGTTTCACCTAAATCTTGTATAATTGCAGTTCTTACTTCACCTTTTTCCATAAAGGTAACATAATCGCCGTATTGTGACCAATTTGTAACATTTGCGCTGGAATCAAAACCACCATGACCATCTGGTCTTATATCAAGTAACATTCCTTGATCAGGATTGACAACAGTACTATTTCCGCCCCATTTTGCAGAGGTTTTACCAATTCTTATATCATTAGTAGTATATTGTCTTGCAGGTTGTGCAGGTTTCACACTTTCCACTGGTTGTGCAGGTTTTGCCCCTGTAGCGTCAGACACTGCCTGACCTACTTCTGCACCAGGTTGAGGTTCAGTCTTTGGAGTACCTTTTTTAGAGAATCTAATTGTTCCGTCTGAAAATACATATTCATCTCCATACATAGTAAAGGTAAAATTATCGTTTCTGCCTTGAAGATTTGCTTTACCAACACTGACCAAACATCCGTCACTATCAACAACATAATCAACTACCTCGTCGCCAACTTTAATTTGTTTGGTTGTAGTAGAATTATCGTTCATAATATCTTGAACTTTTTTAGGTAAAGCTTTCATATCAGCATCAGTCACAGCATCTTGCATAGCTTTATGAATAGCTTTACGTTTTGCGGCTGAAACTTCACCTTTGACATCAACGGCTATAACATCACCATTTCTATATCCGTCTGTTACTTTTGACCGTTTGCTGCCAATGGCATTTTCAACAATTATAGTTCTTTTTTCGCCTTTAAATGTGTATTCAGTGTCTTCTTTATAATTTCTATAGTCATAATGATCACATTTTGACGTATTAAATATATCTTGTTCACCAACACGATACTCACAAACTATAGTATCTTCCATATTATATTGTCTTGCAGGCTTAGTCGCAGGTTGTGCAGGTTTCACCACTTCTGCTTGCGGATCTGGATTGATTCTGTGCGATTTTTCTTGCAAGTCGAGTCGGTCAACCAAGTCTAATTTTACATTATCCTCAATATCTAACTCCATGATTTCTTTTCTGAGTGCTTCATAAGCATCCATATCATATTTTTGTTTTTCCATTTTTCTTAAACGAACAGCAAGTTGTCTGTCAAGCGCCTCAGGACTTGATGTATCCCAAGTTGTTTCAGATTTTGCCCCTGTAGCGTCAGGCACTGCCTGACCTACTTCCTGAACATCATTTTCCACTTTCAATTTTCCATTTTCAATTTGAGAAGTACCTTTGGCAGTAGGTTCTACAGGTTTCTCATTTACCCCATTATTAACCCTTTGTTCAGGGCGTTTTACAGTTGTGGTTTCTGTAGTTTCTTCACCTTTTATACTATAGATTCCACCATCGTCGAATGTATATTTCCGAGTTTTAAAATAACTGTTTTCCGTATCAAGAATAAATGTTCCATCTTCTCTAACAGGGATATCTTGACCGTTGATTTTTACTGTTTTGAATGTTCCGTCTTCTTTTAAAGTAAATTCAACAAAATCTCCTTTTTTAAAACCATCGGCTTTATCTGTAAATTTTATTGTTCCTCCGGTTTTTACATCATTTGTATATGTATATGTCTTTTCAAAGGCGTTGGCTTCTATTCTAATTACATTATTACCTGAGTAACTGTATTTAACACTCGTTCCTGTAGTATAATAAGTATTAATCTCTCTTCCTTGACTATCAGTTATTTCTGATATGCGACCGAGTTTAAATGTTGAATTGTCTTCTGCAACATATTTGCCGTCTTTGAGTTCAAACATTTTGCCGTTGGCTTCAATTTTGACAACATTACCGTTATCATCGAATACTCGTTTAAATCCACCAAAAGACTCTTGTTGTCTAATGTCGCATTCAAACCTTAAAGCATTTATATCAGCATCAGACAATCTTTTTCCTGTCTTTTCTTGGAGAGCAAATAATTTATTATCAAGCGCTACAAGTTCATCCGGAGTCTTACATTTATCCATAAGAGCTTGAACATCTTCTTTTGAAGACAATCTGTCAATTCTTGCAAGCCCTTCTGCCACAGGGTCTTGCGACAACAGTTCAGGTGCTTCACCTTCAAATTTAACCTCAACCGTATTGAGTTGTTGTTTCTTAGCTTCGATTTCTTTCAAAAGTGCATTACGCTTACCGTTCGTATCAAACAAACCTGATTTATCGTTATGCTCTCTTATTTTTGCAGACAAAGCATCAAGAGAGGTTTCATCGTTACATTTTTCAAAAATTTGTCTGTATGTATCAATTTTTGGTTTTTGGGCAACATCTATCCCGTCAATCTCTTTTAAGATTGTTGGTTTTGTACCTTTTTTAACCCAAGAAATATCCATGTAAATATGACTATCTACAGTTTCTAACGGATAACTTCCATGTGAGAATTGAGCATCTTTGTATATAAACGAGCCATCTTCTTCTATAGGATATGATTTACCGTTGATTTCAACTTTAGTATATTTACCGTTTTCACCAAGTGTATATTTGATATTTGTACCTTTAGGTATATCAAATGGCTGATGTCCCTGAGGTAATTCAACCTCTACTATTCTTGGGCTGGAAAATACTTCGCCTGTTTCACCATCCCAAGCATAACCGCCTTCGTCATTAAAACCAGAATATTTAGCTTTTACTCTTGTTTCACCATCAACCTTATATTCATAACTTGCTCTGCGTGATTTTGCATCATAAGTCATATTTGATTCTGATACTGTCGGATTTTTACCATTTATATCATATCTTGTTTCGACTTTATGAGTTATCAATTTAGGGTTGTTTGTATCAGTGAAATCATTGGAAATTTGTTTTCTCACAACTCCATCAACAGTTTCTTGATATCCGGTTTGTCTATTTTGTAGGTCATATTGATAATCTTCAACATTTGTTGATTCATTACCGTATTTCGATTTTGTCTGAGTTGTTCGTTTTGTTGTTTTTCCTGCATCATTGTATTCAAAAGTTTGGGTTTCTGTACCTATGCGCGCAGCACCATTCTCGCCATACGGATCTTTTTCAATCGTCTCAACACGGCTAGGCTTACCAAGTTCATTATATGTTGTATTTGTTTCTTTTATTTCACTAATTTTACCTTTATTGTAGGAAACACTCTTATTATAAATCGTTCCATGTTGACCTTTGATTGCAGTGACTTCGCAATAAATATTATTATCAGGAGTTACATGAATTATTCTGGTTGGTTCCCCAGGTTTATTTATCGTATATGCTCTATAATTGTCGTTAAATGTAGACGAATGATACATTTCTGTTCCATCTTCTGCAATATATTTATTGTGTTGCTCGACACTGTGCGTGAATTTTTTACCGTTAAACTCGATTGTTTCAAAATTTCCCTCAGCATCAAGTGTTGGTTCAAATGTTTTTGTTTGCGCATCACCTAATTTCTCTGTTAGTTCAGGAATTTTAACCTCAGGTACAGGTTCCTCAACAACGGTTGAAGTTTCGACAGGTGCTTCTGTCACAGCCTCTGTTGAAGTTTCATCTACGACTTCTCCTTTCGCTACAACTTCATCTTCAGCTTTCGCTACAACTTCATCTTCAGCTTTCGCTACAACATCGTCTTCAACTTTCGCTACAACTTCGTCTTCAGCTTTCGCTACAACTTCTTCAGCTTTCGGGGCAACTTCGTCTGCTTTTGGTGCTTTTATTTCCTCAGCACCTATTACTTCTTCTGATTCAGGTCTTCTTGAATATAACTCATTGTTTTCATCAAAATAAGTATCTTTTCTGAGTTCAGACTCGGTCTTTTCAGTTTCTTTCAAGAAATTATCTATCGCTTCATCAGTTGTAATCGGGTCTTTTCCGGGTATTGTTCTTTCTGCTTTGTCTAATCTGCCCATCAAATCAATATATTGTTTATGAGTTATTTTGTCTGATAGATATTCATTCCACAATTCTTCAGAAGTAGTAATACCTCTGTCTGCCATATTCCCGAGTTGTTCTGCTCTCTCTATTTGAGGGGCAGTCGGTTCAACTTCCATATCAGCCACAGGTAATTCTTCTTCTATGATTTCGTCATCAACTATTTCAGGTGCTTCCTCATTTCTGCCTTTATTGATTTTTTCTTCTCGCTGACTAAGTTTATTTTTCAACTCTGCATACTGACCATCAGAGATTTCATCATTCATGTAAGCATCACTTAACTCTTGACGGGTAACATCCACATCATCAGTATTTTTAACTTTCTTCTTCAATTCATTAAATTTAGCTTTTTGAGATTTTTCAAGCAACTGATTTTTACGCTCAGATAATTTATCAAGCAGTTCCACACGCTGCTCAGCAGTAATATCACCATTAGCATGCGCATTTTCTATTTCATCAAATGTAGCTTGGATATCTTTTGTTTTAGCAGCTTTTTTTGCTAACTTATCATAATTCTTCTTACTTTGAAGATTTTCTTTTGCCTTAGGCAACTCATCTAAAAGTGCATCGCGTTGTGCTTCTGTAATTTCTTTATTATCACATGCTTTATTTATTTTCTCACCAAGTTTTTTAAGTCCTTTACCTTTTTCCATCTGCGCACGGAATTCGGCAGTTCTTTCAGCCTGTGCCGCTTTTGTCACATCAGCAAGATGTTGTTCTGCGTATTCCTGTGCGTATTTTGCATTAGCTTTTTCCGCATCAGAAACATCGCGTTTTCTATTCCACCAATGTCTTTTACCGGCTCTGTTTTCCAATGCATCAACCAAATTATCTGCTTTTGACTGAAAATCTTTTGCATCATCACGAACCATTTGAGCAAGTCCGTCAATCTCGCTATATCTTTTTGGATTTATTGTTTGCAATTTTTGGTATGCCAAGCGCTGTAATGCTCTTTGATCTTTTGATTTCAACCCCATCTTGCGTGAACGGACACGGAAATTAAAATCTAATACATCAGCTTCACTTTCACAATTATCGAGAATTTTTTGAAGAACAGTCATCTTTTCTTCAACGCTAAGTTTTGAACCCTCAACTTTTTTCATTAAGCTGTCTCTTTGTTTCGGATTTTTGATATTTTCGATATTCAAATCAAAATCTTCATCTAATTGAACAGTATGTTTCTTATCAGAAAGTTGTTCGTTAACTCTTGAATAAGAACGAATACCGTCTTGTTGTTCAGCTAATTTAGTTCTGAGCGCATCAGCCTGATTTTCGGTAATCTGACCTTTTTCAACTGCTGCATCTATTTTTGTTTCAATTTTTTCTACTTTACCCTCAGGAACCTCTGTTCTTGCCACTTTTCTTCTTGTAAATAATTTGCGTCTTGTAGCAAGGTTATCTATTTCAGAATTTATTTGTGTATATTTTTTAGTCTGGATTTGATCTCTGACAGTATTCGCAAAATCTTCCATACCTTCTTCTTCTGCGCGTTCTGCTAATTCTTTTAATGCACGCGCTTTTGAACTCGGTTTCATCACTTCGTCTTGCGCAATTTCTTCAAATAATCCCTGCATTTCATCAGGAGAAGAATCTTTTATTCTTTCAGAAAAACCTTTTCTTGTCTTTCTTGTAACAGTTCTGTCAATATAATCTACCGTACCTTTACCAATCGCTTTTCCTGTTTTAACAGGATGTCTTACTACTTGTGCTGCAGATTTAGCACCATCAACATAAGTTTTTATAAGTGCCTGAGAACGAGCATTTATCTTATAAGTTGTTTTTAAACCCTGTGAAGATACTTTTGCACTTGTTTTTGCAAGGTTAGCTTCATAAGATTTAACATGATGAGATGCACCCTTTGCCATACCACGACGCATTAATTCGCCCATAACGACATCAGTTGCACCTTCTGATTGTTCTCTTACTGCATCTTTTGCCATCTGACCCGCTTTTACGAGATCTTCTTCTTCTGCAGTATCCATAACCTTATTTGCACCGCTAAAGAAGTTATTAGCACCTTCAATAATTAATGGGGCAGCTGCAGCCGTACCGACAATAACTCCGGCAGTAGCAGCAGAAACACCTAATGCAGCAGCAACAACAGGTGCTGCAAACCAAATAGCAACACCGAATGCTGCCAAAGTACCAACACCTTTAGCAATGCTCCATGCATCCCAACTTCCATCAGGATTACAGAACATTCCCTTTACCATTTTTGCACCGGAATCCCAAATACCTTTTCCGGCACTCTTTAATGCCTGCCAAGCACCTTTTAAAGATACCTTTCCTGTTTCATCTCTGAATACATTCTTTGTTGCTTTCCAGACTTTTTTAGCCCCTGCTTTCAGGTCAAAATTACCTTCATCATCGGTAACAGCACTCTTTGCAATATTATATGCACCATTTATAGCACCCTTCGTGCTTTCCCAAAGTCCTTCTAAAAATCCGACTTCTTTTTCTTGCTGTTGTTTTGGCTGATTTTTAGCAGTGCCATTCTTTTTGTTTACTTTTACAATTTCACCTGCAGAATTTTTAGTAACTCCTTCAGCTTTTAAAAAGTAAGTTTCATTTAAAGAAGTTCCGTCAGCAGCATAATAAGCTTTATTTCCGTTATCATCAACTGTATAATATCTACCGGTTTTTGAACCTTTTACATAATGTTTTACAAGTCCGTTCTGAGAAAGATTTTCTTTCTTACGCATTGCACCTTTTTTGTCTATCTGCGCATTATTCCTATCAAGAAAAACACTTTGGTCCAATGGATTTCCATTTTTATCAAAATATTCTCTTTTACCGTTATTTATTTGGTAATAATCACCGGTATTCGACCCAGAAATTTTGAACTTGTCTGCCATGTTACACTTCCTTTATCTTATTCATATTACACATTCTTCACATAGGTGTAGTAATACACCATTAAAGATAACGGCATATATTCTACACAACTTTAGACATGAAAAAAATTTTGTTACAAAATTTAATACAAAAAAAAGAGGATATCAACGATATCCTCTTTTTTATATTAAAAACAATACTATGTATCAATATTTGTTGCATATACTGCGTGTGACTGAATAAAATCTCTGCGAGGTTCAACCCTGTCACCCATTAATACATCAAATAACTGGTCACAAAGCATTGCATCTTCAATATTAACCTTTAACAGTGTTCTTGACTTAGGATCCATTGTTGTTTCCCATAACTGTTCAGGCATCATTTCGCCAAGACCTTTGAATCGTTGAATAGTCAAACCTTTTTGACCTCTGTCATCAACAATTTTTTGAAGCTGTTCAAACGATTTAACTTCAATTCTTGTTTCATCTGTATCGAGATACAATACCTGTTCTTCCTCAATCAAGAAATCTCTGATTAATGGATATGAATTCTTCAATCTCTTGAACTCGTTAGATTTAATTACATTTGCAGTAATTAATTCAGATTCATCATCACTCAAATTCAATACAATACCGTAACGGGCATTTTCAGGGTTGTATTTTAACTCAACCGAATAGTTTTTAGCCTCGGTAATGTTATAATTTTCAGCGTGGTCTTTAATATAGTGCTGAAGATATTCAATAACTTCACTCATCTTAGACTGATCTTCAAAGTCCTCAGGTTTAACATCAGAACGAATTAAACCTCTGAGAACAACGGCAGGAATTATATTAAGAATAGGGTTATTATATGAACGATAGAATGTAGTCATATTCGCAATCATATCAATTAAATCCTGATCCTTTAATACCTTTGTTCCTGCTCTGTTTGAAAGGCTGAGGTTCTTGATACCTCTTTCTTTCAGCATCTTATCCATTGCGTGTTCATCATAAAGGTATTCAGAAGTTTTACCGCTTGTAATTTTAAACAAAGGCGGCTGAGCAATGTAAACATAACCTTCTTCAATCATTGGTCTTGCATAACGGAAGAAGAATGTTAACATCAGCGTTCTAATGTGAGCCCCGTCGACATCAGCATCAGTCATTATGATAATTTTATGATATCTCAATTTTGATATATCAACTTCTTCAGGGTTTCTGCTAATCTTAATACCGAAAGCCTGTACCATAGCTTGAATAGAATCACTGTTATAGATTTTATCAAGTCTTGCTTTCTCAACATTTAAGATTTTACCTCTCAAAGGCAAGATTGCCTGAAACATACGGTTTCTGCCCTGTTTTGCAGAACCGCCCGCAGAATCACCCTCAACGATATAGATTTCGCACTGAGAAGGATCTCTGTTTGAACAGTCAGCAAGCTTACCCGGAAGGGTAGAAGTTTCCAAAACTGTCTTACGTCTTGTCAACTCTCTTGCCTTTCTTGCGGCTTCTCTTGCTCTTTGTGCCTGAAGTGTTTTTTCAATAATCTGTTTAGCCATCTTAGGATTAAATTCTAACCATTCCTGGAATTTTTCCCTAACGGCATCCTGAACAGCACCCATTGCTTCCTGAGAACCGAGTTTTTCCTTTGTCTGACCTTCAAATTCTGGGTTTGAAAGTTTGACGGAAACGATTGCTGTCAAACCTTCACGAACGTCATCACCGGAAAGATTCTGTTCAGTTGATTTTAAAATATTATTTTTTCTCGCATAATCATTTAATACACGGGTAATAGCGTTTCTAAAACCTGTAAGGTGAGTACCGCCGTTATGAGTATTAATGTTATTTGCAAACGAAAGAATAGCTTCACTGTATGAATCAGTATATTGCATAGCAACTTCAACTCTCATTCCGTCAACCTCTTTATCAATATAAACAGGGGTCGGGAACAACGGAGTTTTGTTCTTATTCAAATATTCAACATAACTTGCAATACCGCCTTCATAGTGGAACACTTGTTCTTTTGGCTGACCTTCTCTTTCATCAAGAAGAACAATCTTCAAACCTTTGTTAAGGAATGCCATCTCTCTGAATCTTGTTGCGATTACATCGTTATCAATAACTGTTGTTTCCGTAAAGATTTCAGGATCAAGCCAGAAGGTAGATTTAGTACCTGTTTTTAAAGTTTCTTTCCCCTTTTCAACAGGAGTAGTCGGTTCACCTCTTAAATAAGTCTGTTTCCAAACATAACCCTCTCTGCAAACTTCAACAACCATTTTTTCAGAAAGAGCGTTAACAACAGATGCACCAACACCGTGAAGTCCGCCTGAAACCTTATAACCACCGTCACCAAACTTACCGCCTGCGTGAAGAACTGTATGAACGATTTCTAATGCGGATTTACCGCTATCTTCTTTGATACCGACAGGGATACCACGACCGTTATCTTCAACAGTAACACTATTATCAGGGTGAACGGTTACTCTGATTTCCGTACAATAACCTGCTAACGATTCGTCGATTGAATTATCAACAATCTCATATATACAGTGGTGCAACCCTCTTTGTGATGTTGAACCAATATACATTCCGGGACGCAATCTTACAGCCTCTAAACCTTCCAAGACTCTAATATTACTTGCTCCGTAATCTTGTTCAGCCATATATTTCTCCTCAAAAGTCTAAAATTACTATTCTTATAAGAATATTATATAATAAACACGGGCATAATCAAGTTATATTAAGGGTTTATGGTAAAATTATTAACATTTTTCGGGCATGCAAAACACATTTTCTAAAGAAATAAAATTTGCATAAAAAAAACAGGTCGGATATCCTTCCTGTTAAGATTTTACACTAGCCGAAATATAAATAGCAATTTTATTATAATGTTTTTTCGCATGACGTGCAAGTTTGTACTTAACATAAAAAGATTAAACAACTAATAGCAATAGCAGGTGCCAAAGGACATTCTGACTGGATTTCAGGGTTTTCTAAATTAGAAAACAGGTTTCTTATAAGTTTATACGCCGCAAAAAGAACAATCCACAAAAAGCACGCCAGTATTAAGTTTGAGCAGAAGAAGGATATATTACGCGAAACGTAAAGAAAAAGGCATGCTATCCCAAAAATTATTAAGTATTTTAAAGTTTCGCCCTGATTTGATCTTATCAAACCAATTACATATTGCGGTATAACAAGCAAAAACTCAAGAAACAGAGCATAAATTATAAACAAAAATAATCTGTCAATACCCACAACAGCACCTAAAGCGCCGAGTAAATATATATCACCAACTCCGAAAGTTACTTTATTAAAGAATTTTGAACCAATATAAGAAATTGCCATAACTATACCGGCGCCAACAAGTCCCCCAATAACAGAGCCGATTATGTCATGTCTGTTAAAAACTAACCCCGCAAGAATTATAAACGCGCACTGTATAACCGATACTTTTCTTTCTTTAACATCAGTGAAAGATAAAACCAAAAACATGGAAAGAATAATGACAACAGACAACGCATCAACTATTGAAACATTTTTTATAAACGAGAATAATACTATCGCCATCCCCACAAATTCTATAATCGGATAGAGTATATCAATAGACTTATTACAAAAATAGCATTTGCCCTGCAAAATAAGAAAAGACACCAACGGTATATTATGCCACCAGTAAAGAGAATGTCCGCATTTTGGGCACTTAGAAGGCGGCATGATAATACTTTCACCGGATAATGTTCTCACTATAAGGACATTTAGAAAACTGCCCCAACAGAGCCCCATTAAACATATCATTACCCATAAAAAGACACTCATAATTAATCCGCGTTATTCTTCTTTATAATACCGTACATATAGTTAAAAGCTTTCTTTAACCGCCTTGATACCATCATCTGATTCAAATCCAGTTTTTCGGCAATCTCCGTCTGCTTCATATCTTCATAATAAAACAACTCGACAACTTCTTTATATTCGGTAGGAAGATTTTTAATAATTTCGTCAATTTCCAATTGCATGTCTTTTTGTTCGGAATACTCCTGATAATCATACGCAGGTGTCAAATCACCAATAGATGTCTTATTTCCGTCAATATTGATTACTTCATCAAGGGAAGCAATCTTTTTACGACGATCAACATCAATTGCAGTATTAACCTTCTGAACAGGGACATCAAGCGCCTCAGCAACTTTTTGACTTGTCATGTTATCAATTTCTTCTTCACTCAAATCTTTTACAAAATTCTTTATACGCATAGCCAATTCAATAATTTCACGAGGAACTTTAATCAATGAAACCTTATCTCTCATATAATGCTGCATTTCCCCTACTATTAAATAACCTGCATAAATTCTGAATTTAGGACATAAGTCGACCTTGTAGCGTTCAATTGCCTTAACAAGTCCGATTGAACCTGCCTGTACCAAATCATCAATAGGGTCTTCCGCACGACGCGCAATAGAGTTAGCAATCTTTTTTACAACCGGCATCATTGCAACAACAATAAGGTTCATCAAACGTTTCTTTTGTTTGTGATTACCCGTTTTGCCATATTCAATCAGCCAATCCTGTATCTGTAGATAAATTGACTCATCACTATTAGAATTAGTACTCAAAACTTTCTTCCCATTTATCTGTTGCTACATATAAGATTAACATGCAAACGCAAAAAAATAAAGATTATTTATGATTCTTAACCCATTTTTCATACAAATCGGGTCTGCGTTTTTTTGTCCGCTCAATTTGCTGAGCGTGTCTGTATTCTTCTATCAGGGCGTGATTACCGTTTAACAATACATCCGGAACAACTAACCCTCTGTATTCTCTTGGTTTTGTATAGTGAGGATACTCAAGAAGTCCGTTTTCAAAACTATCCTCCTCCATAGATTCAATTTTACCCAAAGCCCCGTCAAGCTTTCTTGTAACACTATCAATTACACACAAAGCAGGAAGTTCCCCGCCTGTTAAAACAAAATCTCCGATAGAAACTTCAACAGGATTTATTATCTCTCTTATCCTTTCATCATACCCTTCATAATGGCCGCAAAGAATAACAATCTGACTATATTGAGCAAGTTTTCTTCCCATTTCATTATCAAAAGGAGTACCCTGTGGAGTCATCATAAGGGTTATTGAATTCTCTTCCCTTTCAATACTCTCATAGGCATCAACATAAGGCTGAGCCATTAAAACCATTCCTGCGCCACCACCATAAGGGGTATCGTCGACTTTTTTATGTTTATCAAGAGTGAAATCGCGCGGATTGACTGTATTGACAGAAATAATACCCGCATCAACGGCACGCTTCATTATGCTGTGAGAACAAGCATTTTCAATCATTTCAGGAAATAATGTCATCACATCAAACTGCATAAGTGCCTCACTCAATCAAACCTTTTATATCCTCAACAGTAACAGTTTTTGTTTTAATATCAACACTCGGAACTATTGCCTTAACAAATGGAACGAGGCAAATCTTACCGCTGTTTGATTTTACTGACAACAAATCGTTTGCACCGTTATTAGAAACCCCGACAACAGTACCCAAATTTTTATCGCCACACACGACAGACATCCCAACCAACTCATCTATCAGAAACTCATCTTCGTCAAGTTTTTCTCTTATATCCTGTTCCTCGACAAAAATAAGACAGTTTTTATACTCAATAATATCGTTGACTGTATCTATCCCTGAAAATTTAATAATAGCAAATTTATTATTAAACTTCACATACTGAACAGAAAACGGGATATACTCATTATCTTTGAACAGAAAGACATCGTCCAAAGACTCCATAAAATCACGCTGACTTTTTGAATAGCCAACCTTCGCTTCACCTTTAACCCCGTGAAAATTAAGAATTTTACCTACAGAAACATATTTGGACATATCAAAACTCTGACAAGATACTATTCTGCATCTTCTTTCTTTTTACGACCACGTTTCTTAGGCTTTTCTTCTTCAGCTGCTTCTTCAACAGCAGGAGCTTCCTCTACGGCTTCTTCTTTTTTCTTGCGACCGCGTTTTTTAGGTGCTTCCTCCTCGGCAGGTTCTTCAGCTTTTTTGTCAGCCTTTTCTTCTGTTTTAGCTTCAGCTTTCTTCAGTGCTTCTTCCTGTGCAGGATATTTTGGAACTAAATAATCAGCCGGTTTATCAGGTCTGTCCTCATTCCATCTGTCAAGTCCCATTTGAGCACGAATCAACTTAATCGCAACGTGAACTCTCCACTCATCAACTCTCAATTGAGCCGCAATAATCTTGTGGCAACCGATTGGAGGTAACGGCAACAACGGAGCATAAAGGCTCTTAATCGCCGTCATTTGATCAGGGGTAACAGCCAGCTTACGTTTAGGGAACGGAAGCTTAGGCAACATTAATTTTTGTCTGACCAAATTGATACCAAAGAATACTTTTCTTGGTTCAATTTCTAAGTGTGCACCAATTACCTCATGAGCATCAGGGTTAGGTAAAGGAAGCATTGTCTTATAAAGTGCTTCAATCTTTTCTAACTGCTCCTTACTAATAAGTAATGGTTTAGCCTGTTTTTTAGGTTGCGGCTTCGGACGTCTGTTTCCGCCTTGCTGGAATCTGTTGTTAGGACGTCTTTGACCACCCTGTTGAAATCTGTTATTACCACCCGGACGGTTACCGCCGTATCCGCCGCCCTGGTTATAATTACTGCGTTTTTGTTGATAACCGCCTTCACCGCCTCTGTTATCAAAACGGCGATTGTTATTAAATGAACGGTTATTATTTCTGTTATAACCACCTCTGTCATTATTGTACTGACGAGGTCTGTCACTTCTGTCTTCACCTGCAGAATAAGATGAATAAGTCTTCTTTTCCCCTTGTGCAGCGTCTTCTGCACCCTTCTCTGCGTATAAACAATTTGGGCAAATTACACGTTTGGGGTTCTTTGTTTCAAATTCAGCACCACACTTAATGCATTTATTTACATACATAATACAAGCCTCTTAATTACGGTTAATATAATAAAATGTCTCCCTCCAAATTGGATGACTACTTTACATAATACAACTAAATTCAAATAATTGCAAGTATTATTGAGATTATTAACATTATTTTGATAAAATTGCCAACGCAGGCAGTTAAAAATATTTAGTCAAAAGTGTATATTAAAAATATGATTACGAGTGAAAAATACACTATACTTGAAAAAGAGGATAATATTCCGCAGATTGAAACGGAACTATGTATTATAAACTTTGACATAATTAACAACACAGATTATGTTAAGAATCTTATATCAAAAAATAAACATACAACATTCTGGGCAGTATCAGATAATTTCTCAAAAGAGTATGTAAAAACTGTTGCAAAACTGGGTATCCAAAATATCGTCAAATATCCGATAAGCACAAATATTATTGAGAAATTTTTTGCAAATAAGGAAAAAGAAAAGGACATAATAACAAATTACCCGCCTCTCACAAATTCAAAAGTTCTGATTGCAGATGATAACGATATGAATATAACCCTGTTGAAAGAAACTTTAAAAGATACAGGGGCAAAACTAACCTGCACGGAATCATCACAAAAAGCACTTCAGATAATAGGAAATGAAAAGTTTGATCTACTCTTATTAGATATTCTGATGCCGAATATATCAGGGTTTGAACTTGCCGAATATGCACGAAAGTCATCACCAAATAAAAACACACCGATAATTTTTATAAGTGCCGTTTCCGGAACAGAAAACATTCTTAACGGATACCAACTCGGGGCATGCTCATATATAGAAAAGCCTTTTTCCCCGCATATTGTAAAAGCACAAATATATAATTTATTAAAAACAGAGGCAGATAAGCAGCAAAAAGAGAGAGAAAAAGACAGTTTTGTTGCGGCTCTCACCCACGACCTTAAAAACCCCATTCTTGCAGAAATAAACGCACTAAAATACCTGAGTAAAGACAAAGAGTACAGTTCAGAAATGGTAGACGGACTTCTTAATTCAGCAAAATATATGAAACATATAACAGACCAAATACTCAGCCACTACAAACAGGAGCAAACTACTCTAAAACTGATAAAAGAAGAAATCAGTCTTAATAAAATTATTCTTATGAGTATAGAAGAACTGAAATATTTAGCAGTCGATAAAGAGCTCGAAATAAGATATAACAATGTTAGCGAGAATAAGGCCGTACCTGTTGATGTAATTGAAATAAAGCGCGTGATAAATAACCTTCTCTCTAACGCAATAGAGTACTCTAAAAACGGAAGTCAGGTTGATATAACCCTGAGTAATAATTCAGAGTTTTACAAGGTCACAATAAAAGACTACGGAACAGGGATAGACCTTAATAAATACGACAAAGTATTTGAGGAATATGTATCACTATCTAAAGAACACAAAAAGATAGGGTTCGGTCTGGGACTGAAAATATCAAAAAATATTATTGAAGCACATGACGGATCAATTAAAATAAAAAGCGAACCGAACAAAGGAACGGAAGTGAGTTTTACTATTCCTGCCTGAAGATTACCATATCACTTTTTCAATCAATTCAATTTCATTCCCGTCGGGGTCTTTTATAAATGCGATTTTAGAGCCTTTTCCGTTTAAATCAAACGGTTCATGAAGATATTCATATCCCATAGAAGTGACTTTATTTGTAAATTCATCCAAATTATCACAATAAAATGCAAAATGACCAAACGCATTTCCGTTTACATACCCTTCTTCCGGAGTTTCATCATTATAGGTCAACTCAACCTGAACACCGCTTTCTTCATCAGTCAAAAAGTAAAGTGTACAATCGTCAAGCCTTCTTTCTTCAGTCAGCTTTAAACCTAACAACTTTGTATAAAAATCTAATGCTTTTTCTAAATTTCTGACTCTTATCATTGAATGTAAAAACTTCATATTTACTCCTTATAAATTATGGCAGCAGCATTTGCCTCAATTGCCAGTTTTTCACCGACTGCGTCCATTTTTTCATTTGTTTTTGCTTTTACGGAAATATTTTCAGCAGGAATATTCATAACCTCAGACAGTCTTTGCTTCATATCTTTAATATAAGGCATCATCTTTGGTGCCTGTGCAATAATATTTGAATCAATATTCCCTATTTTATAGCCTTTTTCTGACAACATGTCGCAAACCTTACCGAGTAACACGGTACTGTCAGCATCTTTAAAAGCTTCATCGGTATCAGGAAAAATAGTGCCGATATCAGGTAACCCTGCCGCCCCAAGAAGAGCATCAATTATTGCATGTATAAGAACATCTGCATCTGAATGGCCGAGCAATCCCTTTTCATAAGGGATTTTAACCCCGCCAATAATTAAATCTCTGTTTTCTTCTAATCTATGGATATCGTATCCCATTCCGATTCTGTATGGTATCATTACACATTCTCCATTTCATATCCCGGATAAACAAACTTTTCCATCGCAGCAACAAATCCGTCATTTTGGACAGTATCGGTAATATAGTCGGCAACTGCTTTAAGTCCTTCCGTACCGTTACCCATTCCTACACGAATACCGCCTGCTTTTAATAATTCTATATCATTATCCTGATCGCCGATTGTAAGAATTTCATCATCAGCCAACCCCCAGTGTTTTTGCAAACATTTAACCGCACATGCCTTAGTTGCATCGCGGGTAGAAAACTCGCAAAAATATGGAGTTGATTTTATTATATACAAATCAGGGAATTTTGCTGACATCTCATTTACCCAGCCTGTTACCCTGTCCGCATCATTATAGTCAATCGCCAATAGTTTATGAATTTTATTGAAAGGTATTTCCGAAAAATCCTCAACAATATAATTTATTTGCTGATATCTTGCATATCGTCTTATTTCATCATTATCTTTTTCCGAGAACAAAGTATCTTCAGAATACAGGTTTAAATGAACTCTGTTTCTTCTTGCCCATTCAATTATCTGAATTGTATAATCTTCAGGTAAATATCGTTCATAAAGAACTGTTCCGTCAAAATCTTTAACATAGCCGCCATTATACGCAACAATTGGGGTAGTCAGGTTCAGCCTTTCTGCAATTTTTAGTGCACCTTTGTACATTCTTCCGGTTACAATAACAACCTTAACCCCCATCTTCTGCATTTTTTCAATACAGTTCCTCACTCCGCAGGTAAATTCACCGGTTGGAGGCAAAATTGTTCCGTCTATATCAGTTGCGACCAGTTTAATCATCGATATAATTCCTTGCTCTGAATAACGCACAAATTGTCTTTGAATCGTTAATAATATTATTATTTATCATAGAATAAACATCCTGAATCGGATACTCATAACATTCAATAATTTCGTCTTCATCAGGGTTCATCTTTTTATAATGTAAATCTCTTGCTAAATAAAGATGCAGTTTCTCATCACAAAACCCCGGTGTCGTAAATATATAGCCCAAAGAGAGCCAGTCATTTGCGATATACCCTGTTTCTTCTTCTAACTCTCGTTTTGCAGCCAAATCAGGATCTTCTCCCCTTTCCAGCTTGCCCGCCGGAAGTTCAACAGATATACTCTTCAACGGGTATCTATACTGTTTTACCAGCATAAGTTTACCATCTTTAACAGCAACAATAACAACCCCGCCAGAGTGCTCGACAACTTCACGATCCGATTTATGCCCGTTTGGAACAAGTATTTCATCACGCTTTACGTCAATTACTCTGCCTTTGTACACATATTCTGATGATAAAGTTTTCTCTTCAAATTCCATAAAACAATAATAGCATAAAATATTAAGCAATTGCCAAAATAATAATTCTGACATAAAATAGGTTTATACTATTTAATTAAACAGAAAAGAAGAGGGAAAATAATGACAACACTTGAATGTTCTTTAGGAATAAATGAAGGTCAAATAACAAAGATTATCGGGCCTGTTATTGACGTAGAATTTCCGCACGGAAACCTTCCGGAAATATATCACGCGTTAAAGATTACATCTGAAGACGGACATGTAACAATCGCAGAAGTACAGCAAATGCTTGGCGCAAACAAAGTCAGAACTGTTGCAATGTCTTCAACTGATGGTTTGAAACGCGGGATGAAGGTTGAAAATACGGGCGAACCGATTAAAATCCCTGTAGGAAAACCTATTCTCGGCAGAATACTTAATGTAATAGGTCAACCGGTTGACGAAATGGGTGAAGTAGAAACAAATGACTACTTACCTATTCACAGAGAATCGCCTAAACTTACAGATCAAAATACAAACATTGAGATTCTGGAAACAGGTATTAAGGCCATTGACTTGTTACAGCCATACCAAAAGGGTGGTAAAATCGGGTTATTTGGCGGTGCAGGTGTTGGTAAAACAGTTCTTATCATGGAATTAATCCACAACATCGCACAAGAACACTCAGGGGTATCAGTATTCGGCGGTGTCGGAGAAAGAACCCGTGAAGGGAACGACCTTTGGAACGAAATGAAAGAATCAGGGGTATTGGATAAAGTTGCTCTTATCTACGGTCAGATGAACGAACCACCGGGAGCAAGAATGAGAGTAGGACTTTCAGCTCTTACTGCTGCTGAATATTTCAGAGATTTTTCAAAACAGGATGTATTATTGTTTATTGATAACATCTTCCGTTTCACACAGGCAGGTTCAGAAGTATCAGCACTTCTCGGTCGTATGCCGTCAGCGGTTGGTTACCAGCCTACACTGGCAACGGAAATGGGTGAATTACAGGAAAGAATCACGTCAACAAAAGACGGGTCTATTACATCAGTTCAGGCGATTTATGTACCTGCCGATGACTTGACAGACCCTGCTCCTGCGACAACATTCTCTCACCTTGATGCCTCAACAGTATTATCAAGACAAATTGCATCTTTGGGTATTTACCCTGCAGTTGATCCGTTGGCATCAAACTCAAGAGTACTTGACCCTAACATTATTGGAGAAGAACACTACAATACAACAAGAAAAGTATTGGAAATTCTTCAAAAATACAAAGAGCTTCAGGATATTATCGCAATTCTCGGTATGGACGAATTGTCAGAAGAAGAAAAAGAAACAGTTAACAGAGCAAGAAAAATTCAGAAATTCTTATCTCAACCGTTCTCTGTTGCGGAACAATTCTCAGGCATACCGGGCAAATATGTAAAACTTGATGACACAATCAAGGGCTTCAAAGAAATTATTGAAGGAAAACACGACAACCTTCCTGAACAGGCCTTCTACATGGTCGGTACAATAGAAGAAGCCATTGAAAAAGCAAAAACTCTGTAGTTCGTGAGGTAAAATTATGCATCTAAAGATAATCACACACGATAAAATTGTATTTGATGAAGATGTCGATGAAATCTACACCCGCGGTGTTGACGGTGAATTTGGTATCTTAAAAGGGCATGTTCCCGTCATGTCAGCATTAGATATCGGTGTTACAAAAGCAATTCAAAATAACAAAGCCAAAATGTTCACAACAATGGGCGGTATATTTCAGTTTAAAGACGATAACGCACTCATTTTGACTGACATAGCAGAAACAGGTGACGATATCGATGTAACAAGAGCGCGCTCGGCGAAGGAAAGAGCAGAGGCAAGGCTAGCGGACAAACAGGCAGAAATCGATGAAAAACGAGCAGAGTCAGCACTTGCAAGAGCAAAAGCAAGACTAAAGGTTGCACTCAACGACGGTAAATAAAAAATAAAAAAAACTCTCAAAAGAGAGTTTTTTTTATTTCAACATCATATAATATTTTCTTTTGTTTTCAGGAAGCCTTTCAAGGGCATACCGTAACATAACCCTTGGCATATTCGGAGCAAATTTATCAAGAAAACTGTAGAGTTCGTCAATATCTTTTTTTCCGAGTTCTCTCAACATCCACCCTGTTGCCTTGTGTATCAAATGATGAGGGTGATAAAAATACTTTTCGGCAAGTTTTATGGTTGGCTCATAAAACCCCTGTTTAATCAAATATTGGGTAGAAACAACAGCAATTCGTTGTTTCCATAAGTGGTCAGTTTCGGATAACTCATACAACATATCAACTTTATCTCTGTTTTCGTAGACATATTGCCCGACAATATTAGGTGCTGAAACATCAACCAAATCCCAATTATTGATATAATCGGCATTTTTCAGATACAAATCAACAATATAATCTCTGTCATACTTATTGTTTCTGTATTTTAAAATCAGAATAAGCAAAGCGGTCATTCTTATTTCGTGATAATCATTATGCAGAAGTTCTTCAACAACAGCAATATCCGTATCCTGATTATCCTTTGCAATCCTTCTCAAAACGGGAGTTCTGACCCCGTATAATTTATCAGATTCACCATACCCGCCTTTAGACACCTGCAAAATCGGAGAAACCCACTCTGCAAAGTCGCTGTCACGATGAGATTTTACTTCTTTAATAATTTTATCTGCACTCATAATTTACTCACATCAACCAATTTTTTTGCCAACTCTAATGCTTTACTAAAATCTGCCTCAATATATGGTTTAACAATTTTTCTTGCATAAGAACCAACAGCAATACCACTGCATCTAATATCACACATTTTTGCAAGTTCTGAGGTTTTGGAATTAGTTCCGCCTGAAATAAGAATATAGACAGGCAAATTAGCATCCTGAATTATTTCTGCCATAGCAACCGCCTGCAAGGTTGTTTTGTAATCATCATTACTGCCGCTCATCGGTATCCCGTCAGCCTGAATAATCGTCGAATATGGTTTCCTTATTGAAATCATTTTTTTCAAACGGTCAAGAACCTGTTTATTCCCGAGATTCAGCCTGTCAATACAGATTGAAACAACCCCGTCAAAACAGTTATTTATAATCTCCCATTTTTCCCATATATCTTCATCAAACTCGGATGTCGCATGCAGCTCTACACAATCAATCCCCATTTCAACCAGTTTCGGTAACACTATGTTTAAATCAACATCGCACTCATACATATCAATCGAAGCATTAGGGCAAACATTTTTACATTTACCGCAACCAATACATCTTGACCTGTTAATTTTAGGGCAAGCAATAGCATCATTGGGGCAAACCTCTTCACATTTACCGCAGGACACACATTTTTTCTCGTCAATACCCGCTTTAAAAATATGCGGATCGCCCTTCATCCCGACACTTACACAAATAAATCTGTTATCATATATGCCTGCTTTTTCCAGACCTTTTTTTGCAGCAGATAAAATCTCTGGTTTAGCACAAATATCAAATATTTCCGCGCCTGCAGAGGAATAGAGAGAAACGAGTTTTTCAACATCCTCGGCACACTCATTACCTGCACCACATACAAGTTTAAAACACTTTTTATTACTTTCTAAAAACTCTTTCAGCATATCCTCTCCTGACCTAATTATATTACACATATAAAACATTTGCTAACTTTGTACAAACAATGTTAGTGATATACTGTTAATATGAGAGTCGGATTAAGAATAGCACTTGTATTTTTATTTATACTATCTACCTGCAGAATTTCTTATGCAGGAAATAATACCCTGCGGGAAATTGTGCTGGATGTACATGAAACTCCTTTTGAAACGCAGGTAATAAAAGAAGATACAATGGAAGATAATGTTGAAGAGGGGGAAGTACAGGAAATTGATATTACCCCCCAAAAAACTCTTAAAGAAAAACTACACGATGTTTTTAACTTGCAGGTATCCGATAACGACCATGTCGAATATCTTTTAGACAATATTTTAACCAAAAAGTTTGAAAAAGGGCCGCTTGATAACATAGGAGTATGGGGACTATGGCGTGGCGGACTCGGCGAAACATTTGTGAAGGGTGACAACCACACAAATATAAGCTACGACATTCTCGAATCACGACTGCACGGAACCTTCAGAAACCAAAAGACATCGTTTGTTATAACAACAAGATATGTACCGCAAAAAGAGTTTAATTTTATGCAAAATCTTTTTTCGGATACGTTTATCAGACACAGGTTTAACCAACACGCAGTTCTGACAATCGGGAACACAAGAACCCACACAGGGGAAGAAGGAAGCTGGAGTGAACTTTTAATTCCATTTTATTCCCGTTCGCAAATCAGCAGACAGTTTGGGAATATCAGAAAACTCGGAGTAAGATTATCAGGGGAAACAAAATATGTAGATTATGATATTGCAGGAAACTCATCCGGAACTTATTTCACATCGTTCTTCCCGGGTGCAGAATTTTGCGGCTGGGTAAACTTTAAACCGCTTGCAAACACCAACGGAAAATACGGAACTCTTAAAATTGGCGGAGGTATAACAGCAGGCCGCAGACACTTTAACTACAATAACATAGGAGCCTATATTAGCTACAAATACAAAAAAGTCAAAATTGATTTTGAATGTGCAAACGGAGACGGCTATAACGGCAGAATGGGTGCTGATAACATACACGCCCGCGGGTACTATACAACACTTTATTATGATTTAACAAAGAAACTTCAACTGGTTGCCAGATTCGATGATTTCACCCCAAACTGTCACGACTCGGCCCACCACACAAGAGAATACTCAACAGGGTTCAACTGGTTTATAAAAGGGCAGGCTCTGAAACTTATGGTAAACTACATTTTCAGAGAAGACAGTATTGCAGGAAACTCGCACAAAATAATGATTGGAACACAAATCGTTTTATAAAACCAAAATTAAAGAGCCCTCAAATTTCTTTGAGGGTTCTTATTTATTTATGTTTCTTTGATTATGCTACTCGCATCATTTGAACTTGCTGTGCTGTGTAGTTTTCAGATCCTCTGCCTGCTCCTGCGAGTGTTATCCATTTTGTTGCAGGGTTTTTATAACCGTTTCTGATTGCTTTTGTTGATGTGTATCTTACTGCGTGTTCGCCAGGGCCTTGGATACCATTTTTCTTAAGATTCAGGATTGATAACTCGTCTTGCGCTTTTGCTAAGTCACTCTTAAGAGCATTTACTTTTGCTTTTTGTGCTGCACTCTTAGGGTTCTTTTCTAATTCTGCAACTTCTTTTGCGAGATCCTGAGCGATTTTATTTACATTCTTACCTTGTCTTTCGATTGATTTATCAATTCTTGCAGTTGATGCTTTTGATTCGTATACTCTGTGATTTACTGATTCATTGTATGCTTTAACTGCCCCATCAAGTTTTGCTTGTGCTTTTGTTCTTGCTGCATCAGTCTTAGCATCTCTTACAGCCTTTTGTAATCCTTCGATTGATTTAAGAGCATCAGCCTGATTTTTGTTAGCGATTTCCTGAATACCTTTGTTGTATTCTCTGTCTACAGAAGGGTTTTTAGATTTTTTAGTATTGCGTTCCAAATCTTTTAAGTTCAGTGAATCTTTATCTGTTAATGATTTCCAGTTATTTTTTGCTGCTTCAACTGATGTATGGAATTGATCAGAGATTGTAGTGCGTGCTGCTTTAAATTCAGTTGCTGCTGCATGTTTTGCTGTATCAATACCACCTGCTTTATATGAATCATAAATTCTGCCTGCTGAAGCTTTAGTACCTTTGAGAACTCTGCCTGCTTTTTCGAAAGCACCTGTTTTCTTACAACCAACATAAGCGAGAGTTGCTTCAGTTAAGCCTGAACCTAAGTTTTGCCAAGCTTGTTCATCTTCTGCATCAGTTTTTGCTGTTACGATATCGTATGCTGCTTTAGCAGTGTGACCGATACCTAAACCTAAGAAGCCTAATGCGATTGCTGCGCCTGCACCAGGGATTAAGAATGATGCTGCACCGATTAAAGCACCAATACCGATTGTTTTAGCAATCTGAGTACCGCTTACACCGTTTTCATCGCAAACCATACCTTTGAAGAAATTAACAACACCTTTGCCAACATTTAAAAGTGCCTTGCCGAAGCCGATTTTACCGTCATCTTTTTCACCGGTTTGTGCTGATGCCGGAGTTGCTGCAGCAGGTTGTTGAGCATAAGGTTGAACAACTGGTTGTTGTACTGTTGGGTATACTTGTTGTGCTGAAGATGCACCAAAATTAGATGCATTTACCGGTATAACCCATGAATTTTCAAGCACTTGACTTCTAAAACCCGGTATACCATAGTTTTGTACATACTGATTGTAAGTTTGTTGTCCGATTGCATTTGTACTCATCTTAATAATCCCCTTAAATAATTCCCCTATGTTTCTATAAAGTTTATTTTCTTTAAAGAATTGATTAATTTGTTTCAGGTAAATTATAAAAATTAAAAAAAATGTACTATTAGCGGGTTTTCAGATTTACATTTCTTAACATTACAGTTTTACACAAATAGACATGACTTATATTTCTATATAAAATATAAATGGGAGAAGAACGGATAGTGGATAAAAATTATACAACTGATGCAATCAATTTACGCTCGTATGACCTTAGTGATGCTGACAAAATCGTTGTTATGTATTCAAAGGACAGAGGCCTTATTCGTTCTGTTGCAAAGGGAGTAAAAAGACCTAAGAGCAAACTCGGGGCGAGAATGGATTCTCTCATTGCAAACACACTTCAATTCTCAAGAGGGAGAAACCTTGATACAATTTGTCAGGCACAGACAATAAATTCTTTTAAAAAGATAAGAGAAGACATGCTAAAACTAATGTGTTCTTCATATATCTCTGAGATTGTGGCGAATTTCGGACTGGAGGGCGACCCTTCTTCAAATGAAACCTACAACTTACTTTATTCTGCGTTAAATAAGATTGCAGAATCAAAAGAAAAAAAAGATGTATTGATTGCAGTTATCAAGTTCCAACTCAAAATGATGCTTATTGCGGGGATAAGTCCCGAACTTGATACATGTTTATGCTGCGGTAAGCGTATTCTTGACGAAGATATGTATTTTTCAAAGGAACGATGCGGGGTATTTTGTTCGGAATGCAACACAAAATATTATGTATCACTTAAACTTCACCACAAAATAAGAGATTTCCTGACTGCAATGCTTCAGTTTGATTTTAATTATATAAGCGACTACGACATAAAAGCGACAGACAAAGTCTGTATTGTATGTTTCAACCTGCTTAAAGAATATATAGCAAGTCACTCTGACAAAAAATTCAAAACGGATAAAGTTCTTGCGGAAGTAATATAAAAAGCTCCCTGAGATTTATCAGAGAGCTTTATATATATTATATTAACCTATTGGATTGCCTGTCTGTATACCTGAGCGAGTTGTGCTTTTTGCTCGAAAGGTAATTTCTTGTATACAGCCTGTTCTTCAGCGGATAACTGTTCGTAGAAGTATGCTTCAGGGGTAGTTATAAACTGAGTACCTGTTATACCTGCGCCTAATACTCTTACTGTATTATCAGTTTTATAAGCATTTATTACTTTAGATTGGAGCGTAGATCTTACATTATTGAAGAACCCTTTAGATTGTAAGTTTGTACTTGCCTGTATATCATACTTCGCTTTTGCACTTGCATATTTTCCTGCACTTTCAGCGATATCATCAAGTATGCCATCTCTGATAATATTAGGAGTATCTTCGTTAACCTTAGCCCATCTTGCTTTATTATCTTTCATAACCTTTGCGAGCTTGTTTATATCAGATTTTGATACGATATCAGGGAGTTTAAATTCACCTGCTCTTGATTTTGCTTCAGCGATTTCGCCTGTTAATCTTTCGATAGATTTAGCGTTTTCGGTTGGTTTTTCCTGAAGTTTTACAAGTCTTGATTCCATATCACGAATTGCTGCTGCTTCTGATGATTTAACACTTAAGATTTGTTCTTTTGCTTCTATTTGAACCTTAAGATTTTCAATCTTTGCTTCAACTTTCGCTTTTGCCGCACCTTTAAGACCACCAAGTGATTTTTCGAGTTGTGACAATTCGTCTTTTGCAGACTTAACTTGTCTGTATCCTTCTTCCCAGGAAGTTATGTTTTCCATTTCGGCAATTGCTTTTTGTTCAGCTTCGATTGTTTTTAATCTTGTCTGAGCTTTCTTATATTCAATTGATTTTTTATCAATCTTCGGATCATTAACTTGCTTTTGAAGATTTTCTTTTTCTTCTGACAATTTCGTCTTTTTGTCTGCAACAGTTGTTTTTGAACCAAACAGAATATCGTTTGCATTCTTGTGAACCTGCTTACCAAATGCTTTGCCTTCAGCGATTGCGTTGTCTTTTACATGTTTTGCGGCATTAGTAACCTTCTCTGTAAGAGAAGCACCTTTATAAGCGTTCCCAACACCTTTAAATGAGTTTTGGAACGGTTCCGCAGACTTTTTAAACACATGTTTCACAGATTCCCAAGAGCCTTTTAATATGCCATCATATTTTGTTGCCTCTTTAGCGTTTGCAGCATTTGATTTTGCAATTGACTTAGCACCGTAGATAGATAAACCGAGAGCCAAACCGTTAGAACCTAAGTTCTGCCAAGCCTGTTCTGCCTCAGCGTCGCTGTCTGCTAATGCAGCATTTAAACCTGCCTTAGCAACACCTAAGCCGCTTACACCTATACCCGTTGCTGCCAAAATTGCCGGAACTGCTGTACCTGCTGTTAATACACAGACAGCACCCACTCCGGCTGCAATTAATGCTGATTTTAATGTTTGACCTAAACTAAAATTCCCGCTTTCGTCAGTAAACATTCCGGTCACGAATTTTACTGCACCTTTACCAATATTGCCTAATATTGAGGCAATAGATAACTTACCGTCATCACATCCGTCTGCGGATGTTTTTACGGCTGCACTTTGTTCCTTCAATCCTGTGAATGAAGGCTGTTGTTGTAGTTGTTGCGACTGATAATTCCCGTACTGCTGCACCTGCTGTTGCTGCTGTTGTTGTGGGTAATTATAATAGCCGTAGTAACCTGAATTTACTCCTGTAACCATAATAATCCCTTTCGTGTTACTAGTTTTCCCAATAAATTTGTAAATGTGTAAATGAAATTAATAGTGTGTGTAATATATGAAATTGTTTCAGCTGATCTATATAAAAATGCAAGTCAAACTAAGCCGACAAAAGGTCGACAAAGCATCACAAACCTGCTAATTGTGCGTTGTTAAATAATCTTACTAATTCTCTTTTAATATCCGTTTTATTTAGTTGTTGTCAATATTCTAATCACCAAAGAGTAATTTTTATTGACCTAGTCGAGAATGCATTTTAAGCATACAATAATCTATCTTAATTCCCGTACTAATATAAAGTTATTTTTTATAAAATAATTGCCCCGAATTATAAATAAATCACAAGAATAAGACTATACAAGCCTTCTAGGGGTTTACAAAACTTAATAATAAAATTATTTACCTCTTGTGTTAACCCGTACACCTTCAACTTCGTGAACGGCCTCAATTACCAAAAAGGCCTTTGGATCGATACCTTTTACGATAGCTTTTACTTTTGCCATTTCAAGACGGGAAACAACACAATAAGTCAGGATTTTTTCTTCACCTGAATATCCGCCACGCGCCTTCATGTAAGTAACACTGACATCTAATTCCTTCATTATGGCATTTCCGATATCTTTATAGGACTCGGAAACTATACGGACAGATTTTGATGAATTAAACCCGTCAATAACGGCATCAATTGCTTTAGATGCGATAAAATAAGTCAAAATTGAATACAGCGCCTGTTTTAAATCGAAAACAAAAGCAGCTGCCGTATATATCAGCAAATTTATACCCATTAAGAATTCGCCAATCGTAAGGAATGAGAATTTCTTTGACAACTTAATAGAGAGAATCTCTGTTCCGTCTAATGAGGCACTATTTCTTAATATCAAACCGACACCTAAACCCAGTATAATACCGCCAAAGATAACAACCAGAAGAAGTTCATCAAGAATAACAGGATGATGCAAACTTTCAAAGAAGTTTGTCGCAATTGCAAGCATTGATACTGAATAAAATGTCTGCAAAACAAACATTTTGCCTAAATTTGTCCATGCAAGAAATATAAAAGGAATATTCAGCAGTAAGATAACAAGACCAAGGTTTGCCTTTGTTACATAATTCACCATCATTGATATCCCGATAACACCGCCGTCAATGACTTTATTCGGCAGCAAAATACATTCAAGAGCAAAAGCAACAATAAAGGCTGCAACGGTCAGAGTTAAGAATCTTGCAGAAATTTCTGTAAAAATTTCAAAAGGGGTTCTTGGTTTCTTTTCAACCTTCTTTTTTCTCCTCGCTAATCTAAACATAAAACCGAACCTTTTCTATTTTTTCATAAATGAATTAAACCCAAAGAAACCGTTTTTCTTTTCGGTAATATCATTATTAATATTCAAAATCTTTTCTAAATCTTCCTTTAAGGTAACCAAGTCATCATATTTTTTGAGGGCACCGTCCATACAAATAGAAACATCACCCGTTTCTTCTGACACAACAAGACAAGCAGAATCGCTGATTTCCGTAAGCCCTAATGCGGCTCTGTGTCTTGTTCCGTATTTCCAGCTCAATTTCGGATTTT
This sequence comes from uncultured bacterium, assembly GCA_902765215.1. Taxonomy (GTDB): domain Bacteria; phylum Cyanobacteriota; class Vampirovibrionia; order Gastranaerophilales; family Gastranaerophilaceae; genus UBA2883. Next base: position 72,011 of record CACWZA010000005.1, on the reverse strand, counting down.
CTGTTAAAGGCAACAGTACACCTGCAGATAACACCTTTTTATCCTTAATTATTGTTGCACCATCATGTAACGGAGTTTTCGGGTGAAAAATGGTTATCAAAAGTTCTGCTGAAACAACAGCATCTAACTTAGTTCCGACTTCAGAATAAGTTCCCGTATTCAACCCTGTTTGTAACACAATCAGCGCACCGGTTCTGGTTTTTGTAAAATATTTTACCGCTTCAATTAATTCTTTTATAACATCAACACTTTCATCTTTGCCGTTTTGAGATTGTGAATTTATCCCAAAGAAGGTTTTACTGAGAAACCCGGGTTGTCCGAGGTAACCTAAAAATCTTCTGAGTTCAGGCTGGAAGATAACAATCAAACTCAAAGAAATAAGAGCAACTAATGCTTTAAGGAACATACCTAAAATAGGCAGATTCAACAAATAAAGAATTTCACTGAGAATCCAGGCAATAAAGAGAAACATCAGTCCGCGTACTAACTTTTCAGACTGAGTATGTCTTATATACTTTCTGTAAAAAAGCATAACCACAAATACAATCACCAAAATTTCAAGGGCATTTCTCCAATTAAAATGAGAAAAAATGCTTAATAATTGTTGTTGTAAAGGTATTAATAGACTTTCGTACATTATTTTAACCTGTCAGGAATTACATCATGAGAAATCAAATCATCAAGTGTCTCTCTATATACTATAATATCAGATTTTCCATCTTTTACAAGTACCATGGCAGATTTTTCCACCCTGTTATAGTTACTTGCCATTGAATAATTGTAAGCGCCTGTGTTGTAAACGCAGAGAGTGTCGCCTGTTTCAAGTTTTGGAAGGGTAATATCTTTAATCAATATATCACCCGATTCACAAAAACGACCTGCAATTGTAACTTTTTCTTTTTCTCTGTCCTCAGCATCATTTGCAACATCTGCAACATATTCGGCCTGATACATACTTGGTCTTGGGTTATCAGCCATACCACCGTCAACAGTAACATACTTAGTCATATTCGGAACCTGTTTCATACTTCCAATCGTATAGAGGGTAACCCCCGAAGTACAAATTATACTTCTCCCCGGCTCAAGGAATAATGTCGGAGGTTCTGTTCCGTATATTTCGGTATGTTTCTCCAAAGAATCGATAATAACATCCGCAACTTCGTTAATTGAAGGCGGGTTATCACTTTCCGTATATTTAACCCCAAGTCCGCCGCCGATATTTAATTCATCAAGTTTAATATTAAATTTCTCATCAACTCTTGAAATTTCCTTTATAAGAACTTCAATTTCATCATGGAAACACTGAGGTTCAAAAATCTGTGAACCGATATGCGCGTGTAAGCCGCGAATTCTGATATTTTGATGTTCGGTTATGATTTTAGTAATAACATCATCAATTTGAGATAAATCAAACCCAAATTTTGAGTCTAACTGCCCTGTCTGAATATACTCATGCGTATGACATTCAATTCCCGGAGTTATTCTTAAAAGAACATCAATCACTTTGTTATATCTTCCGCCGACTTTTGAAATCAAATCAACTTCGGCAAAATTATCAACAGAAATTCTGCCAATACCGTTTTTAATTGCAAAATCGAGTTCTTCTTCTGTTTTGTTATTCCCGTTAAACAAAACCTTGTCTAATGATATGCCTGCTTTTAATACGGTATAGATTTCGCCTATGGAAACAGTATCAAACCCAAACCCTTCGCTGTCGAGCAATTTTGATATTGCAGTTGTACACAAAGCCTTAGATGCGTACATCATACGGGTATGAGGATAACGTTCAAATGCTTTTTTGTAGTCACGACAGACAGATCTGAGTGTGTCTTCATCAATAACATAAAGCGGTGTGCCATACTTTTTAGCCAGTTCTGTCATATCACAGCCGCCAATATATAAATTTTTATCTCGTTTTAGTGTTACAGGTTTTAGTAGTTGATTAGTTGTCATGCTCTCAATCCTTAAAAAGTTTCTCTTTAAGAGAATACTCCAAAAACAGCGAAAATTCAATGTTTTAGAGTTTTTCAACTTTATAAAAAATTACTTGCTTTTTAGTAGAATACATGCTATAATATGTCCGCTATACCTCAAGTGTTTATAATAGACATTTAATTAAATATAAGATAAAAAGAATATAAGATACTAGAAGGATTTTGTTATGAGTATAAATAGAGTGTCCAACGATGACACAAGAGCACACTACACAAATAGATTATTAGCTACATCAGCAGCGGGAGCTATTGTAGGCGGATTGTATCAATCAAACCAAAAGAACTGGTTATATAAAGGTACGCCTTCTGACACCTTTGTAAAGGCGGTAAGCGCTAACCTCAGAAAAGACTTAACTTCAGATGAGCTCAAAGAATCATCAAAAATCAGCAGATTTATTGCTAAGGTTATTGATCCTGATGTTGACATGGAATCATTGAAGCCACAAATCAAAGACAGCAAAGAGCTTTCTGAAGCAATAAAAATTTCAAAAGAAGAAACTCTTGACGAAGCATTAGAAAGAGTATTCTCTCAACCGAAAGACAAAGCAAGACAAGAATTACTCAATCTGCAATATAAAACAACCTGCGATAAGAAAGCAGGCAGAACAACATCATTAAAGTTACTTAATGACAACTTTGATGCATCAAGCAAAAGACTTGTTAAAAATCCTAACACATCAGAAAGAGTCTTTAAGATGTTGAAAGCAACTGCACACAAAATACAGTCAAAATCTATTGCAATTGCAGCAGGAATCACCGGTTTGGCAACAGGGGCATTATACCTTGTTATGACAGATGCGCCGGGTGAATCTAAATAAAAATCTAAATTGACGCATAAAAAAGGCCGTCGCAAGACGGTCTTTTTTATTGATAAAGCAGCTCATAAGCCGTGTTCTGTTTCTCGATAATCATCTGTCTGGTATTACAATTACTTGCAATCTCTAGCGATTTTTCCTAAGTGGGCGAACAACCTTTAACCTTAGATTTAATCTTGCATTCTGGCTGGGTTTACCTAGCCGGTACCTCTCGATACCGCTGGTGATGCTCTTACCTCACCGTTGCACCATCTCCTGTGAACACAAAGTATTCCATCGGAAGTTAACATTTCTGTGGCACTATCCACCGGCTCACGCCGTCCGGAGTTTCTCCGGAGCCCTGTTCTTGAATGCACGGACTTTCCTCACCATTTCCGGCGCGATTATCCGACTGCTTTATCAATAAATATATTAACACGAAAAAACGGGAACTGTGTTATCACAGTTCCCGTTTTATAGACAAATATTATTATAAAGCAGCTTTTGCTTGTTCTACAATAACTTCAAATGCTTCTTTATCGTTTACTGCCAAATCAGCTAACATTTTTCTGTTAACGATGATGTTTGCCTTTTTGCAAGCATTAACGAATCTTGAGTAGCTCATACCCTGAGCTCTAACAGCTGCGTTAATTCTTACAATCCATAAACGACGCATATTACGTTTTGTAGTACGTCTGTCTCTGTAAGCATATTTTAATGCTTTCATAACGGCACAGTTAGCAACCTTAAATATTCTGCTTCTTGCGCCCTTAAAACCTTTAGCTAACCTTTAGCTAACTTTAATATTTTTTTGTGTCTGTTGCGACATACATTTCCACGTTTTACTCTCATTGTTCAACACTCCTATCTTGAATACTTCTTGTATGGTAACTCTTTAGAAACCAAGTCTACGTTTCCTTTAGCGATTTCGATATCGCCGAACAGTTTACGTTTTCTTGATTCTGACTTGTGTTGAAGCAAGTGTCCGATACCTGCATGTCTTCTTGTGATTTTACCTGTTGCAGTGATTTTGTATCTCTTTGCAGCAGATTTGTGTGTTTTCATTTTTGGCATTTTAATTCTCCTTTTCTGCTTAATTCGGGCAAGGCATACCAACGCACTATACTCCGACTGTTCTATTAGTATAATATATCAAAATATATATGCAAGCGGGTAAAAGATTTTATTAAACTTTGTAAATATAGGGGGATAAAAAATTTTTTCAGCGGTATTATAATGATATGAACAAAGCACTTTTATACATGGCTGGAATATTCACGGCAGGCTGCGCGCTAATATCAATGAACCGCAGTGATAACGGGTTTGTTATGAACAAGGACACAAATAATATTGTTCAAAAAGACGGAACGATTGTTGAATACGGGAACATCCGAAACAGAGTGCCAAAGAATATGACAAGAATATACAGACCGAAAACATACGCTTTTGTACCAAAAGGACCTATAAGAATATAGACATTTAAAACAAAGATTTAACACTCAACGTAACTTACTGCATAGATATAAAATATTTATGCAGTTTCGTTTTTGGTGTATAATGATGGCACACAGCGGTATCGTCTAGTGGTCAGGACGGCAGATTCTCATTCTGCAAACACGGGTTCAATTCCCGTTACCGCCGAATATAATTAAATCATTGAGGGGTTGCTCGGGAATTGAACCCCTCGATTTTTTTGCAAAAAATCTCGCGGGTTCTTACCTCTCACAAAACAATACTTAATTGTTTTGTTCGGCAGAGTCCGTTACCGCCGAATATAAATAAAAAAAACGGCGGGGGTGAAATTCAGCCCCGCCGTTTTAATTATATAGGTTTAAAGTACCCTACTTAACTAATTCACCAACTGCTTTGTACATTTCCATACGCTTAGCAGCATCTGCTTCAGCCTGAGCGTACAATGCTTCAGCTTCATTAGGGTTAGTCTTCATCAATGACTTATAACGACCTTCAGATCTGATAAAGTCTTGATAACTACCCTTAGGGTCTTTAGCATCCCAGCTGAACGGTTGTTCAAGAGATGGGTTGTATCTGTAAAGCGGGAAGTATCCTGCTTCAACTGCTCTCTTTTGTTCAGTTTGGGTTTTACTCATATCAATACCGTGAGCGATACAAGGAGCATAAGCAAATATGATAGAAGGTCCGTCATAAGCTTCTGCTTCCTGGAATGCCTTAAGTGTTTGGTTTCTGTCAGCACCAAGTGCAACTGATGCAACATAAACATAACCGTAAGACATACTCATCAAGCCCATGTTTTTCTTATATGTAGGTTTACCGCCTGTAGCAAACTTCGCAACAGCACCTGTAGGTGTTGACTTAGAAGCCTGACCACCGGTGTTAGAGTATACTTCCGTATCAAGTACGAGGATATTAACATTCTTGTTTTGTGCAAGAACATGGTCAATACCGCCGTAACCGATATCGTTAGCCCAACCGTCACCACCGATAATCCATATAGACTTATCTGTGAAGTAGTCTTGAAGTTCTTTAATCTTAGCACATACTTCACAACCGCAATCGTCTTTCTTAGCCAACAATTCTTTTACTCTGTTTTGAGCAGCAAGTGCTTCAGGAGTTTTTGAATTATCCCAGTGTTCAAGACAAGCCTTGAATGCGTCTTTCATTTCAGCAGGTGCATCAGGATTTTCAATTGCCTTTTCAACATAAGTCTTAAGGGTTGATCTGTTTGCATCTACTGCTAATCTCATACCAAAACCAAATTCTGCGTTGTCTTCGAACAATGAGTTAGCCCAAGCCGGACCTCTGCCTTCTTTAGTCTTAGTATAAGGAATTGTAGGGAATGTACCCGAATAGATTGATGAACAACCTGTTGCGTTAGCAACGATAGCATTTTCCCCGAATAATTGAGAAACGAGTTTAACATAAGGTGTTTCACCACAACCTGCACAAGCACCTGAGAATTCAAATAAAGGTTTTCTCAACATAGCGCCTTTAACTGTCTTGATTGTGTTTTTACCCATTACATTATCAGGTAACTCATCAAAGTATTTTTCGTTAACCAATTCGCCTGCTTCAACTTCTTTTTCAATAGTTGACCAAGTTAATGCTTCTTTACCAGGAATCTTGTTCATAGGACATTGGTCTAAACATACACCGCAGCCGGTACAATCTTCGCAGTAAACCTGAACCTTAAACTGTTCGCCGTTTGCGTTTGGCTTAGCATCAACTGTGTTGAATGATGCAGGAGCATTTGATAAGCTATCCTTTTCAGCCAGCTTAGTTCTGATTGCAGCGTGAGGACAAGCAGATGCACAAACGCCGCATTGAGCACAAGTTTCCGAATTCCAGTGTGGAACTCTTGGAGCAATACCGCGTTTTTCCAAACAAGCTGTGCCTGTAGGGATAACACCGTCAACGCTCATTGCTGAAACAGGGATATCATCACCTTTTTGTCTCATTGAAGGTTCTATAATCTTCTTAGCGAAATCGTCAGCATCGTCAGAAATCAATTTAATTTCGTCAGCGTGAGCAACACCGTCTAATGAAGAAGGAACAACAACTTCTTCTGTTGCATCAACTGCAGCATCGATAAGAGCAAGGTTCATGTTAACAACATCATCACCTTTCTTCTTGAAGGTCTTAGTTGTCATAGCTTTCATACCTTCTAAAGCTTGTTCAAACGGTATGATACCTGAAACCTTGAAGTATGCTACCATCATAACTGTGTTAGCACCCTTACCGCGTAAGCCAGGTTGTTGTTTAATCAATTCTTCAGCGTTAACATTGTAGAATTTAATCTTCTTGTTAACGATAGTTTCCTGCATATCTCTTGTCAAATGAGAGAATGCTTCTTCTTTTGACCAAGGTGAGTTAAGCAGGAATGTACCGCCTTCTTTGATACCTTTCAACAAGTCATATCTTCCGATATAAGCATGTGCTGAACAAGATACGAAATCAGGTGCGGTAATCAAATATGTAGATTTGATGTGTTGATCACCAAATCTCAAGTGAGATACGGTTACACCAAATGATTTTTTAGAGTCATATGCAAAGTATGCCTGAGCATCTTTATCTGTATATTGACCGATAATCTTGATTGAGTTTTTGTTAGCACCAACAGTACCGTCTGAACCTAAGCCCCAGAACATACAATTTGTAGTACCTGCAGGTTCTGTAACGATTTGTTCATCTATAGGTAATGATTTGTGAGTAACATCATCTTCAATACCAACTGTGAAGCCGTGGAAACCGTTTGCTTCAGAGTGCTTGTAAATAGCGAGAACCATTGATGGTGTAAACTCTTTAGAAGATAAACCATAACGGCCGCCGATTACTCTGATGTCTTTACCTGCTAATGCAGCAACAACATCTAAGTATAAAGGTTCGCCGATAGAACCAGGTTCTTTTGTTCTGTCAAGAACAGCAATTCTCTTAACTGATGAAGGAAGTGCTTCATTAAATCTCTTAACATCGAACGGTCTGTATAATCTAACCTTAACCAAACCGTATTTTGTGCCTCTTGTAGAGTTGAGGTAGTTGATTGTTTCTTCAATAGTTTCACAACCTGAACCGATAGCAACGATTACATCAGTAGCATCAGGAGCACCAACATAATCGAACGGATGGTATTGACGACCTGTAACCTTAGCAACCTTGTCCATATATTCCTGAACGATATCAGGTACAGCGTCATAGTATTTGTTAACTGTTTCACGACCTTGGAAGTAAACGTCAGTGTTTTGTGCACCAACTTTACAAACAGGAGCTTCAGGTCTTAATGCTCTTGCTCTGAATTCTTCAATATATTTAGGTTCTACTAAAGATTTAATATCTTCATAAGAAATTTCTTCAATTTTATGAATTTCGTGAGAAGTTCTGAACCCATCAAAGAATTGCAAGAACGGAACTTTTGCTTTGTAAGTTGACAAGTGTGCAACTAAAGCCATATCCATTTCTTCCTGAACACTGTTAGCAGCGAGCATTGCATAACCTGTGTTACGGCAGCCCATAACGTCAGTGTGGTCACCAAAGATTGCCAATGATTGAGCTGCAAGTGCACGAGCAGAAACATGTATAACATGCGGAAGCATTTCACCTGCTGCCTTGTGCATAACAGGAATCATAAGCAATAAACCTTGTGATGCTGTGTATGTTGAAGTCAAAGAACCTGCTGCAAGAGAACCGTGAACAGCACCTGCTGCACCTGCTTCTGATTGCATTTCAGCAACTTTTACTTCTTTTCCCCAAATATTTTTCTTTCCTTGTGATGCCCATTCATCAATCCATTCACCCATTGTAGATGAAGGAGTGATTGGGTAAATTGCGGAAACTTCACTTAAAGCATACGCAACGTGTGCTGCAGCGTAGTTACCGTCAACAGTAATAGTATTCTTTGGCATATTGCCCTCCTTACTTTATTTAACCACTATCTATCTTCTTACTATAATTCAAATGTAACGCAAACATAGTTTGTTATCAAGAAATTTTTATAAACTCACCCCTCACCTGCGGGGAAGGAAAAACATTTCTTTCCCCCTCCCTAACGAAGGGAGGGCAGGGGTGGGTGGCAATTATTTTAAATATAAATCACCACCCCCCTTTATCCCCCCTGCGGCAGGGGGGAATATTCCTGTAAAAAATTTTACATATATTAATAAGTGGTCGATATATAAAAACTTTTCGTGTAAAATATAATCACAACAACGAAAAGAGGTATGTGATGAGAATATCATCCGTAACATACAACACCAACATCACAAAATATCAAATAAACAACCAATCACAACAACCACAGGTGACTAAACCTGTTTCGTTCAAATCTGCACGCCCCGACGGCGACTACGGACTTGCGCTTATCCACCTCTATCAGATGGATAAACTAAAAGAAGAAACAAAAGAGTTCCCAAAGGATATCGAATACAGAAAACAACTAATGGCGAACGCAGGACTAAACCCGCTAAACCAACACAAACTGCGTGCAATTATAGGGCCACAGGAAACAGAACACATAATAAAAGAATTTGACAACAAACCTGAAGTGTTCACATCAGGCGAAAACTGGTTCAATGTAAATAACCACATAATGAGGGCAAATCTTCATATGCACACAACCTCATCAGACGGCTCACTTACGGTAACAGGATTATTAGACAAAGCGGCAGACTACGCCAACAGCGTAAAACGAGAGAACCCAAAAATCAAAGAGCCATTTATCGTTGCAATAACAGACCACGACACAACCGAAGGGGCAAAAGAAGCGATTAAAGTAATCTCTGAAAAGCCAATGAAATATGCAAATTTAAGGGTAATATTGGGAACAGAAATCACAACCTTTAATAATGTCGGACTAAATATAGTTGATGCACCGACAAATGTCCATGTTCTTGCCTACGGAATTGACCCGAACGAAAAGACCTTCAAAGAGTTCATAGAAGGTACAAAAGAAAAGAAACTGAACTTACAAAATATGATGGTTAAAACCGCAAACGAAACAGTTAAAGAACATTTTGGGGAAGAAAACTTCTTCTCTGTCGGAGAAGCAAAACACCAATATAACACCGTAAGCAAAAACATTATAGGTATCTTTAACGGAATGGATGCATATTTTGATACAAAAATTGCGGTTGATAAAGTGCTTTTGAAAGATAAATATATCGTAAAAGAACTGAAAAAGCACAACGCACCGACTACAACAAACGAGTTTATGGAAAGGCTGAGCGAATACCACACAGGAAAAGACGGAAACAACAAAATTCAGCCGCCGACAGTCACCCTGCCCGAATTTATCAACAAATTAACAGGGATGAAAGAAAAAACAGTATTAAAAAGACTGGATAACGAGGAATATAAATCGTTCAGAAACTTGTTAAAATCAAACATTGAAGAATACAAAACAACGATAAACCCCAAATACGATTATATGCCGAATTTTGCAACAATATATAAGGAACTGAAATGTCAGCCGGATGCAATATTAGGAGTTGCACATCCGATAGATACAACAAAAAATATAAAAGACGAGGGCAAAAAATACGAGTTTTTAACAGACCTGTTCAAAAACTTCAAAGAAAACTGCAAGGAAAAAGCAAAATTCACGGAAGCATATTATCAAAGTTATAAGACGGGAAGAAAAGAGTTTAACGAATCAACCGCAACACAGAAGTTTTTAAAAACCGTCTGCAAAGCCCTGAAACTACTAAGAACGGGTAGTTACGATACCCACGGACTAAATATATTCATGAGATAGGGGTAAATACAAAAAATGCGTGCTTTATGCTATAATTTTGACGGGGAGAACGAATTATGTTCAAAAAATTTCTGCTTCTCATACTTGCGGTAATGATATCAAACAGTCTGTATTGTTGCGATGCAGCAAAAATTAAACCTGACAAAAAGGCAGACAAAAAACCGCCGCAAAAAGAAACCGTTATTCAACCTAAGTCAGATACAACTTCGGACGATGGCGAAGGGTTTGACAGCGGAACAGACTACAAAATGACGGATATACTAAAAAGCAACGAGCCGGACGAAAGAGATGAATAAACAGTTCAAAATAAATTCTAAATACTCACCTGCAGGCGACCAGCCAAAAGCGATTGAAGAACTGGTTGACGGCATAAATGCGGGATATGATGCCCAAACTCTTTTGGGTATCACAGGCTCAGGTAAAACCTTTACTATTGCAAATGTAATAGAAAAAATACAAAAACCTACCCTCATTATCGCCCACAACAAAACCCTCGCCGCTCAACTCTATAACGAATTTAAAGAACTGTTCCCCGATAATGCGGTTGAATACTTCATCAGTTACTACGATTATTATCAGCCGGAAGCCTATATCCCAAGAACAGACACATACATTGAAAAATCTGCAAGCATAAACGAAGAAATTGACAGACTTCGACACAACACAACAAGAAGTCTTTACGAAAGAAATGATGTCATAATCGTTGCATCAGTCAGTTGCATTTACGGGCTAGGGCTGCCTGAAAACTATTTTAAAGGCTCACTTGAACTCAATGTCGGAGACGAAATTGACAGAGATGAACTGCTTAAACATCTTGTAAGTGTCCAATACAAACGAAACGATGTAAACCTTGAACATTCAACTTTCAGAGTCAGAGGCGATGTTGTTGAGCTTATGCCCGCTTACGAAAAGATTGTCACAAGAATATTGATGTTCGGGGACGAAATAGAAAAATTTGTAAAAATAGACCCCGTATCAGGGGAAATAGTTGAAACACCTGAGAAAATAGTGATTTATCCTGCCGTACACTATCTCTCTTATGATGAGAATGTGGAAGAAACAATTAAACTAATCAGACAGGAGCTCCAAAACAGACTGACGGAACTCTATAACGAAAACAAGATATTAGAAGCACAAAGACTTGAACAACGGGTAAAATACGACATTGAAATGATAAAGGAAATGGGTTACTGCTCGGGGATAGAAAACTATTCAAGAATAATAGAACGCAGACCGCCGGGCTCTGCTCCCGCTACCCTGTTAGACTATTTCCGCGGTGATTTTTTAACCGTTATTGATGAATCACATGTAACGATTCCGCAGTTAAAAGGCATGTACCACGGTGACCAGTCAAGAAAAAACACCCTTGTAAACTACGGGTTCAGACTACCATGTGCAAAAGATAACAGACCGCTGAAAGAAAACGAATTTTTTGAAAAAGTCGGACAAAAAATATACATATCAGCGACTCCTGCCGAGTTTGAACTTGATACATCGGAACAGGTGGTTGAACAAATTATCCGTCCGACAGGACTTGTCGATCCTAAAATCAGCATAAGACCAATAGACACCCAAATTCCTGATCTTGAAAAAGAGATAGAAGAACGGGTTAAAAAGAATGAAAGAGTACTTATAACAACCCTCACAAAGCGCATGGCAGAAGACTTGTGCGACTACTTCCTGCAGGAGGGAATTAAAGTAAGATACCTCCACAGTGAAATTAAATCGATAGAACGCGTTGAAATCCTGAGAGATTTAAGACTCGGAGAGTTTGATGTTCTTATCGGGGTAAATCTATTAAGAGAAGGGCTTGATATTCCGGAAGTATCATTAGTTGCAATAATGGATGCCGATAAAGAAGGCTTTTTGCGTTCCGACACAAGCCTTATCCAGACAATAGGCCGTGCTGCCCGTAACTCCTGCGGGGAAGTTATTATGTATGCGGACAAGATTACTGATTCTATGCAAAGAGCAATTGATGAAACAAACAGGCGTCGTGAAATTCAAATCGCTCACAACAAAAAATACGGCATTATCCCGCAAACAATCAAAAAACCGATTGAAAACAACCTGCTTTCACTTGTTGAAAGTTACAGAAGTTTAGAAGATATTGTTGCGGAAGAAATGGTCGATATGGGTATCGATAAAAAGAGTCTGCCTAAACTAATCGACAAACTTGAAAAAGATATGCATAAATCAGCAAAACTGCTTGATTTTGAACGCGCCGCAGAAATCAGAGATCAGCTCAAAAAACTTCGCGAAATGGCAAAGGGATAGTGATAAATATTTACAACTTGTATCAAATTCGGAAATTTGCTAATATAAGAATATGGAAAAAGAGGAGCGTAGACAAAGGACAAGTCGTCTTAGACAAATAGAACTCATTGTCTGGATAACAATTATAATTATTGTATCCGTAGTCGGCATTTTCCTTTGGATAAAACACGAAGAAAGTTTTGAAACCCACTCTATCTATATGCCTGATGTTGACGGGCTTATCGTAGGTTCTCCCGTACACATGATGGGGATTCCTATCGGGTATGTTAATAAAATCAAAATAGTCGGTGATAACGAGATAAGAGTAAGATTTAAAGTTACAGACAAATCAATACACATTCCTCCTGGAACATTTGCGACAGTAGAGTTTAGCGGACTTGGTGGCTCTAAATCACTCGAAATATATCCACAATCATCAGGTAAAATACCGAACGAAATTGTGGGTAAAAATGACTATATTCTCGTTGACAGACCAAAACGATTAAGAGATTCTATGTCTTTGCTTTACCAGATGTATAAGACACTTATGGATATGATATACACAACCGCGAACTTCGGAAACGAAATGAAAACAATTGAAACACCGGCACTTAAAAAAGGTAACATTAGTGATATAAATAAATTGCTGGACTATTCGGACAAATATATAGACGAATACGACACAAATATGAAATCAATCAGAAAAATGTTATTTAAGAGTAAATACAGCAGAGAATAGCATCCAAAAGAGGTAATTATGGAAAAGAATTTAAGAGTTATAAACAATCCCGTAATCTGCAACAGCATTGCAACAATAAGGGATAAAAAAACTGACAGTCAGGGCTTCAGAGTTGCGGCACGAAAAATTACGCGTGCGCTTTTATACGAAGCATCTAGAAATTTACCTATGGTTGAAAAACAGATAGAAACCCCCGTTGCAAAATGTACGGTAAAAGATATTGCAGATGACATACAAATTATAATCTCACCAATATTAAGAGCAGGACTTATATTTACGGACGAAGCCACAGACCTGCTTCCTGATGCATGTATAAGACATATTGGTATGTACAGAGATGAAGAAACACTCAAACCAATCTGGTACTATAACAAAGTTCCAAACGAAATACCTGACCCTGAAAAAGTTTATGTATATATAACAGACCCTATGCTTGCGACAGGTAATTCAATGCTTGAAGCGGTAAGACTCTACGCGGAAAGAAATATTCCGATAAAACACATAAAGAGTCTTAACCTGATTGCCGCACCTGAGGGGATAGAGCTTTTACACAAAGAGTTCCCTTACCTTGAGATAATCACGGCAGCAGTCGACGAAAAGCTTAACGAAAAGGGTTACATTATTCCGGGGCTCGGAGATGCGGGCGACAGAATATTTAATACGGTTGTTGAATAATTAAATAACAGGAAAGAAGGATAATATGAAACGAGCAATCATAATGGTCATAGATTCTATGGGGATAGGCGCAATGCCTGACCACGCAGAGTTTAATGATATAGCAGAATGTAACACACTGAGAAATGTGTGCCATTATAATCACGGTTTAAAGGTTCCTAATATGGCAAAAATGGGGTTAGGTAACATTCAGAATTTTGAAGGAATACCCCCAACCACAGAACCGACAGGCCAATACGGAACATTACAGGAAAAATCAAAAGGGAAAGATACAACAACAGGACACTGGGAAATTGCAGGACTTGTTTCTGAAAGACCTTTTGCAACTTTTCCGAACGGATTTCCGCCAGAACTCATTGACAAATTTATAGCAGAAACCAACTGCGGCGGGATACTGGCAAACATTCCCGCTAGCGGTACGGCTATAATTGAGGAATTGAACGAAGAACACCACAAAACAAAATTCCCGATTATCTATACAAGTGCGGACAGCGTATATCAAATCGCAGTTGATACTGATATGATTCCGCTTGAAACCCTGTACGAATGGTGCAGAATAGCCCGCAGACTGTTAGACGAGGGTGATTATCATGTATCGAGAGTAATCGCAAGACCATATAAAATCATTGACGGAAAACCGACAAGAATAGGTAAAGACCGCAGAGATTATTCGGTTGAGCCGACAGGAAAAACCCTGCTCGACGAAGTAAAAGAAGCAGGCGGGGAAGTTGTTGCAATAGGGAAAATTGAGGATATTTTCTCTAAAGCGGGTATTACCCACGCAATTCACACAGGCTCAAACAAAGAAGGTCTTGAATTAACCTTAAAAGCAGTAAAAGAGGAGCTTGATTTAGACTCTATCAGATACTCCTCCGTAGAAAAATTCACTCCGAATAAATCAATCATCTTTACAAATCTTGTAGACACAGATATGCTTTTCGGACACAGAAACAACCCTGAAGGTTACGGGAAAGCAATAGAAGAAATTGATGAATATGTCGGAAAAATCATACCTGAACTAAAAGATGACGACTTACTCGTTATCACGGCAGATCACGGCTGTGACCCGACCGTGCCGGGAACAGACCACACAAGAGAATATGTTCCTGTTCTTTACTATGCTAAAGGACTTGAGCCAAAAGATTTAGGCTTAACACTCGGATTTGACAGTATTGCTGACAAAATCAGGGAATGGCTGGGGTAAATAATTTACCTCTTGTATCAAAATAAAATTTATTATATACTATATCTTGTACCGATAAAAAGGTACGTGGCAATAAAGTAAAGGAGAATAAAATGAACGTAACTATCGAAGATTCATGTATAGCATGCGGCGCTTGCGAATCAATTTGCGACGCTGTATTTTCAATTGAAGACAAAGCAGTTGTTAACGAAGCAGCTGTTGCAGGTAACGAAGACGGTGTTCAGGAAGCTGCAGACGCTTGCCCTGTACAAGCTATTACCGTTGCTTAATTCAATTAAATAATTGGTTTAAAACGCACGAGGTCAATCACCCCGTGCGTTTTAGCTTGAATGTTAAACAATTTTAATAATCGTGCCACAATATTTTTTATTTGATATAATAGATAAGAATACGTATTTTATACAGAATATTAACTAACAATCACAATTTCAGAAGGGGAAATGGGGAATATGACGAAAACTGATAGTCTTGTTGGTATGGACTCAGAAAAAAAACAGACTAAAACCAACAACTATTGCACAAGACCGGAATTTAACAAAAAGCATGCTGAAACAATAGTAAGCAAGACTGATCCTGTGCAAAGAAAACTCTATGCAGAAACTGAATTTGTGAGCGGAAAATGGAACAACGAAATCAATGTCCGCGACTTCATTCAACGCAATTACACCCCTTATGACGGAAACTCAGACTTTTTAGCCGCACCAACTGAGGCGACTACAAAACTGTGGCAAAAATGCACCGATCTGTTCAAAAAAGAACGCGAAAACGGCGGCGTACTCGATATGGACACCAAAATCATATCTACCGTAACTTCGCACAAGGCAGGTTATATAGATAAGGACTTAGAACAAATTGTCGGGTTACAGACTGATGAACCGTTAAAACGTTCACTTCAGCCTTTCGGCGGAATCAGAATGGCAGAAGGGGCTTGTGGATCGTACGGATACGAAGTTGATCCTACCGTAAAAAGAATTTTTAAAAATTACAGAAAAACCCATAACCAAGGTGTATTTGATGCTTACACACCTGAAATGAGAAAAGCAAGACACGCAGCAATTCTGACAGGGCTGCCTGACGCGTACGGCAGAGGCCGTATTATCGGCGATTACAGGCGTATTGCACTTTATGGGATTGACAGACTGATTGAAGATAAGATGGAGCAGCACGCATCTCTCGATGGCGAAATGACTGCTGAAAAAATTCAGTTAAAAGAAGAAATCGCAGAACAGATAAGAGCACTCAAACAAATGCTCGAGCTTGGCAAAATCTACGGTTTAGACATATCAAAACCTGCAAGAAATGCCAAAGAAGCTGTTCAATGGCTGTATTTTGGTTATTTGGCAGCAGTAAAAGAACAAAATGGTGCAGCGATGTCAATCGGCAGAACTTCAACCTTCTTAGACATCTTCATTGAAAGAGATTTAAAAGAAGGTGTTATAACAGAATCTGAGGCTCAGGAGCTTATCGACCACTTCATTATGAAATTGAGATTAGTTAAGTTTGCAAGAACCCCTGAATACAATTCCCTGTTCTCGGGCGATCCGACATGGGTAACCGAATCCATAGGCGGTATGGGTGTTGACGGCCGTCACATGGTCACAAAAAACTCGTTCAGATACCTTCACACCCTTGAAAACCTCGGAACGGCACCGGAACCTAATATGACAGTTTTGTGGTCTACAAGATTACCGCATAACTTCAAACAATATGCAGCACATATCTCGATTACAACATCATCTATTCAGTATGAAAATGATGACCTTATGAGAGTAACCCACGGTGATGATTATGCTATTGCCTGCTGTGTATCATCAATGAGAGTCGGGAAAGAAATGCAGTTCTTCGGCGCTAGAGCAAACCTCGCAAAATGCTTATTATATGCAATCAACGGCGGGGTTGACGAAAGATTAAAAGAACAAGTCGGTCCGAAATACAGACCGATTACATCCGAATACTTAGACTTTGACGAAGTTATGGAAAGATACGATGATATGATGGAATGGCTAGCAGGGCTTTATGTAAATACCCTCAATATCATTCATTATATGCACGACAAGTATTGCTATGAACGCTCACAAATGGCGCTTCACGACAGAGATGTAAAACGATATTTTGCAACAGGTATTGCAGGCTTGTCTGTTGTTGCGGACTCACTTTCAGCAATTAAATATGCGAAAGTAAAAACAATCCGTGACGAAAACGGTATCGTTACCGACTATAAAGTAGAAGGCGATTATCCGAAATACGGAAACAACGATGACAGAGTAGACGAGTTGGCTGTTAATCTGGTTAAGACTTTTATGGCAAAGATTAGGAAACACCACACTTACAGAAACTCAATTCCTACAATGTCAATTTTAACAATAACTTCAAACGTAGTGTACGGAAAGAAAACAGGAAACACACCTGACGGAAGAAAAGAAGGTGTGCCATTAGCACCGGGGGCAAACCCTATGCACGGCAGAGATTCCCATGGGGCTGTCGCATCTTTGGCATCTGTTTCAAAACTGCCATTTAGCGATGCACAGGACGGAATATCTAACACATTCTCAATCATTCCTAATGCACTCGGGAAAGACGAAGTATTTATGGGCGATTTAGCCGTCAATTTAGACTGCGGCTGCGGGGTAAATATCGGAGATTGCGGCTGCTAAAATCATAATCTATAAGGGAATAAGAACTAATGACAACAATGCAGGAAGAGAACTTAATAAATTTATTGGACGGATATGTTGAAAAAGGCGGACACCATTTAAATGTCAATGTTTTCAACAAAGAAACATTACTTGATGCACAAAAACATCCTGAAAAATATCCTCAGCTTACAGTAAGGGTTTCAGGCTATGCAGTTAATTTCACAAAATTAACAAAAGAGCAGCAAGACGATGTAATATCTCGTACTTTCCACGGTTCTATCTAACGGGGGAAGTATGATTTCAGGCAATATCCATTCAATAGAAACCTGCGGAACCGTAGACGGCCCTGGCGTAAGATTTGTTGTGTTTATGCAGGGCTGCCCAATGAGGTGCCTGTATTGTCATAACCCTGATTCTTGGAGTACTGCTGAAAACAAAAAAATGTCTGTCGGTGACATTCTGAAACAGTATGATGCAGTTAAAGAATTTGTCAAAGGCGGACTAACCGTAACAGGCGGAGAACCGCTTTTACAGACAGAGTTTGTAACAGAACTTTTTAAACAGGCAAAAGAAATGGGTATACACACGGCACTCGATACATCGGGGATAACCTTCATGCCTGAGAACACAGAAAAGACAGACGAACTTTTTAAATATACAGACCTTGTTTTACTGGATATAAAACATATCGATGAGAATGAACATATAAAACTGACAGGTCATTCAAACAGAAACATACTTAAATTTGCAAAATATTTAAGCAAAAACAATATTCCAATGTGGATAAGACATGTTGTCGTTCCTGAGATTACAAATAATGAAAAACATCTGAGACATCTCGGGGAGTTTATAAAAACCCTGAATGGAGTACAGGCTCTTGATGTATTGCCTTATCACGATATGGCACGGGGCAAATATAAGGAGTTAGGGATAGAATACCCTCTTGGCGACACCCCGCCGCTCACAAAAGAAGAAGCGCTAAAAGCAAGAGATATAATTTTATCAGCGATGAAATAAATAAAAAAGTGCGGAGACTATAGTTAGTCCCGCACTTTTTCTATATTATCAGCCCTGTATCAGGCGAATATCTTGAATGTTTTATCGACATTATCCTTTATTATCTGCTTGATTGAATCAAGTTCCGTATTGATAACTTCTTGTTCAGTTTCAAGTTTTCTCATTCTTGCATCGATAACTCTTTCCTTAGATGAAATCAATGCTTTTTCTGCTTCGTATTCTGATAATGCTACGTTTTCAGTATCTTCATCGTGTACCTGGAAGATTTTTGTTACGTTAACTGCTTGTCTTGTTAAGTAGTCATAGTCACGGCTATCTGCACTTTGTTCAACAACTGTTACAAAGTAGTCATTGTTTTGGAATCTGCCATTGAGGTAATCATCAGCAACTGTACCTCTTGATCTTGATGTTCTGTCATCAATCATCCAGCCGTTTTTAGCGATGTCTTTGAATAATGCATCATAGAAGTCCATCAGTTTAGATTCTTTAGCACCGTAGAAGTCAGCAAGTTCTGTTTCAAGTTCATCAATATATGCCTGTGCTTCTTGAA
Organism: uncultured bacterium; assembly: GCA_902765215.1. Classification (GTDB taxonomy): domain Bacteria; phylum Cyanobacteriota; class Vampirovibrionia; order Gastranaerophilales; family Gastranaerophilaceae; genus UBA2883. The sequence goes on along the minus strand of CACWZA010000005.1, from coordinate 52,924 downwards.
CAGCATCTCTGAGTTTTTGGTGGAATTCTTCATTGTCGTAAGGAAGTGCATAAGTTCTTATATCAAATCTTGATTTATTAGCATCTTGATCAAGAATAACAGTGTAGCCATCTTTAGCAATTTCACGGGTATATGCTTCTCTTTCCTGATAAAGAACTTGGCCAAAACCTACCGGAGCATCTGATGTATCGACATAAGGTACAGCACCCGGGCATATCTCAGATAATGGTTTACCTGATGCATACTGACTAACATAAGCCGCCCATTCACCTGCACTCTTAATAAGATATGTTTTGAATCCGTCACCGGTATTTGTTTTAACGACACCGTATACACCGGTTACTTCTGTGTTGCTGCCTTCAGCTTTCCAAGGAGTTGACCCATTCCAGCCATAAGCTTCTTCTTCTGCAGTCTGTTTATATTCAAGATAACCATTTGGATTTGTATGTGCAGCATCTTTAAGTGTATATGAAGTACCATTTGCTACATATATTGCATAGTATGAATCCAAATCACCAGAGCCGAGTTTCCATTTAATATTGTTACCTGTAGGGTCAGATGAATCCGTGTAAGTTTCAGTAGTAACTGTACCATCTGCAGCAGTTACTTGGTATGTATCAGGAACATAGCGTCTCAATGAATGTCCGTCTTTTTCCAAATATGCACCACTACCATTGATGAATAAGTTTGGACGATTTTGAACACCGGTTGCACTGGTATCTGCTGTATATATCTGTCTAACCAAATATTGACCGGTAGAACCAGGCATATCTGTAGTTCCTGATCCGACAAACAGCTTTTCATTTGCTACATGACCGTCTCTTGCGATAGAATCATAAGTTACATTTGATATATGATGTTCTAATGAACCATTATCAACATAAGTAGCATGTGATACTGATATATCATCTAAGCCTGCTTCTCTTTCATTAACCATATAGTAGTTTACATAACTCATGAATGTGTTAAACAGAGTTCTACAATCTAAAGAGATTGCAACACAACATCCGTTACCATGACCAATCCCAAACCATATACTAGGTTTGTGCGCAGCACCAAAACCGATAAAGCCGCTACTGTTATCTCTTGCACAGTCTGAAACATCCTCATAATCGCCCCACTCTGTAACATATTCATCGTTTATCGCATTTTCGTAGAGTTGTCTTGTTTTTGCAGCAGCTGCATTAAGAGCTTCTGCTGGGTAATCTGCCAATGTAGCAGCTGACATCAGACCGACGAAATCACCCAAAGCAACTTCCAATGCTGTTCTTGCTTCATTTTTATGATCTTCAGATACATAAGATTTATCACGCTCATGATACGATACTTCAACACTATGTGCCTTTGCATCTGTAGCTGTTAACGCGTCGATATAGATACTTGAACCCTGGTAATTAGCTAACGCATCATACAAAACATTATTAATAACATATTTGTAAACAATACCGTCATTTGTGTCATTCAACTTTGCTATAAACTGTTTATAGTTATGATCGAGTCCAGATTCATCATACAAATAATCTTGTACATCTGCAGGATTTGAATCAACTGCTGACCAGGTGCCATCTACCTGCATTGTGATAACTTTTGAAAAGTCTACATGTTTTACAGACTGGTTACCTTCCGGTCTTACAGTCTGAGAAATAGTTGATATTGCAGCATCCAAACTTTCACCAAAAAAACCGGAAGCATTAACTTCTGCTTCATAATCATATAACGCAGACGAATCTTTAAACCGAACACTTAAGTTATCAGACTTTTTATCACCTGCTGTATAAGTAACATTTATATAAGTATTAGCAGTTGCAAAACTTTGTTCGTGATTTAAGAAATCTTCATAAGCATCGAGGTTTGCTAATGCAATATAGTAGTTACCCCAAGCAGAACCAATCGGATAAACACCGTCTTTTTGAGCTTCAACACCGCCATACAACTTGGTCAACAAACTTGTTTGCTCAATAACATCTCTATCTGAAATAAGCCCCATTTTCTTGAAGATTTCAAATCTCAATGAGTTATCAAAAGTAAATTCTCTTGTTGTATCAGGTATTACATAAGCACCATCGATTGCTTTATCACCCATTGTAACACCATCTGTGCCAACATGGATACATTTGCTTTCAGGGTAGTATACAGGTTTATTTTCAGAATCCATACCAGAATAAGTCGAAATCATTTTTGCGATATCAACATAAGAAATATTACCTTTTAATGGGTTTCCATCTAAGTCTAAAAGCTTATCGTTGTTTAATACAACTCTGCCTGTAGCACCATCAGTAACGATGTAAGGTTTTGCTGCGTTAAGTTGATTTGGACTCATCATTGTATCATAAGTCAAATCGTGGTAAGTTACACCACTATCGTTTGACCATCTTAATACATTTTGGTTCATTGCATTAGTATAGTTCTTTGCAATTCTGTTCATGTCACGAGAAAGAGACAACTTTCTGTTAGAAAGTGTTGTCAACTGTCTGCCAACATCGTGTTTACGATGTTGGAGAGATAAAAATCTTACTTGTGACGCTGACATTCCCATTTGTCGTAATCCTTATTCCTAATTTTTCCCTAATGAACTTATCGTTCCTTATGGACTACGGCACATTTTTATTAAATCTTTAATGTTTTAAGTCATTTTGTTACAAAACTTTACATAAAAATTTCTTATAAAAAAATCATTTCGTCATAAAATTTATTAATTTATTGAATAATTAAACATATCTGTTGTAAGATATAGTTATGCGGACGTAATTCAGTGGTAGAATGCAACCTTCCCAAGGTTGACGTCGCCGGTTCGAGTCCGGTCGTCCGCTGATTATCCGGACATTAGACAAACTAATAACGGACGAGAACCACAGACGAAGTCTGTTTAGGTTCGAGAGGCGACTGAGCAGAGGGCGAAGGACTTTTGCGAAATAAATAAAATTTATTGAAGCAAAATCCGCAGACCCGTTTTACGCGAAGGAGCCGATACAGTCCGGTCGTCCGCTGATTATCTAAACATTATGCAAACAAATTAAGGACGAAAACCGTCTGCTTATTTTCTTTGATAAGGGGTTTTATTTATGAGCACTATATATATCGTTGATGTAACAAACAGAGACGGGGTACAAACTTCCCGACTGGGTTTGGCAAAATTACAAAAAACTATCATTAACCTCATGCTTGATGATATGGGTATTACACAGTCTGAATTCGGGTTTCCTACAACAACTCACGAATTGAACTACCTTAATGCAAACCTTGAACTCGTTGAGAGAAATGTAATATCAAAAACAAGACTATCGGGATGGATGAGGGCAATAACGGCAGATGTTGAACAGTCGTTCAAAAACGTGCCGAAGCTGAAACATTGCAACTTATCACAATCAACATCAGATCAAATGATACAAGGTAAATACCTTGGCAAAAAAACAAAAGACGATATCCTGCGTATGACCTGCGAAGCAGTTGAATGTGCTAAAGACAAAGGCGCAATAACTGTAGGGGTTAATGCAGAAGATGCATCAAGAAGTGACTTGGACTTTTTAATCAAAGTAGGTAAAGAAGCAAAAAAATGCGGCGCAGACAGATTCCGCTATTGCGACACTCTGGGTTATGAAGATCCGTGGACTGCATATAACAGAATTAACACACTTGCAAAAGAAACAGAAATGCCGATAGAAGTTCACTACCACAACGACTTAGGTATGGCAGTTGCCTGCTCTGTTATGGGTGCAAGAGGTGCAATTGATGCAGGGATGGACACATATATTAATACCGCAATCAACGGTATGGGCGAACGTGCAGGGAATGCAGATTTAGTATCTTGCCTGCTTTCCGTACTGAAATCAGCAGGGTTCAGAGGCAAATATAAATTGGATGAAAATATTGACCTCAGCAAAGCATGGAAACTTGCTAAATACACGGCTTACGCCTTTGGAGTAACTATTCCGATTAACCAGCCTGCTGTCGGAGATAATGCCTTCGCACACGAATCAGGTATCCACGCAGACGGGGCATTAAAAGACCGCAGAAACTACGAATTGTACGATTACGAAGAACTCGGCAGAGGTGAACCTGAAATCATCGAAACGGGAAGAATGATTACAACAGGTGAATATGGTGGTATCAAAGGGTTCCGTAATGTTTATGATAAACTTGAAATCGAGTTCAAAGACGAACACGAAGCAAGAAACATTCTTGAACTTGCACGTTACGCAAACGTACACACTCAAAAACCGCTCACAGACAGCGAATTAAAATTTATCTACCACTACCCTGATATTGCGGCAAAAGTAATGACAGTTTCGCCATACTATGAGCCGGCAGGGGCTTTAAAAGAAAGAGTTGATTCAAATGTGTTAACTCTACCAAAACACATAATTTAAAAAAATTACAGAAAGATACGGGAAATAAATATGGGCTTAACATTAGTAGAAAAAATATTATCCGAACACGCAGGCCGCGAAGTGCACGCAGACGAACTTATTATATCAAAAGTAGATGTTGCGGCAGTACAAGACGGGACAGGCCCGCTTACAGTTCAGGAGTTTAAAAAACTGGGCAAAGATAAACTTAACAACCCCGAAAGAACAATATTATTTATTGACCACGCATCTCCAAGCCCGAGAAAAGAGCTATCAAATACCCACATGGTGTTAAGAGAATTTTCAAAAGAATACGGTGCTGTTATATCAGATATCGGAGAAGGTGTCTGCCACCAAAGATTAGTAGAAACCTTTGTTAACCCGGGCGAAGTGCTTGTCGGAGCAGACTCTCACACCTGTACTTCGGGCGCACTCGGAGCATTTGCAACAGGGATGGGCTCAACAGATGTAGCAGTCGCTATGGCTTTAGGTAAAACGTGGTTAAAAGTTCCGAGAACTTTCAAAATAGTTGTAACAGGAAATCTAAATGAAGGTGTTTTCTCAAAAGATTTAATGCTCCACATTATCGGACTGATAGGGGCAGACGGGGCAACCTATCGCGCGCTGGAATTCTGCGGAGATACAATTGAAAACATGTCTATGTCTGAAAGATTTACACTTTCAAATATGGCCGTTGAAGCCGGCGCAAAATGCGGACTTATTGTTGCAGACGATACAACAAAAAAATATTTGGCAGAACGAGGCAGAGAAGATAAATTCAGACAGATACTACCTGATGAGGATGCACAATACGAAAGAATAATCAATATAAAAGCGGAAGATGTTCCGAGAACAGTTTCCTGCCCACATACCGTTGACAACACAAAAAGAGTTGACGAATTATCAAATATCAAGGTAAATCAGGTATATGTCGGAACTTGTACAAACGGCAGACTTGAAGATATGAGAGTTGTTGCAAACATTCTAAAGGGTAAAAAGGTTAACAAAGATGTAAGAATGTTAATTTGCCCTGCATCACCTGATGTCTACAAATCTTGCCTTAAAGAAGGACTTTTAGATATATTTATGGACTCAAATGCCGTAATACTTCCACCGGGGTGCGGACCTTGTGTCGGTGTTCACGCAGGTACACTCGGAGACGGAGAAGTTTGTCTTGCAACCCAAAACAGAAACTTTCAGGGCAGAATGGGTAATACGAAAGGTGAAATTTATCTGGCATCACCTTATGTTGCCGCTTACACAGCAATAAACGGATTTATCTCTGATAAATAATTTCGCCTCATACAAATAGAGGTTTACTTACGGCAAAAAATCATTAAATAATAAAGTATGATAAAAAGAATTCTTATTATTATACTATCTGTTTTCGCATTTTGCTCTGCAACATCATTTGCGGGCGACGACTGGTCTGATTTCAGCAGCGTTGATAATGCTTGGGACGGACAAAAAACTATTACAAATAAACAGTTTGAAGAAACAATGGATGCCCTACAGGCTAAATCAAAAAGAAAAGAAGCCAAGAAAAGAGAGAAAGCTATCAGAAAGTTTAAGGGCTCAAGTTTAACACCGGAAATGGATCCGCATAACGAAGAAATCGTAAACGAACAGCCTGATGAAACAATTGACGAGACAAGACTTATAAATATCCCTGTTGACTTTATTGTTAACAACCAACTCGTAGAACGCGGATATTATAAGGTTGAAGGTGAGAAAAAGGCGGACGGAGTTTACATTATGCTCTATCAGGCTCACCAGTTAAAGGCAAAAATCAAGGCAAGAGAAACCAAAGACGATTTTGAAGAAGATTGCATAACCTTTGCAAAAGTTTTACCGTGCAACGACCATCAGATGAAAATAATCTTCGGAAGTGTTGATTTTAACGCATTTGTTTATATAACCTTCGTTGAGCCGGAAGTATTATTTTAGATTAAAATCACAACAGCAGAAACTATCATAATAACCGTACCTATTAGTTTCTTTATTATTTCTGTTTCGTGATAAACTTTATATCCAAAATAGAGTGATACTAAGGATGACAACTGAAACAGGGATAGTGCCGTTCCTACAGCCATTTTTGAAAAGACGTAGTTTGTGGTTAACTGCATAATCAAAAGCATTAAAGCGATTACAAAACAATCTGAAAAACATTTTTTGTTGAGTTTAAAAGACTGCTTTTGTTTCAGATTGTATAAAGCAAGAAGAACAAGCGAACACAAAAAACCGCTAAAACACCACAATATCAAAGATATTTTATATGACGACATAATTATAATCTTCTTTAGAAAAGAAGCCTCAACTCCCGAACATAAAAGGGCAAAAAGTCTTAGTCTGATATCCCGTCTAAAAAACAACCGAAGCGAAAACTTTTCCCCGCCCGTTTCCAAAACGAAATAACTGCCAATAACAATAAAGATTACACAAATAAGCTCTTTTAAGGCAGGCAACTCACCCAAGAGGACAAACGCGCCAATTAAACCTATAATTGCTTTATATGAATTTATCGGAGCAAGAACAGAGAGTTCTCCAATACGCAAAGCCGCAATAAGAGCAATCGTTCCTATTGTGCAGAGCAACCCCGCAAATACAACCGTCATCCAAAACTCAGCCGAGAACTGAAGCCAGTCAACAAACATGGCAGGAGCAACACACAAAAGGCTCATTATAAAATATGCCCACATATTTATAACAACAGGGGAATCAACAGAGGATGCCTTCTTTTGAAAAAGGTTTGCAACAGAATTAGAAAATATTCTTGATAAAACCGCAAGTGTCGTCAACATACTACAACACCAATCGTTTAATAAGCAAGACCTCTATCTGCCCCGGAGTCAAGATTGCCTTAATTTTACCCTTCGTGTACTCATTATTATTGTTCAGCTGTACACGGAGATTCAGAATACGCATATTTGGCTTAAAACCTGAAACTTTTATAACTGACTCCTGTGAGGAATTAAAATCAAGATTTCCGATGACAACCAAAGACTGGTTATTCATCGCTCTTGCATAAGCAAAAACCTTCGGATTTGATGATTTTAACGGGATAAACTGAGCAATTGACAAATCTTGTGCATAATAGGCTTTGAACTTATTAGCCAAAACAAATTCATCGTAAATATAAGTATCTTTCCCCTGCGGTTTCCTTGAAAAATTAAAGATATCCAATTGCCCGTTATGAGAGAAATAATATACATCATCGGTTTGTGAAGAAGGGGCAATTTTATTTGCCCATTGATAATTATACATATCACCCGTAGGGAAACCATCAATATAATAAGAGTTCATAGGCAAAGTGGTATTCAGCCATATAATCATTTTTGAAAAATCTGAGCCGTGGATTTGTATCGGACTGACTTCGTCGTGAGTTGAAAAACTTCCGATTACACTTTTTTGATTATCATATTTTCTGAAAAGTTTTAAATCATCAGTAACAGTCGTTATTAACTCTTTTGAAGTTGTCATATTTTTAAGGTTAACATAACTCCCTAAATAACCGTCAAAACCAGCATCAAACAAATCTTCAACAGATGTATTAAGAGCGTACTTTGAAACAGGCTGATTCCATAATTTTGACGCTTCTGCTATGAACAAAAACTCAGGATCCTTTGCCCTTGTATACTTTATTAACTCTGACCAGAAAGCTTTTGGTTTCAGTCTTGCAACATCGGCACGAATACCATCCACACCAATTTCAACAAGCATATCAACAAATTTCTTATGTAAGTTCAGCAAATCCTCATTAACTGACTTTTCTGTTCCGACATCAAACAATCTGACATCAGTCCAGTCAAGAGGGGTAACAGGATTGTTGTTTTCGTCTTTTATAAAATACTCGGGGTGCTCCAGAAACAAATCATAAGAGCCACAACTCGGTAAATCTACGATTACTCTGATATTACGGTTATGACACTCTTTCACGAACCTTTTCGCCTGAAGTTTTGGAGAAAGAGAGGACTGTTTTGAAACAATCTGAGGGTTAAGAGTTGTAAAATCATATATTGCATAAAGAGAACCCGCCGTACCCATTGCTTTAATCTTGCCGACAGGAGTGACAGGCAAAACATGAATCGTATTTATCCCCATCTTAACGAGATTATCCAATTCATGAACTGCATTAACAAAATTACCGCTTTCTTCATTCTCGTCAATAATTTCGTTACCGTTCTTATCCTGAGCACTGAAAGTACGGAGATTTATAGCATAAATAATTGCGTTATTACGCAGGAACAAAGTTCTCAAATCGTTGTGCCAGTCACCTGAAATATTTTTTGCACAAACAGGAAGGGCAAGAACAGTTACCAAACAAAGTGCTAATAATCTCTTAATCATACAACATACCTCTACAATCTTTTTATATAATACACCAAAAACAACATATAAATTACCTTTTTGTGATAAAATAGAAACAATAAGAGAGGTAAAAGAATATGGAAAAGTTTTATGCAACTACGGCGATAGATTACGTAAACGGTGCTCCGCACATCGGACACGCATACGAAAAGATTTTGTCTGACGTAATATACAGACACTATACCCAAAGATGTGATAACACATTTATGCTTACAGGTACGGATGAGCACGGTATAAAAATTCAAAAAACTGCTGCATCAAGAGGAATCACCCCAAAACAGTTATGTGATGAAAATGCGCAACAGTTCAAAGACGCGTGGAAAGCATTAAATTTTGATTATTCTAAATTCATAAGAACTACTGATGACGAACACGTTACAGTTGTTCAGCACATCTTTAAAAAACTTGTAGAACAAGGTGACATCTACAAAAACAAATATACAGGGTTATACTGCAGCGGCTGTGAAGCATTTTTAAGTGAAAAAGACCTGACAGAAGACGGACTCTGTCCGGATCACTTAAAGAAACCCGAAGAAGTAAGCGAAGAAAACTATTTCTTTAAACTCTCAAAATATAAAGATGCAATCGCAAAACACATAAAACAAAACCCCGATTTTATAATACCTTCTTTCAGAACAAATGAGGTACTAAACCAGCTTGAAAATATTGAAGACATTTCTGTTTCAAGAGCAAAAACAAATGTAGACTGGAGTATAGATGTTCTTGATGATCCCGAACAGGGGATATATGTCTGGATTGATGCGCTTTCAAACTACATAACCGCAATCGGATATGATGTTGATAACGAAAGCGAACAGTTTAAAAACCTTTGGCCTGTCAATGTACATGTTATAGGGAAAGACATACTTAAATTCCACAGTATTTACTGGATAGGAATACTTATGGCACTCGGGTTACCTTTACCTGAACACATTTTTGCTCACGGCTGGATAACAATTGATGAAACAAAAATGTCTAAATCATTAGGCAATGTAATTTCACCGACAAGCGTTATGGAAAGTTTCGGACTGGAACAACCTGATGCACTGCGCTATTATATGGCAACAGCAGCACCTTGCGGAAAAGACGGGAACTATTCGGATATAGATTTTAAGGAAAAGGTAAATGCACACCTTGCAAACTCAATGGGTAACCTATTAAACAGAACTTTATCTATGCTCGTTAAATATTTTGACGGAGATATAAAACCTGAATTTAAGGTAAAGTCAGAATTAGTCGACAAAGCTTTGGCAACAGTAAAAGATGTTATGCACAAGTTTGACTATTTTGAAATTCAGGAAGCGGCTCAAAAAATAATGGAAGTTGTTGATGAAACAAACAAATATGTGACCGATTCTGAACCTTGGGCACTGGCTAAAAACGGTGAAACCGATGAGTGCGGACAAGTACTTACTACAGTTCTTGAAGTTATGTGCATAGTTTCATCACTTATTTATCCTTACTGTCCAAATATTGCACAAGCAATGGCCGAACAGTTATCCTACGAGATGAAGTCCATAAAGCTGACGGATATCACAGGTGACAACATCAAAGTCGGACACCTTATAGACAAAGAGAACATAAAACCTGTATTTTTGAGATTAGACAGTGAACTGGCTGACAAATCACAAAAGAAAGGTTAATTATAAAACTTTACAAAAGAGAGTGTCATCAAAAACACTCTCTTTTCAATTATAGCCGATAACTCCGCGCTTATGTTAACTTTATGTAATATTATGTGGAAAAAATGAATTTATTAAGATATAATTATGAAAAAGTGGGAGTAGATAACGTGGGTGTTAGCGAAGTGAACGAAAATATTTTATCTCCTCAAGATGTGAGAAAAATTTTAGATACTGACAATATGGAAATAGTTAAACTCTGCAAAAAAGCGGATATATCTCCACGCAAAACTGACGACGGTAAAACCTATTTTTCAATGGACGACGTCAGAGCTCTTAAACAAGCAAAAGAAGCATCTTCAAATGCCCCTGCAACAATGTCAAAAAGCGCTTCGCAATTAGTCGTTGATACCCTTTTAACCTCACTTCAAAGAATGGAAAGCAATATTACAACCGCTGTTTCAGACCTTTTAGACACAAGACTTGAAGGTATGGACGAAGTTGTTGTAGAACTTATACGTTGTAAAACAGAAAACGAAAATCTTAAGAATCAAATTGAAGAACTAAATAAAGAAAATTATGCTTTGAAAAAAGAAAATGCTTCATTTAAGCCGTTTATGTTTGGTTTGTACTCAAAAGAAGATGTACAAAATACTCTCTTTTAATAGTGTACATTTACAACAGATTTATTAGAGTTGGGACTTTTTATAGAATATAAGGAAATTATTATGGTTACTGCTGAAAAGACTGAAGAAAAGACTATTAATGCCGATCGTCAGAAAGCACTGAATTTGGCAATTGAAAAAATAGAAAAAGATTTTGGTAAAGGCTCAATTATGAAATTGGGCGATAAGACTACTGTTAATGTTGACGCAATCCCTACAGGGGCATTATCACTTGACGTAGCACTCGGAATAGGCGGGATTCCAAGAGGCCGTATTATAGAAATCTACGGGCCTGAATCATCAGGGAAAACCACTTTGGCACAACACATTGTTGCTGAATGTCAAAAGAAGGGGGGAATAGCAGCATTCGTTGATGCAGAACACGCACTTGACCCTGAATACGCAAGAAACCTTGGGGTTAATATTGACGAACTGCTTATCTCACAACCTGACACAGGTGAACAGGCACTCGATATTACAGAAGAACTCGTTCGCTCAGGCGCTGTCGATATCATCGTTGTTGACTCAGTTGCAGCGCTCGTTCCAAAAGCAGAAATCGAAGGAACAATGGAAGACCAGCAAATGGGGCTTCAGGCAAGACTTATGTCAAAGGCACTGAGAAAACTCACAGGTGTTATCGGGAAAACAAACACAACAGTTATCTTTATTAACCAATTAAGACAAAAAATAGGGGTTATGTACGGAAACCCTGAAACAACAACAGGCGGTAACGCATTGAAATATTATGCATCTGTCAGAATGGAAATTAAGCGTACAGAAACACTTAAGGGCGACGGCGAAGATGTCGGAAACCATGTAAGAGTAAGAGTATTAAAGAACAAAGTTGCACCTCCTTTCAGAACTGCAGAATTTGATATTATCTTCGGTAAAGGTATATCAAAAACAGGCAACATACTTGATGTAGCCGTAAACCTCGGCATAATCAATAAGGCAGGGGCATGGTTCAGTTACAATGATGCCAAACTCGGACAGGGCAGAGAAAAATCAAAAGAATTTTTAGATGCAAACCCTGATTTATTGGCAGAAGTAGAAAAACTCGTAAGAGAAAAACTCGCAGAAGGTTAGTATAGAAAAAGGCTGATTATAATCAGCCTTTTTTATTAAAGTTTGTAAAAAGACAGGAAATTATAAAGCAATTTTTTTGTTTCACGCGTTTTATCAGAGTGTGTGTGAATGAAAGGAAATGACAATGGCAACAAGTATTTCATTTAGACCTCAGGTTACAATGGCTCCGCCAGTAATAAAGCAGGCAGAAGCTAATAACTGCAAGGAACAATTGAACAAAGTTGAATCAGATGTCAAGAACAACCAAATCACGGACATTTCTGCAATGACACAAAGAATGCAGCTTGAATCTCAACTTCAGGATACAAAAGTTGCACCTGTGACTTATGTTGAAGAAATCAAACCTCAACCGACACAGTCACCACAGGCAGCAGAAAATGCCGCTTCTATCAAACCGAAGACCGTAACGGATGTAATTGCTAAATTCCACAAAGGACAGCAGGCATCAAAGGTTGAACAGTCACAAGTTCTCACTAATCAGATGAACATGATGGCAGCGAGCAACATGATTCTTCACGGATTGTTCTAACATCTAAAAACTTTTATCACAAGAAAAGCACGTCATAAGACGTGCTTTTTATATATCGTTTTTGTTACTGAAACAATGACAATTGAGGGGATGCATTTTCAGATAGCGTTTTTCGTCTTGATGATAAGTCTTTAGAACAGTCTTTTTGCAGTTTTATCATCAGGTCTTTTGACCTTTTAATGACTGATGACGGCAATCCTGCCATTTGTGCAACATGGATACCATAACTTTTACTTGCCCCGCCCTGAACAATTTTTCTTAAGAACTCAATCTTTCCGTCAGTTTCAGAAATAGTTACACGATAATTTTTAATCTGCGGATATGTTTGAGTCATAACATTCAATTCGTGATAGTGAGTTGCAAATATACATCTTGCATTGATTTTGCCCGCAATATGCTCTGCAACAGCCCATGCAATAGCAACACCGTCATAAGTACTTGTGCCTCGACCGATTTCGTCAATCAAAATCAAACTTTTTTCTGTTGCATTATTCAATATATTTGCAGTTTCAATCATTTCAACCATAAAAGTAGACTGACCGAGAGTCAAATCATCACTCGCACCTACTCTGGTAAAGATTTTATCCGCTATGCCCATTTTTACATAATCTGCAGGAACATAAGAACCTATCTGAGCCAAAATTGCAATAAGTGCATTTTGACGCATATATGTAGATTTCCCTGCCATATTAGGGCCTGTTAAAATCATAAAACGAGATTCTTCATCCGCACCAATATCAGATAATTCCAAATCGTTCGGCACATAAGTTCCTAACGGCAAGACCTTTTCAAGTACAGGGTGACGGCCGTTTTTAATAATAAACTCTGAATTTTCCGTTAATTCAGGTTTTGTATAATTTGATTCAAGCGCAACTGTTGCAAACGACACAAATATATCAAGTTCTGCAATAGCATTAGCAAGCTCTCTTATAATTTCAACAAACTCTTTGGCATAAGTTCTGAAATCGGTAAAAATCTTATATTCCAGCTCGCAAACCTTTGTTTGAGCAGATAGAACTTCATCCTCGTGGTGTTTAAGTTCATCAGTTATAAATCTCTCGGAACCTCTCAGAGTTTGACGGCGAATATAATTTTGAGGAATCATATCAAGGTTAGAATTTGTTATCTCAATATAATACCCAAAAACTCTGTTATAAGCGACTTTTAAGTTCTTAATCCCCGTTCTTTCCTTTTCTGATTCTTCAAACTTAACAAGCCAGTCTTCTGCGTTATTCATCAAATCTCTGAGGTAATCAAGATTTTCATTAACGCCGCTTTTAATAATACCACCCTCTTTGATGACATTCGGAGGATCATCAACAACCGTTTTTTCAATAAGAGATGCAAATTCAATCAGTTCGGGTATTCTTGATGAAATACCGTCAAATGTACTAAGCCCACAACTTTTAACGAGTTCATCAAGCTTATCTAAGTATGATAAAGACTCTTTTAATGACACAAAGTCTTTCGGCAGAGCAACCGAACTGCTCAATCTTGTAGCAAGTCTCTGAATATCATATATCTGATTAAGTACATCCGTTAATTCAATCCTTTCTTCATTATGATTTATCAACAATTCTGTAGAATTTTGTCTTGATTTAATCATATCAATATTTTTAAGCGGCTGACATATCCATGTACCCAATAATCTTGCGCCCATATTTGTATGAGTTCTGTCGATTGCCCAGTATAAAGAACCGTATTTATTCTTTTCTCTCAGGGTTTCAGTCAATTCAAGATTTTTACGGGTGCTTGTATCCATCAAAACATACTCTGACAAATCATAGGTTTCAAGTCGGTCAACTTTCGGGAAAGCATCCTTCAGATTTTCCCACATATATGCTAAAAGTGCCGCAGCCGCCCTAAATCCTATTTTACAGTTTTTATAACCAATCGTATCCAAGCTCGTTAACTTCAAAGCAGACATAAGATTATTCTGTGCAAAAGTTTCAGAAAAAACTTTTTCAGGCACTTTTGAACACTTATAGAGCTCGGTTATCTCGTCAGGCAAATTAAGTTTTTCATCAGGAACAATCTGGAAAGGTTGCGCCTTTTGAGGAACCGAAGGGCCTATTACTTCAACAGGCTTGATTCTTGCAAGTTCAGCCATAATCATATTTAAAGGAGCCTGTGTTACTTTAAATTCGCCCGTACTGACATCAGAATACGCAAAACCCCAAGTTCCCTTTTCCTCAAAGATTGAACAAATATAGTTGTTAGAAGTCTGTTCAAGATAGTTATTTTCAATAATTGTCCCCGGAGTTATAACCCTTACAACCCCTCTTTTTACAACTTCGCCCTGTTTTAGTTTAAGAAGTTTCGGATCTTCTAACTGTTCGCAAATTGCGACTTTATAGCCCTTATCAATCAGCCTGCGTACATAATTATCAAGTGCTTTAGCCGGTATACCTGCCAATGGCACTCGTCCGAGCTTTGCACCCGCATCACGTCCGGTGAGAGTCAACTCCAACTCTTTTGACATAACATGTGCATCTTCAAAAAATGTTTCATAAAAATCACCAAGTCTGTACAACAATAACGCATCCCCATTCTCCCTTTTAACCTTGAGGTACTGCTGCATGACAGGTGTTGTATCTTCAATATTTACATCTACACTATTAATATTATTGATTTCAGACCTAACCATGTCTATAATTGTATAATAAGAATAAGTAGAGGTAAAATAATTGTTTAGATTTTTTAAAAATATTATCAATACCGTAATAGTATGTCTGGCTGTTATCGGGATTTTTACTCTTTACAAACAGGGCGTCTTTACAGGGCTCACAGACGGCTCTTTCTGCCTCTTTAGCACAAATAAGGACAAAATAGAATCGGAAGTCGGAGATTTCTCGAAGGTTGATGACGAGTTTAATATTGATAAAGCAGTTAAAGTAATGGGGTACAAAACAGTTATTGCAAAACACCCGTCATCAGGGCAAAAGATGATTATTGTAGATTCGGGTAAAAAACCGCTGCTAACAGAAGAAGACATAAAAGGGGACGGAGTTAAATATAAACTTGAAGCTCTCTGCAAAAAGGTAAAATACCATTCAACAGGGGTTCAAAACATAGAAATAACAGACAAAGGATACATGACAACATACGGACAAAGAGTTCCTTATGTCAAGTTTAATGCAAAGTTATCAAACTTCCCTCACACAACAGTGAGCGGAATTGTATCCGTAGTTGACCACGATAAGAAAAATCAGCGTTTAATCGTTTCCATTAACGACAAAAAACACTATTCCCAGTTGATTACATCAGAATTTTATAAAAATGTTCAGGAATCTAAAACCGTTAAGTAAAAGAGGCAAATATGACTAATTTAAAATTAAAACTCGTTCATCTCTATCCGTTATTCTTAAATATCTACGGAGACATCGGTAATGTAAAGGTACTTCAAAACCGATGCGAATGGAGAGGAATAGAGTTAGAAATACAACAGCTCAATGTGGGCGATAAACTCGAGTCAGGTACGGATATATTCTTTATCGGCGGTGGTCAGGACAGACAACAGGTTGAGGTATCACACGAACTTCAAAAACTAAAAAACCTCTTAACGGAAGAATACAATAACAATGCTGTCTTTTTAGGTATATGCGGCGGTTATCAGTTGATGGGAGAATATTACCAGCCGCACGATGCAGACAGACTTGAAGGTATAAGCATACTCGATGCTTATACAGAAGCAGGCTCAACAAGGTTTATCGGGAATGTAAGCGCAGAAATAGATTATATAAGCGAGAAAAACACTCTTGTCGGGTTTGAAAACCACAGCGGACTAACCTATTTAAGAGGGGATACAACCCCTATGGCAAGAGTAATTGTCGGCAACGGAAACAACGGGATAGATAAAACAGAAGGGGCAAGATCTAAAAATGCCTTCGGTACTTACCTGCACGGCTCATTCTTACCAAAGAACCCGCATTTTGCAGACTACATGATAAAACTTGCTCTTCAAAAGAAATATAACGATGATATTGAACTTGAACCACTCGACGATTCAATCGAATTAAAGGCGCACGAATCAGTACTAAACAAAGCATACTAATGAAACAAATATAAGGTTATCCTATAATGTTAAGAAATATTAACATAGTTTGAATTTAATAAGCAATTTTCACTAGAGTATATACTTTATATATACATAGGAAATATTACTTGACAATTAGGATATGGAGATAGATTATGACACCTGAACAAACAGCAACATTAGCAAAAGATTTAGAACAATACATTTCAGCAGAAGAAATTGCAGAAGCTTTACCTTTAACACAAGGCGACGGTTCTGTTTACAGAAAAGATGAAACCGGTGCGGTTAATAAAGAAAAGGTTGTTACAGGCGCAGAAACAGCAAGGGTAAGCTTTAAAATGAGTATGCCAAAATTACAGAGCCCTGACTTCAAGAGTTTTATGGAAGCAGCAAAACACTTAAAAGAAACTGGTGTTGTTAAATTTGTAAAAACATACTCAGACGATGATATCGAAAGAGTTAAAACAGGCGGTATTATCGGTGCAGTTGCTAACGAAATCGTTAAGAAAACTCACGGACAAAAATAGTAATAATAATATCTTCATATCCATAAAAAAGGGCCTCAGGGCTC
Organism: uncultured bacterium; assembly: GCA_902765215.1. GTDB lineage: Bacteria > Cyanobacteriota > Vampirovibrionia > Gastranaerophilales > Gastranaerophilaceae > UBA2883. Next base: position 35,701 of record CACWZA010000005.1, on the reverse strand, counting down.
TTTTTTAGTGGGTAAATTCCCCGATAAACTTGTCATTTTTAAAATCTGATAAACGAACACTCTGAATAGTGTTGAAGACATCCTCAGAACCGTTTTTATCGATAAGAACATTGATGTAGTTATCAGTAACCCCTTTTAACCTTCCTGTATGTTTATCGGGACGCTTTTCGATAAGAACATTATGTTCCGTACCAATATTTTTTTGCATAAACTGATTAAGTTTTTCTGCAGACACCTGTTTTATTATATCCGCTCTTTCCTGCTTAATTTTATCAGAAAGGTGGCCTTCCATTGATTCAGCCTGAGTTCCCTTTCTTATTGAATAAGGGAAGGTATGGATTTTTGACAAGCCTGATTTTTTCAGGTTATCAACCGTGGTTTGAAAATCTTCTTCAGTTTCCCCGACAAACCCTGCGATAATATCACTTCCGATAAACGGCAGACGAAATCTTGAATTAATATCTTCAATCTGATCAAGATACTGTTCAACCGTATAAAATCTGTTCATTGATTTCAGAGTTTTGTTGCATGCAGACTGAAGCGACAGGTGAAAATGCGGACAGAACTTATCAGACTGCTGTAGCAAATCAAGTAATTCATCAGTTATTTCCAAAGGGTTCAAAGAGCCCAACCGAACTCTCGGAACAGTCGTTTTTTCTTCAATATCTCTTATTAAATCAATAAAAGATTTACCGATATCAAGCCCCCACTGTCCGATATGAATACCCGTCAAAACGACCTCTTTAAAATCTTTTTGAACACCACTATTAATCTGCTCAATGATAAACTCTGAACTTGCACTTCGTGATTTTCCTCTTGCAAACGGGATAATACAGTAGGAACACCTGTTATTACAACCATCCTGAATTTTCATACTTAATCTGGTTTTTGTAGTATCGTCGAGCACCTGATAATTAAACTCATCAACAGTCATTATATCAGTTACGGAATTTTTTACATCAGAAAGAAGGAGTTCACCCAGTCTGAATTTATCATCATTTCCATATAGATAGTGAACATACTCTAACCCTGACAAATACTCTTTTTCAACCTGTGCCACACAACCCGTAAGAACATTTTTCACCTTCGGATTTTGATGAACGGCATTTCTAAGCAAATACATTGTTTCGTTATCGCTCTTATGAGTAACAGAACAGGAATTAAGAATAAAATAATCTGCATCTTTCAGATTAAACACCTGTTTAAACCCGTTTTTAATAAGGTTTTCCGTAATTAAAGAACCCTCAAACTGATTTGACTTACAGCCCATTGACTTTATATAAAACGAACGGTTCATCTTTAATTACTTACCCCTAAACACGACCGTACATGTCTTCATATCTGACAATGTCTTCTTCTATAAGCAAATCACCCTTCTGAACTTCAACAATCTGAAGTGTTTCTTTATAAGGGTTTTGAAGAGAGTGAATTGCCTTAACTGCAATATCAACACTATGCCCCGGGCTCAAAATATGCTCTTTACCTTCAAGCACAACCTTTGCAGTACCTTTTAAAACAACCCAGTGTTCACTTCTGTGATTATGTGACTGAACAGAGAGTTTTTGTCCCGGATTAACCTGAATCAACTTCGTAAGGAAGCCGTCACCCTGCGCTAGAACAGTATAATACCCCCAAGGTCTGTATACGGTTTTATGAACCATTTGGGTATTATCATGCTGCTGCTTTAAAGTTTCAAATATCTGTTTTACATCCTGCACCTTATCTTTTTTGCATGCAAGTACGGCATCTTCAGTTTCAACTAGAATTACATCTTCGAGTCCGACTGTTGCAACGAGTTTTGATGAAGAATACATAAGTGAATCTTTTGAATCTAAGTCAAGAACATGACCGATTTTCACATTATTATCCATATCCTTTTTGCTTACATCATAAATAGATTTCCATGAACCTACATCAAGCCAGTCAGATTCAAGCTTTGCCATTGCGATATTCTTTGATTTTTCCATTAGGGCATAATCAATTGAAATATTAGGCATTCGTTCAAAATATGTATATAAGATTTCGTCACTTTTTGAAAAATCAAATTTTTCTACAATAGAAGATATATCAGGCGAATATTTTTTCAATTCGTCCATAAATACCCCAAGTTTAAACATAAACATACCGCTATTCCAGTACATATCAGAATCATTCAGGTACTTTGCAACAGTTGATTTACTCGGTTTTTCATCAAACTTATCAACCAAAAAGCCGTTATCAATTTCTTTTGCTGTTTTAATATATCCGTAACCGGTTTCAGGATAATCAGGTTTTACCCCAAATGTAACAAGATACCCCTGTTTTGCAAGTTTTTCTGCCGTTTTAACTGATTGTTTAAACTTAGATAAATTCTTTATTTTATGATCAGAAGGAACAACCAAAACAATTTCATCTTCTGATTTTTTATGTTTATCCAAAATATATTTAACTGCTATTGCGATAGCAGGAGCCGTATTTTTTGATTCAGGTTCGGATAAAACAACAGGATCTTTTGTAATAGAAGAAAGCTGATATTTAACATTGGCAAAATGCTTTGTATTAGTAACATTAATAATTTTCTCGGACGGAATTATCTCAAGCACACGCTTATAGGTTTCCTGCAATAAACTATCCTTATTCTGGATATTCAACAACTGCTTTGGATACAATTCTCTGGATAAAGGCCACAATCTGCTACCTGAACCGCCTGCCAAAATAATACTGAACATAATCTCTTCCTTCTATCTATAAACCTGAGTCTATTATATAATAAATTTAGTGATTAGTGAAGTATTTGAGGTATTTATGGAACAGGAAATAATCATAGGAAAGAAATACAGACATTTCAAAGGGAATATGTATGAAGTAGTGGGGTTTGCAAGACACTCTGAAACTGATGAAGAAATGATTGTATATAAACCGCTCTACAACGACTCGGGGCTTTGGGTAAGACCACGCAAAATGTGGAATGAAGTAGTTGACGATAAAGGAACACTTCGTTTTACTCTACTTGATTAGTTTTTTGCAATAATCAGAAACAGGACAAATATCGCACTTAGGATTAATCGGCTTACACACATTCTGCCCGTGGGTAACAAGAAGGGTATTTATATCAAGCCAGTATTTCTGCGGCAATTTTTCTCTGAGTGCAAACTCGGTTTCTTCCGGATTTTTTGTTTTAATCAACCCCAAACGGTTAAAAATTCTGTGTACATGCACATCTACACATATTGCAGGAATCCCAAACCCTTTAGCCAAAACAAGATTCGCAGTTTTTCTGCCAACCCCGTTAAACTTGCACAACTCATCAATAGAGTCAGGGACTTTGCCGTCCATTTCATCCGCAATAATTCGGGATAACTCAATAATCTGTTTTGCTTTATTCCCATAGAATCCGACAGGATAAATCGCTTTTTCCAAATCTTTAACATCAACCTTTTTCATTTCTTCAGGGCTCTTTGCAAGCTCCAACATTCTGAGGGTTGCAGGATAAGTCGTTCTGTCGTTTGTTCTCAGACTGAGTATACAGCCAATCAATACAAGATATGGGTTATGAAACTCTTCCATTAGTTTTACAAAATCACTTTGCGGCTGCTCTGCAGACTTTAGACCTTCGACAATTTTATCAATATTCTTCATAATCTATTCCCCTGAAATTAAAGATTCAATATCAATATTTATTTTTAATTTCATTGCATAGATATCCTTACGGCCGAAATTCTGCAGTTTGACAGCATCTTTCTCGGTAGTAACTATTGTACCTTTTATGCTGTCAATTTCACTTTTTTTATACAAATGATGGTCATCATACGATATTTTCTGAATAACTTCAAATTTATCCTCTAAAAATCTGTAGAATTGCTGCGGCTGACCGATTGCACAGAGAGCCGTAACCGCCTCACCCGATGCCAATCGTTCACCCGATGAAATATTATAGATATAATCAGGTTCGTAGTTGCAAACCTCAGCAGGGCAGGAAAGTTTTTTATTCAGAATTTTTGCATATTTTTCTGCTCTTTCTGGATTACCGTTTTTATTAACAATAACAAGTCTGTCTATTCGTTCAAAGGCTTCCTTACCTTCTCTTAACGGGCCTGCCGGCAAAAGTTTTTCGTTCCCGAAACCTAATTCTGAATCAACAAGTACAATATCAATATCTCTTGCTATATGTCTGTGCTGGAAGCCGTCATCAAGAATAATAACCGTACAACCCAGTGTATCAACTGCATATTTTGCAGCCTTAACTCTGTCTTTACAGGTAAGCACACAACACATAGGGTTATTTACAGCATGCCAGTATGCCTCATCGCCTGAGTCTTCTGCCTCGTAATAAACATTCACCCCGTCAGATATCAGATTAACTTTTTTATTAGATAATCTGCCGCCATAACCACGGGTAATAACAGCGACTTTTTCATCATTGTTTATATAATACTGCGCTAAACTGGCAACGAGAGGGGTTTTACCGACTCCACCCGTCGTAACATTCCCGACTGATATGACCTTAGCACCAATTTTGATTTGTTTCAAAATTCCCTTATCGTATAACTTGTTACGAAAAGAGGAAACAACCCCGTAAAAGAGAGAAAAGAACTCCAGCATATCAACAAATAAACCCTTTGCTGACTTATCATAATGAAGTTTAGTGATTTTTGTTTTTAAATCCATAAACCAACTCCGGCTGAAACTATACATTCTCTACTAACACAATAATACAATAAACTTAACATATATACAAAACTTGTAGTTTTGTATATAATATCAAATATAGGAGAGCAAAATATGTTGCCATTAATCACAGAAGAACAATCGTCATTAGTATTTGCTGAAGCATTCCAGGATGTGAGAATGTGGAGAAAAAATATGATACACTACATCAAGGAAGAAAATCCTGAGGTTAATACATCTATCCTTGAGGCAGCAAAAAATACAGAGCTCGATCCTAAAGCAGTAGCTCTTGGCGCATATATGGTATACAGAATGTTAGAATTGGCAAGCGAAGAAATTGACAATTCAACTGAAGAAGACTAATCACTCACCCGCTATTTAACACTTTCCCCAAATATTAAATTTCTTGTATGACAAATCGCAATAGCGACAGCATCTACCGTATCGTCTAACTTTGGCAGCGTGTCAGTATTTAAGGTATATTTAACCATTTGTTCGACTTCTTTTTTAGATGCCCTGCCATAACCAGTTAAGACCTGCTTAACTTCTATCGGGGTATATTCATAAACAGGAACCCCAAATTTTTCAAAAACGGTGAGAATAACACCTCTTGATTCAGCAACAGGGATAATTGTTTTTTGGTTTTTAAAGAAATATAGTTTTTCTATTGATGCACAATCAGGCTTGTACATATCGACAACAGAAGACAAATCATTAAATATCTCAAGCAAACGAGAAGATGTCGTCTTTGATTTATCGGTCTGTATTGAACCAGAAGCTTCAAGTGTATAAGTATTATTTTCGTAATTGACTAATGCATAGCCAACTATCGCCATTCCCGGATCGATTCCTAAAATTCTCATGGTTATATTATACCACATTTAAGGGAATAAAGCTCGCGGGAAACGCCAACGCTCACACTTGCATCGAAAACTCAACGTTTCCGTTGACAAGTGTTCGACTCTCACTTCGTTCGTGGCTCTGCTCGGGGCTAAAAAAAAGACTGACTTTTGCCAGCCTCAAAACATATCGTTGTTAATCAAATAAGTCGTATAATCGGGATTGAATATCATCCTCACTTAACTCGTTCGTGATTTTATTCAAATCCAGAGCCATCTGATAGTATTCGGCGGCTCGGGTGTTTTCCCCAATCGCCTGCAACGCTCGTCCGGCATTAAAATAAGCCAATGTGTAATTCGGATTCAATTTAATTGCATTCAGGAAGTACTTCACTGACTCTTTTGGTGTACCCATACCATCAAGGTACACAACTCCTAAATTGTTTTGTGATATTTCGAAATTAGGGTTCAATTCAATTGACTTATGGAAAGATACAATCGATTCCTCTATATAATCTTTTTCCCACAACGCAAGACCTGCCTTTGCATAAGCAAGGAAGTTTTCAGGATCGAGCGTTATGCCATCGCAATAAGTTCTTATTGCCTTATCCAAATCACCCTTAACCATTTGTAGGTCGCCGAGTGATAACACTAATTCATAATTTGAAGGGTCTAATACTAAACCTGCCTGATAAGTAGCCTCAGCAGCCTCAAAATTGCCCTTCACTTCACCATAAACTGCACCAAGAGCATGACATACAATAGATGTCCACTTAGCATCAGGATTTAGTTTTATAGCCTTCTGATAATATTCGATAGCATCATCATACAATTCAACTCTTACATAAGCATACGCGAGCGAATTGTTATAGTAAGGATTATCCTCATTTTGCTGAAGTGCAAGTTTAAAAGCAGAAACAGCATTCAGCCTGTCGTCTTTTCTTAAATATAAATGACCAAGTTCATAATAGATTTTGTCATTATCAATATTAAATTCAAGAAGTTTATTGTAATAATCAATTGCTTCATCAATTCTGTCAGGGAAAGATGTTTGAATCAAAGTTGCCAGCTTAAGCAAAACTTCTCTGTTATCAGGAGTGACGCTCAATGCCTTTTTATAACATTCTAAACCTGACAACAAATCTTGTCTTGACATGGACAAATCGCCCATCTTCTTATAGAAAACATCACCATGCTGAGTTTTCGCCATACCGTCAGAATATGCTTTAAATGCTGATGAATACATCTTAGCCTTCTCGCAGGTTTCACCAAGAGTTTTATAAGAAAATACCGATATATTATCAGCAATAGTTTCAATCATCATTCTGACTGCCGCTTTATCACACATTAACAACATACCGCCGGACAATAAATAATACAGATATTTTGCAATTCTTCCGACAGTTACACCTTCTAAATCAATTTCTCTTTTTATCAGTTTAGATAAAAATAATCTCGGACGAGCCGAATTTAATAATCCTGTTTTGATTGCATAGTCAAATTCACTCTGAGCAGATTTGTAATCCTCTGACATAGACAAGAAATAACCCGCATAAATATGAGCATTTATATTATCAGGCTCTAAAGAAACAGCAGTCTGACATTGTTCAATAGCAGATTCTAGTGTTATCTGACCTTTTTCATACATAAGACTTGCCAAACGGTAATATGGCTCAGCCACCTTAGAATCATTGCGGATAGCCTCTATATAATAACCAATGGCATTTTCTAAATCTTCGTGCTGTTGTTTTACAATATATTTCTGATGCGACAATCGCGCCAAATCGAGGGCGCTAATATGTTCGCCTGCCACTACATTACGGGGTAAAATTGCTTGTTCGGACATTACATGCTCCAACTGTGATATGTATACTTAAGATTATACGCATAAAATTTTCAAAACTTGAACACTTTTGAGTGTAAATCATACAAATAGTTTATTTTAAAATCTGAATAAAAATCACAATAATCCCAGAAAAACAATAAATATACTATTCCCAAACAATTGGTAAATATGGTATAATAGTCACATGACAATGAAGGGTACATACACATGTATATTCGGAGGGGGAGCAGTCAGAGGATATGCCTATATTGGTGCTATTCGCGCATTAAAGGAACTCGACATCAATGTAAAAACGTTTGCAGGTTCTTCCGTCGGCTCAATTATTGCCGCTCTGCTTGCGGTTGGCTGTAACGCGGAAGAAATCAGAACAACCTTAAAAGAGGTCAATTTTGAACTGTTTAAAGATATCCATTTTAGCATCAACAAAGACTTTGCACTGAGTAAAGGAAAACTCTTTACAGAATGGATAAGAGCAGCAATAGAGAAAAAATTCTACGGGGAAGATTATAAAAAGGGCGATAACGAACCGGTAACCTTTAAAGATTTAAACAAAAACCTTATTATACTTACAACCAACCTAAACACATTCACACCTGTTGAATTTTCAAATTTTGAAACCCCTGATTTTGAAGTTGCAAAAGCTGTCAGAATATCCTGCAGTATGCCGGGACTCATGACTCCAGTTGAAATTGACGGAAGAAGATTAGTCGATGGAGATTTACTAAAAGGGATACCTTTATGGCGACTTTCAGAAAACATAAATTCGCCTGATACAAGAGTTCTAGAGTTTAGACTTGAGGGCGAAAATGTCAGAAAAGACGGAAACACATTTGACTTCTTAAACTCAATCTATAGTTGTATGACCTCTGCATCAACCGATTTTATCATTGATGTCTTTGGGGAAAATGATAAGTATGATTATGTCAAAATCACGACAGGCGGAATTATAGTTATAGACTTCAATATGCCGGGCGAAGTTAAAGAACAGTTGATAGATATGGGTTACAACGACTCAATAGAATGTCTTACAAAACAATGTGTACATAAAAAGATGCGAATATCAAACATCTACAAAGAAATTATCCGTCATACAGAAAAACTTGTGCGTGAAATAAAATACAACAACGCACCGAAAGCAAAAGACATTCTAAAAGATTTATTCATGTTTATGTCAGACACCTACAAATATATCGATACAGATATTTTTGAAGGGCTTTGGACACTGAAAAATGACATTCTTTCAGCCCCAATGACGGGCTCATTCCTTTTCGGAAGAAAAACAAAATTCAAAAATAAAGACTCAATACTGTCTCAGGCTGAAATATTAAAGAAAGTAATTACTGCAAAAAACGAAGAGCTTATAGACTATGTAAGCCATGTTGCACACATAAAATAATTTACACGCCTGCCCCTTCAGGTTCGCTTTCATTTTGTTCTTCTTTTAGGGATGTTTCATCCATAGACTTAATATTAACAATAACCTTATCACCAAAATTGCCGTTAAGTGCATTCATTAAATCATTGCTTGCATTTACCCAGAAAGCCGTTCCGGACAATATCTTATTATTTGTTTCAGGGAGTTTAAACAATACAGGGTCCCCGCCATGATACTTGACCAAAACATCCTTAACTGCACATAATTCCTCATATTTCAAACCTTCACTTAAGGTTATGGTTACAAGGTTAGAGTTTTCAACAGGCTTAAGAGAATCAACAACCAAGCTTGTGGAGTTTTCATCTCTGTGCTGAACCTTACCTGACAAAATAACCTTCTTTTCAACTGCGAAAGCATCATTTCCATACTGCTCTGCAATCTTTTCTGCTGTACGGTTAAAAATAGCAACCTCAACCTTATCGGTTAAATCTTCAACAACCCCAAACACATGGAATTTAGCAGGGTCTTTCTTTGTCGGAATTTTTCTTAAAGAAGTAACCAGTCCGCAGATTGTAGCCATAGCAGGACGGGTATCCTTGTGAGAGTCCTTTAACGAATCAAAGTCAGGCATATTTTTCAATGCCGATATACTGTGTGTTCTTAAGAACGGCAAATTCTGACGAATTGAGAATAACGGGTGAGATGTGACATAAAACCCTAAAAACTCTTTTTCAAACTGCTGAATAATTTTGTCAGAATACTCTTCCTCGCTCCCTCCAAGCTTAAACTGTACAGATTCAAAATCATCACCGCCCGCAGCAGCAAACAAACTAACCTGTCCCATTGCTTTTTCTTTAGCAAGTTTAGCCGATGAGGACAATATGTGATCAAGATTATCCATCAACTGTTTTCTGCTCTTTTCAATAGTTGAAAAAGCACCTGCCTTAATCAGACCTTCCATCGATTTTTTGTTCACAACTTTCGGGTCAAGCCTCTTGGCAAAATCAAATACATTCTTAAATTCACCGTTCTTTTCTCGTTCTTCAATAATTGCGTTTACGACATTTTCGCCAACACCCTTAATTGCAGCCATACCAAAACGAATATTATTACCGTCAGGAGAATATTCAAGATAGGACTTATTAACATCAGGCGGAAGAACTTTTATGCCAAATTTTTGCGCTTCTTCAATATATAACTGAGTCTGGTCTTTTCTGTCCGCAACACTTGATAAAAGTGCTGATAAATATTCAACAGGGTAGTGGCATTTCAAATATGCTGTCTGATACGCAACAAACGCATACGCAGCAGAGTGCGCACGGTTGAAACAGTAGGAAGCAAACGCAAGAATCTGGTTAAACAATTTTTCCGCATCTTCCTTTGACATCCCGTGCTTAGCAGATGCCTCAATAAACTTGCCTCTCTGTTCTTCCATCGCCTTTTGGTCTTTCTTACCCATCATACGGCGAACCTGATCTGCTTGACCGAGAGAATAGTCTGCCAAAATCTGGAACACCTGCATAATTTGTTCCTGATAAACAATTGTCCCGTATGTATCTTTTAACACAGGCTCTAAATCAGGGTGAGCATAAGTAACCTCCTGTTCTCCGTGTTTTCTGGCAACAAAATCGTCAACCATGCCTGAGCCCAAAGGTCCCGGACGGAACAAGGCAACTAGAGCGCCTAAATCTTCAAATACGTCTGGTTTCAAACGTTTTACAAGGTTAATCATACCTTGTGATTCCAACTGGAACACCCCGACGGTTTCACCTTTTGAAAGCATTTCATAAGTCGGTTTATCATCAAGCGGAATATGGTTGATATCCAACTTAACACCACGGTATTTTTCAACCATTTTAACTGTCTTTGTTATCATTGTGAGGTTTCGCAAACCCAAAAAGTCCATCTTTAAAAGGTCAAGGACCTCAGTTGCTTCGTGCTTAGGATAACCTGTCTGTACAATACCTTCCTTTGACGGCTGAACAGGTAATATTGTATCAAGAGGGTCGTGAGAAATAATCACACCCGCCGCGTGAGTACCAGTACCGTTTTTCAGCCCCTCAATAGCACACGCTAAATCAACCCAACGCTTAAAACTGATTTCTTTACCGTCATCAGTATAAGTTTTATAATCGTCATCATACAACTGTTTAAATTCAGAGCCCTCTGCTTTAAGTGCATCTTTAAGCCATTCTGCCTTAGGGTTTTCTGCTTTTGCTATTTCAATTGCAGGGTCAATAAGCCCCGTCAGTCTGTTACTCTCTACAAACGGAACTCTCAAAATACGCCCTACCCCCTTAAATGCCGCTTTTGGCGCGTAGGTCATAAAGGTAATAATCTGACAAACTTTATCTTCCCCATACTTTTCTACGACGTAGTCTATAACCTCACCACGTCTTTCAATACAAAAGTCGATATCTATATCGGGCATCGTAAAACGTTCAGGATTCAAAAATCTTTCAAACAAGAGTTTATGGAAAATCGGGTCAATATCCGTTATACCCAGAGCATAGGCAACAATAGATCCCGCAGCGGAGCCTCTCCCCGGACCAACAGGAATATCGTGAGTCTTTGCAAAATTGATAAAATCCCAAGTTATAAGGAAGTATGCAGGGAATCCCATTTTTTCAATAACACCAAGTTCATATTTTGCCCGCTCATAAATTGAATCGTCAGGATTTTCGCCATACCTCTTTTTTAGCCCTTCCATAACAAGGTGATTCAGATATGTTTCTGTTGTATACCCCTTAGGTACTTCATAATACGGTAAAGGTGCATCGTGAAGTTTAATATGCAAATCACACTTATTTGCAACTTCTTCCGTATTTTTTACACACTCTTCGAACATATCGGAGTCCATCCATTTGAAGGCCTCTCTCATTTCTTCTTTTGTCTTTACATAAAACTCATTATTAGCAAAATGAAAACGATTCGGATCGTCTTTATCGGAATTAGTATTAAGACACAAAAGGGTATCATGCATATCAGCATCTTCTTTTCTGAGATAGTGTGAATCATTTGTTATAACCATTTTAATATCAAGTTCTTTTGCTATTTCAATCAAATCAGGGTTTGTTCTCTTCTGATCGGCAATCCCGTGATCCTGTAACTCAATATAATAATCATCCCCAAATAAATCTTTATACCGTTTTGCAACCTCTTTTGCTTTTTGTTTATCACCGTCTTTCAGGTAACACAACACTTCCCCTGCAAGACATGCAGAACAACAAACAAGCCCCTCATGATGCTTCTCTAAAAGCTCCCAGTTTATACGGGGTTTATAATATCTTCCCTCACACCAAGCAGTAGATACAAGTTTAATGAGGTTCATATAACCTTTTGTATCTTTTGCTATCAAAATCAAGTGATAACAAGGGTTATTATTCGGGTCTTTTTCGTGAATATCCCCGTTATGAACATAAAATTCACATCCGACCAAAGGTTTAATTCCAACTTTTTCAGCATATTCATAAAACTCAATTGCAGAGTACATAACACCGTGGTCAGTAATTGCAATAGCAGGCATATCATGCTCTTTTGCAAAATCAACCAGCTCGTTTACTCTTATTGCACCGTCCAAGAGCGAATACTCTGTGTGAACATGCAATGGTACAAATTTCGACATATTTTTCCTCCAAATGTATAGTTGGAATTATCATAAAACATGGCACCGTCAAAAACGGTCGTACTACACATGCTTATAATATGTTACCACAATCTGTTATGTAGTTTTGTAAAACTTATCTCTGCCATATTTCTTGCAAACACAAAAAAAATTTTATAAAATAATTTTATGAAAGAAATTCAAGTAATTGCACCTATAAAAAAGCCCGAAGATATTGAGAACTTTATTCCGCATGTAAAGTGCAGAGATTTTTATGTCTATCATAACAAGTTCCTGAATAACAATTTTGAATATATTCATGAATTCATTGACATGGCACACAAAAACAATTGCAGAATATACCTGAATTTCAAACATAATATTACGGAAGAAGATTTAAAAGAGATAAAAAAACTTATTAAATATCTGAAAACAACCAACATTGACGGCATTTTTATCAACAGTTTCGCAATCATAGAAGGTATCAAATGTTTTAAACTCCCGTACAAAGTAATTGCAGACTCATATTTCGACATTCACAATCTGCAGGGAATTGATTTTCTTAACAACTTCCACAAGATTGACCAAATAATCATCACGGAAGAAATCTATATGAAAAATATTGCAAAAATAAAGAAATATGCAAATGTTTCTCTCGCAATAGATTCAGACAATTTACCGTGGTGTGCCGAAGATATTATCAATCTTGGAGCAATAGATAATGTCGTAATAAAAGGTAAATTTGAAACATCAGACGACATCCTTGAAGGTATAGAACTTGTCGAAAACATTCTTGATAAACCCAAAATGTTTAAAAACCAAAAACTTCCGTTTAAACATGTCAGAAAAAGCATTTATCAAACCAATCACTTCCTCGGGGAAATGATTAGTGCAGGCGGAAAAGACTTTAAATTCAGCAGAAACATTCTGCATCACGAATGGGATGTCACGCGTTCAAGAGTAAAACCTGAGCTGATAGAACGCATCAAAAACGACGACCTGCCTTTACCAAGGATAAATTTCAGACTATCAAGACTTGAACATATAGAAAAACTGAAACGATACCTGAAACGGTTAAGATACAATCCGCTCTACTCAATTGAGTTTGGTGAAGTATTATCAACAAAAGATTTGGCTGACAGTTCCTATAGTAAAATTATCACAAAGGTAAAGAAATTCTGTAAAACAGCAGGAATAAAATTCCAGCTCTCTACCCCAAAAATTCTTACAGAACGCGATTTTGACAGGGTTTATGATTACAGTAAAAGCCTGATACTTATTGACCCAAAACCAAATCTTCTGATTATAAACAATATCGGATACTTTTGGGCGGCTGTTAACGATCCTGATTTAGAGGGCATTCCTATCGGAATCGGGCAGGGGATAAATCTGCTGAACAGTATGTCAATTAACTGTCTTGACCAACTTCATCAAATTGATTCTATTGATTTCACATCGTTTGAAAATGTTGAGAATGCCCTGATGACGGTTAAAGCGCTGAAAAATACCGTACCGAACAGGAAACTTACAATTGCAGGGAACAAAAAAATTCCGTCACTCGGATTATGCCCTCTTAACAACGATAGCGCAATCATTCCGCGTTTAACCTGCCCTGCACCGTGTCACACAGGCTCTTTTGCACTAAAAGATCCTTCATTAAAGAAAATCATACCGTTTGCATGTGACGGATTTTGTCAGATGCACATGTTTGAAGACACTGTACTGCAAGATTTTGACAATGTTGAAGAATACTTAAAAGCAGGGATAAACGAATTTGTTTTTGACTTTTCAAATCTTGATGCAAGATACATTTCTGTCCTGCTTACAAACTTCTTAAATAAACAGGTTTTATAGACAAAAAAAGAGGGGTTATAAACCCCTCTTTTTTTTTTTAGGTTATAGTTTATTCTTCCTCTTCCAAACTTCTGAACCCTGATTTATGGTTTTTAAGAGTTACCCCTCTTTTTGAAGTTTGTACAAATTCAATCATTTCTTCTACCAAAGAATTGATTTTTCCGTCTTCTTTGATTTTTTCTATTGCCTGAGTTGTGTTATATTCATCAGAAATTAAATACTTGAAAGCATGTCTTGCTATATTGATATCTTCCATCGAATAACCGCGGCGTTTAAGAGCAACAACATTCAATCCTCTTGCAACAGGAGGTCTGCCTTCCCCTTTTGAGAACGGAAGAATATCTTGTCTTGCAGCAGAGAAACCGCTGACAATAGCCATTTTACCGATTCTGATATTTTGGTGGAATACACTCATACCGCCGATAAATGCACCAAAACCGACATGAATATGACCGCCCAGAGTAACAAGGTTAGCCAAAATTACTTCATCTTCCAAGACGCAGTTGTGTGCAACGTGAGAGCCAACCATCAAAAGACATTTATTACCGACTCTTGTAGTAAAATCACCACAAGCAGCCCCTCTGTGGATAGTAACATTTTCTTTAATTATAGTTCCGTTACCGATTACGACTTTTGTTTCTTCGCCTTTATATCCTAAATCCTGCGGTTCAGAACCAATTGTTGCAAACGGGCTGATTGTACAATCTTCGCCGATTTCAGAATATTCAATAAACGCATTTGCTATAACTCTGGTTCTCGCACCGATTTTAACATTTTTACCTATAACTACGTTAGGGCCTATTATTGCACTCTCGTCAATCACTGCTGACGGATCAATTATTGCAGTTTTATCAATCATTTTGCTCTCCAATCTATTAGTATTCAACACAATTAGTATAATATAAATTCTTTCAAATCTTCGTTTTATTTATATTATTTTAATATGATGAATTAGTAATCAGACTTGCACCCGTTATCGATAAATTTTTGGATTTCATTCATCACTGCATCAGATCTTTTTGCGTTTTCTTCCATAGCATCATAGTTGTGAACAAATGAAGGATCTGCTAAAGGATCTGAGTATGGTACAGGGTTTGATTTATCTATTTGCGGCATATATGAACGAGGGATTGTGTCATAATCACTCTTATTAGGATCTTTTTCTGCAGGGTTATTATTTACAACACCGCCTGTCGGATAACCGTATCCGCCCTGAGGGTATTGAGGAGGCATGAACGGTTCTTTATCAGTTGTTGTAGTGATAGAAACACCGTTTACACTGCCTGTTCTTGCATCCTGACCACTCTTTGATGTAACACCTGAAGGTTTAGCCAAGCCGCGTTTAATCAATTCTTGTTTAATCATATTGTCATCAGGCAATTTATCAACATCTAAGTTTTCTAACCCTTTTACTGCTTCAGGGTTTGGTCTGATAGATGGCCCCGGATATAATAAATATTTTCTTAAAGCTTCCATTTGAGCTTGTTCTTGTGCTTTTTCGCGTTCTTCTTTAGCCTTTTCAGGGTCAAACGGTTTACCGAGAACAGCCTGAATAGGGGTTGTGAATAATTTATCTACAACTGGTTGGAATGCGAACATATAGAGTGCAAATCTCAACGGATAACCAATAGCGTTTTTAGGCAAGTGAGCCAATGCCCTCTTAATGTTTCCGCCAACTTTTGAGAGATTCTTCGCAGAAAACCAATTTTTACCAAATTTCTCTGTTACTTCTTTATAAGCAGGTTTTTGACCTAAACCGATACTTGTGAAGGATGCGAATTTAGAAAGAAGCCATTTGAACCCTTTAGGTTTAGTGCCTACATTCTTCAAATCTTCAACTGCTTTCCATGCATCATCGTATTCTTTTCTGCTTGCAAAACCGCGTGCTTTAGCTTTTGCTTTGAAGGACTTGAAGGCATCTTCGTAAGCTTTAACCTGTGCTTCGGTTTTACCGAGGTTCTTCAAACCGTTGAGGGCATGCATACCTTTAACAGCCAACGGCATTGAAATAACCCAAGACATATTTTCAAACAACCCGTTTACAAAGGTTGATGTTTTTTGTTCTTTCGGAGCATCAATTGTATTTTTGATAGTTTCACCAAGGAAGAAACCAACGAATAATGAGTTAAAGAATCCGCCACCGAAGGTCAGCCCTCTGACACCCAATTTAAGTGCTTTCGGCAAAAATCTTCCGAGTTTGGTAGTCGGAGCAGATATACTTCTTACCTTGTTATGATATTGAGACATTTTAGCAGAGTAATCTTTTGCACTGTTCAAAACAGACTCAAGTTGAGCTCTGTGTGCCATAGGTTCTTTAATAATAGACTGTAAATCACCTTTTTTGATACCTGCTGCTCTGTATTTTAATGTTTCAAGAACATTTGCTCTGTAATTCTGAACTTTTGAAGTTAATCTTGCAATATCTTCTTTCAGATATTCTCTTTCAAATTGGGTAAGAGAAGGGTTACTTAATCCGGCTTTTCTTTCTTCCAATAATTTACGAAGAGCCGCTTCACCTTTTTCAACTCTTGCCATCATATCAGGTTTGCCTTCAGCAGCACCCATTTTATTGATTAAAAATTCTTCAACGGCCTGTGATTCGTTCTTAATTCTGCCGAACAAACCTTTGCCATATTTACCGCTTGCCTTTATTGCATCAATTTCCGCTTTTGTTGCACCGGCTTCTCTCAAAGTTTTTGGATTCTTTTCAAAATAATTTGTAATCTTGCCTGCTGCCTCTTTCAGGTCTGCCTCAGCCTGAGTTTCAAGGAAATTAGTTACCAACGGACATTCAGGTGCAGTCGGAGTTTTCTGCATAGCACTCAAAGTTGAATGTCTGTCAATAAATGCCTGAGCATTACGCTTTATAGTAGAGCCGTAAGTTTTCATTTTGTCAACGAAACCGTTTCTGACAAGTCCTGTATTAGATACCCTGTCACCAAAAGCTCCAATACGACCTACCAGACTGTTTTCGTACTTACCGCCGTTTGCTTTGTTGAATAAGAGAGTACCTGCGTGCAAAGCCAAACCGGTCGGAATACCGTATTTGACAAACTGTTCACCCATACTCAATTCTGCCTGTTCAGGTTGTGCCTGAGGAGAGTAAGTATCAGCCGTAGGTGTTGTATCCACAGCATTAGGGTCACCCTTAAAAGAAGGGGCTGATTGTTTAGAGTTATCAATCCTCGCTTCACCAATTGGAGTATTAATATTGGCATTGTATCTTACATCATCAAGCATAATATTCCCTAATAAACTTAACTCTTATTCTTATAAAGTAATGTTTTTTGGAAAACTTGCTTTTTTAGGGGTATAAATAAATATTTGTTAATAAAAGTTTACATTCAAAACAGTTAATTTTGCTTGATAAAAACGGTTGATGTGCAACAATATAAGGGAGGTATGATATGGCTGAAAATAATTTAGTATACATTTTGGACGGTAAAATTTATATCAATCTGACAAACATGTGTTCAAATAATTGTATCTTCTGCCTCAGGCAGCAAAAGGATGATGTTGAAGGAACAAACATGTGGCTGGGATCAGAAAAGTGTACAGCCTCTGATGTAATAGAACAATTAAAACCTCACGAGGACAAAATTTCAAAAGGGATAACCTTTTGCGGCTACGGGGAACCGACAATCAAATTTGAAATATTAAAAGAAGTCGCACAATACCTTAAAACAAACTATCCTGATGTATACATAAAAGTAAACACAAACGGCCACGGGAATGTCTTAAACAAAAAAGACATTTTACCTGATTTAAAAGGGCTTATTGACGAATTTTCAATCAGCTTAAATGCCCAAAACGAAAACCTGTACAATGAATTATCCCAACCGAAAGTAAATGACGGATATAACTCTATGTTAGATTTTGCAAGAGAATCGGTTGATTTAGGGTTCAAAACAACAATGTCAGTTGTATCAGGGTACAAAGATTATGACATAGACTTAGATGAATGCGAAAAGATTGCAAAAAAACTGGGTGCAAACTTCAGGAACAGGGAATTTATCCCTAACGGATACTAATAAATTGGAGATATAAAAATGAAAATTACTGCTATTAATTCAACTCAAACAAATCAATCAAGAAAACAAAATTTTGAAGGCAGATTTATTTACGACGAATTAAACCTTTTGCCAAGACAACTAAAACAAGTAGAAACAGTGGCAAAAAACTTTAACATAGAGAAAAAGCCGTACAATATATCCTTCTACAATGATCCTAGAGATTCATATTTAACAATAGTTGCAGAAGGAATTATGAAAAAGGATAATAAATGTACGGAAACAATCAGTCCGTCAAATCAACGACCAAAAACCTTTGACGAAAGTATTGCAAACTTAATTGACAAATACGACAAAAAATATATTATCCCTAACACAATACGGGGAAAAATAAAAAAATTCTTCGACATAATAAACCCATTTGCGGTATAAGAAAAACAAAATAAAAAATCAGATATTAATAATTTCTTAAACACGCAATATATTTATGTTTGATGTAAAATATAATTATCTAAAACAAATATAACAATAAAGAAAGGACACTAAAAAATGGTAGCAAATTTAGACAAAATCATGAAGCCAAAATCAATTGCGGTTATTGGTGCTTCAACAAAAGAACACACTATCGGTTCTGACATTATGAAAAGATTACAAGAATACAAGTTCAACGGTAACATCTACCCTGTAAACCCAAAAGGCGGAATTATCGAAGGACTTCAAGCTTATACAAATGTTCTTGAAATCCCTGGTGAAGTTGATTTAGCAATCATCGTTGTAAATGCTAAATTCGTTCTTGATACAATCGATCAATGCCATCAAAAAGGTATCAAAGGTCTTTGTATTATCACAGCAGGATTCAAAGAAACAGGTAAAGAAGGTGCTGAAGCTGAAAAACAACTTTTAGCAAAAGTTCAGGAATACGGTATGAGATGTGTAGGCCCTAACTGTTTAGGTGTTGTAAACACATTACCTGAAGTAAGAATGGACGGTTGTTTCGCAGAATCACTTCCTGAAAGAGGACACATCGGTTTCGTATCTCAATCAGGTGCGTTAGGCGGCGGTATCCTTAATATTCTTAAGGACTTAAACCTCGGTTTTGCTCAATTCATTTCAATCGGTAACCAGGCAGATGTTAACGCAGAAACTGCTATCGAATACTGGGAAAACGAAGATGACGTTGAACAAATCTTACTTTATATGGAATCAATTCAAAACCCTGCTAATTTCAGAGAATTAGCAACAAGAGTTACAAAGAAAAAACCTATCTTAGCACTTAAGGCAGGTCGTTCAGCAGCAGGTGCTTCTGCAGCATCATCTCACACAGGTTCATTGGCAGGTGCTGATAAAGCTGCTGCAGCATTGTTGAAACAATCAGGTGTTATCAGAGAATTTTCTCTTGAAAACCTTTTTGCAACAGCAAAAGTATTTGCAAACTGCCCTATTCCAAAAGGCGACAGAGTTGCTATCATCACTAACTCAGGCGGCCCTGGTATCATGGCAACAGACGCTGTTTGTGAATACGGTATGCAAATGGCTAAAATTACAGATGCTACAAAAGACAAATTAAGAAGCTTCTTACCTTCTGCAGCATCAGTTAAGAACCCTATCGATATGATTGCATCAGCTCCTATCGAACACTACAAACAAACATTAGAAACAGTTATTGCTGATGAAAACGTTGATATGATTATTTGTATCTACTTGCCGTTCTTAGGATTGAAAGATATCGACGTTGCTAAAGCATTGATGGAAATCAAGGCTGCTAATCCGCAAAAACCTGTTATCGGTGTATTTATGACAACAAGCGAATTCTTCCAGAAGTTGTCTGATATGGATGTTAATATGCCATTCTTTATGTACTCTGAACAAGCAGCAGACGGTTTGAACAGACTTAATCAACAAAGATTATGGATGGAAAGACCTGAAGGCAAAATTCCTTGCTATGATGTAGACAGAGCAAAGGTTGAATCTATCATCAAGGGTGCATTAAAAGAAGACAGAGCACAATTGACTACATTAGAATCAATTGATGTACTTCAGGCTTATGGCATCAGAGCTTGTAAATACGGCTTGGCAACTAACGAAGAAGAAGTTGTTAACCTCGGTAACTCAATCGGCTACCCTGTTGTTATGAAGATGACTTCTAAGACAACATCTCACAAAACTGATGTTGGCGGCGTTGTTGTAAACATCAAATCAGAAGAACAATTAAGAAACGAATATAAAGGACTCTTATCAAGACTTGAAGCAAAAGGTTTGTTAGAAGGTCTTGAAGGTGTAATCATTCAGGAAATGGTTAAGGGTTCAAGAGAAATGGTTTGCGGTATCGCAACAGACCCTCAATACGGTCCTATGATGATGTTCGGTTTAGGCGGTGTATTCGTAGAAGTTATGAAGGATGTAACTTTCAGAATTGCTCCTCTTACTGATGTTGATGCTTCTGAAATGATTAAGTCAGTTAAGGCTTATAAATTGTTAGAAGGCGCAAGAGGTACAACTCCTGCTCAAATGGATCAAATTCAGGAAACATTATTGAGATTATCTCAATTAGTAAGCGACTATAAATTCATCGACGAATTAGATATCAACCCATTGTTGATTTCTGAAACAACAGGTGAAGGTATCGCAGTAGACGGCAGAATCAAAGTTAGAATGGAAGAAGCAAGAAAAGCATTAGGTTGTGCTGAAACTTGCGCTTGCGGTTGCTGCTAGCGAAATTCCGGACGGATGAAATCCGGTATGCGAAGGACGCAGCGAATACAGACGAAGTCTAATGAGCGACAGTCCTGAGCACAAAGGAATTTCAAGACGGCGGTAAATATATATTTAAAAAGAGGTGCGGGAAACCGTACCTCTTTTGTTTTGTTCTAAAACCTTATTCCCCTAATTTCCAAACATTTGCTTCGTGTTTCGGGGTATCATTCAGCGGGGTAAAGCCCAGCTTTTTCATAACTTTTGCGACAGTGCCAGATTTATCAACCATCTGAGGAGCTTCATTTTCGCCGAAAACAACAATACCACCTTTGTTCAGACAGCCTTTGAATTTAGACATCAATTCTTCAACGACTTCTTCAGATTCAGGAAGTGCGACTCTTTCGCCATAAAACGATTCTTCTGTAGTCAGGTGATAAAGAGCATTACAGAAAGAGATAACATCTGCTTTTTCTTTTCCCAGAATCTTATCTATATCACATATGTCACCACGAACGAAACTGCAATTTTCTGCCATTCCGTCTTTCAACTGAAACTCTTTTCGTTCAAGTTCAAGCGGATTACAACCGTGATGTTTGTCAGAAAAATTCTGTAACCATTCCCAAAACGGGGTTTTAATTTTCTTTTCAGATGGCTTAAAGAACTCTTTAAACAAGGACTTGAACATTTTTTGAGATGCCGTTAAGCCGCCGTCAGAATCTGAAACAAGATATAAATCTGTGTATGGGGACTCTATTCCCAATTCTGACTTAAAATTATAATCATTTTTAGGAATTTCAAACACAAATTTTCTGCTCTGTGCCTGTTTTATTGCCTTTTTCCCCAAATCGATTCCGAGTATATCGACTTTATTACGCATATTATAAAGGCGCATACTGTAAGATACAGGTTCTTCACCCGTTGAACAACCGCCGGACACAATTTTTATTTTATCTTTCCCGCCAAAATGTTCTCTTATATAATTGCAGACAAATTCTTTCGTCTGAGGTTCTCTGTCGAAGGCAGTCTGCTGAACTAAAAACTTGTAACCGTCATTAAATATTTTTTCATACTGTGCGTGCCCCTTAAAAGAAACGCTGTCACAGGCAGGTTTTGTAAACCTGCGTTCAGCACATGGTTTTGCTTTTGGGGTTACATTAAAATTGTAATTTGATTGTATCTGCATCTTACCTGCACAAAAATTTACATAGTACTACACACTTGTATATTTTTATAAAGTAATTTCGTTAAAAAAAATTGCCAAATCTCTGATTTTTTTATATAATTTTCACGACAACAACTATCAATTGGGGATTTTATAAGAAAATGAAACCAACCTTTAATTTGGTATCAAAAACATTGGGGACAAGTTTTGTCAAATACAGAGGGGATGCTGTCAGGTTATCAAAACAAACGCCTGCGACGGTAGACGAAGTTGTTGTGGCGCTCAAAGACAATCCTTCTATGCAGCGCAAAATAACAACCTTTAGAGATTCTAACGGGTTGGTAACAGAACGCGCCTTTGATTACTTTGACAAACCCTTCAGAAACAGGCTTTATTCAAGAACCGACAATGTTATCGGAGAAGATGAATTTGTAACATCGACCACAACAAAAGACTACCTATTAGACAGAGATGCACTGGACTATTATAAAGATTTACGACAATTCCCAAACACAAAGAAAACAATACTCTGGAGCAGAGTATCAACGGAAACAAACCATATATCAGAGAACCTTAAAACAGGCGAAAAAGTACAATCTCAGGTATTAATAGGGAAGGCAAAACAAAAAAGCAAAAACAAACACACCTTTATTGAATTTCCGCATATTATAAATAATAAAGTAGAAAACAAACCTTTAAAATTCTTATCTTTTACAGTGAAAAAGAGTGATAACAGCATAGTAAAAAGCTCTGTAACAAAACAGGGGGTAAACTTCCCTGAAAACGACAGTTACTTAGGGGTAAGAGCATTATCGACTGAAGATGCAAAAGAACCGCTTGTAAAAAGGTATATACGCGAACGCGGTCTTGAAGATATGAATATAACAATTGATAAAGAGTATAACCCGATAAACGAGGCTGATACAAGATTCAAGGCAATTTTTACGGCAGATGAAGGGATTATAAAATTCAACGGCGACTATACCTTTAAATCAAAGACAGAACTTGCAAAAACCTCTGCACACGAAACAGAACACGGCTGGCACTTCTTCCTTCAGGGAAGATTAAACGGCGGAGATACTCCTTGGCAGACGGATATGGCGCAAAAGTTCGGAAGAATAAAAGACACTGAACTTCTTGAGGAAGCAAAAGAATATGATGTTGCGATAAAGAATTATGTTCCTTACTGGAAGGACAGAAGTGCATATTTGAAGAATAAAATTGAACAGGAAGCCAACAGAAAGGGCGATGCGACAGAATATGAATACGACACGGAAGGACTCACAATAAGAATGGATTTTCCTCATATCCCAAAAGAATTGTTATAGTCTATTTTTTAAGTTCTTTTCTCGCTTCGTTTAAGCCGTCATGGAACCCTTTTCTTTCTGCACCTTTAATCGCAAGTTCCCCGTAATAATGGGTTACCTGATTATCATTAGTTCCCCATTTTGAACCATACGCACCTTTAGGTGCATTCTTTTCAAGTTTTAGCATTTCTTCGCCCGAATAGTATTTTGCAACTTCCCCTTTTATACTATCTAGTATTTTTTCGCCTTTTTGTTTTACATTCGGTTCAATGGGCATTATGAAAAACGGTTTTCTGCTGTAGTTGTGATTTGCACTATCGATAATGTGTTGTTTTCCCAGTTGCTTAAATTCTTTTTCTCTGTTAACACTTAACAGGCTGTCCCAGTAGAAAATATCACGTGAATAGTTCATAAAATCACATGAGTTGACTTTTGACGCCCTGCCTTGTGCTGCTACAAGTTCACTCCCTCTTATATACTTTGATGCGTGTTCAAGTGCTTTTTCCCTTGCCGGTTGTTTTATTGTACACGATGCAGTTAATAACCCTGCTCCTATATATGCCGTCACTTTTCCTATATTCATAACTTTATTTACTCCTTAAAACTCAAACTTTTCGTAAATTTTATCTACATTTCTCAAATATTCACCCCGTTGGAAACAGTCATCTAAATCGTCAGTTGATAAATATTCCAGAACTTCATCATCGTGGTCTAAATTGTATTTAAAACTGCCGTCATTCTCAAATGCATCAAGAGCATTTCGTTGTACAATTCGATATGCCTGTTCTCTTGAAAGCCCATTTTCAACAAGCGCAAGCATAACCTTTTGAGAATATACAATCCCGCCGAACATATCAGCATTTTTGAGCATATTTTCTTCTTTAACGACAAGATTTGAAAGCACATTATTAAGTCTTGTAAGCATAAAATCAACAAGTGTAAGTGAATCAGGAAAAATAATTCGTTCTGCCGAACTGTGAGATATATCCCGTTCATGCCAGAGAACGACATTTTCCATCGCAGTATTCACATTATTTCTGACCACTCTAGCAAGTCCGCACAAGTTTTCTGAAAGAACAGGATTCTTCTTGTGAGGCATAGCGGATGAACCCTTTTGAGTTTTTGCGAACCCCTCTTCTACTTCTCTGACCTCAGTTCTCTGAAGGTGTCTGATTTCTGTTGCAATTTGCTCAACAACAGATGCAACCAGTCCAAGGCTCTGCATAAACCGTGCATGATAATCTCGTGCAATAATTTGGGTAGATATTCTTGCAGGTTTTAAATCAAGACTTTTACATACCTCCGGCTCCAAATCAATCGGCAGATTACTATATGTACCGACAGGGCCGGATATTTGTCCTACTCTTATTTCTTCAGCAGAATCGACAAAATTTCTGTATACCCGTTCAAGAGCATCATACATATTTAACAATTTGATGCCAAAAGTAGTAACTTCTGCGTGGATACCATGCGAACGCCCAATACAAACTGTATATTTATATTTTTGAGCCATCATTCTGACAGTTTCTAAAAGGGTATCAAAATCATCTCTTATTATTTCCGAACTATCCTGAATTTGAAGTGCAAAGGCAGTATCTATAACATCAGAGCTTGTCATACCGACATGCATATATTTAGCAAGCCCTTCGCCTAATGACTCATTTACATTCGTAAGAAACGCAATAACATCGTGATGAACTTCGGCTTCAATTTTATCTATTCTCTCTACAGAGAATTTCGCCTTTTTATGAACCTTTTTTATTTCTTCCTCAGGGAAGAAACCCAATTTTGCGTATGCATCACATACCGCTAACTCTACTCTTAAATAATAATAAAACTTTGAATTTATGTCCCATATTTTAGCCATTTCGGGACGGGAATATCTTTCTATCATAAGTCTATTGTATTATTAATTGCAGGCAGTGTGTAGTGCGGGGTAATAATTATTTACAATTTTTAGCAGCAATAATAACATCTTCAATACTTAGATCAGGGTTGATTTCCTTTAGGGTAACTATTGTTGAATAATCTGTTTCTTCATTAAATATTGTATCAAGTTTTTCCCTGTCATAATCAATCAAGATAGATCCGTGCTGTAATATATATCCATTTTTACGACATTGGGCAGAACCGATAAATTTACGGTTATTCCAGCATAAATCAGCCCCTGTAGAAACAGACATACAGTAGTTGTTCTTTGTAATATGCCGCGGGGCGCCACCTATCGTAAGTTCTATCCCGAGACTTTGAAAAATATCTATCCATATTCCGGATATAAATTTATATGATGCCGTAACATTTTCACCGTTTTCTATTGATGATACGGGACATATATAACTGTAGGTCAGTTCATTATCATGAAGAAGCGCACGACCGCCTGTCAGCCTGCGGACACAGTCTATACCGTACTTTTCGAGCAGTTTATTATCAACAAAATCTTCCTTTTGGTTTCTACCGAGTGATACACAAGCAGGTTTCCAGCCATACAGCCTGAAAATCGGCTCATCATAACCCTTCTGAATTGCCTCATCTAGCAAGTCAGAATCTTTCTGCATATTCTCTTTCCCCGTTTTTACTTCAAAATCAATAAACCGCATAAGTACATTATAGTATAAAAGAAACTAATATTCCCCGTTTGCATATTTACGCAGTTTCTTTTGCTCATGCTTAAGTTTATTCATTCTCCAGTCAATCTGATCAATATGTTTAAGTTGTTGTCGCTGGCTATTAATCAAATCCATTTGTTCGTGCATTTGTCTGTTTTGAGCATCAAGAGCACTATGCATCCGCTCGATTAAATCCTTATTTTGGACAAGACGCCGTTCCATAATTTTCATAGTCATAGTGCGTTTTTCCAAAGCCGCACGAAGTATCTTATTACTGTCTGCAAGCTTTTCAATAGATTTTAACGGAACATACTCCTCACCCATAAATGTGAGAATTACCCCCTGCGGGGTTGTTCTTATTGAAAAAATTTTGCCCAAAAATTCTCTAATCATACATTATATTTTAATAGTTTTTATTCTTTTTTCAACGGTTTTCCATGAAAATTTATACTTTAGTTGGGTAAATAAAAATTTAAATTAAGACAAGTCACTAGGTTCGTGGTATACTAAACAGAGTAAGTAAAAACGGGGTAATTATGAGCAATAATCAAACAAACGCATTAAAAAAAGAAATACTGGAACGAGTTGTAAGAGCGTTCTTTACATCAGACTTTGAGGAATATGTAAGACTGATTCCTTATGATATGCGTCCAAAAGGCTCAGAAGTACCTTTCAGATGCTGCATATATAAAGAACGTGCAATTCTCAAAGAACGAATCAAGGCTGAATTGGGGTTTGCACTTGAAGACGATATTGAACACAAGCTTTTATCAACCTACGCAAAAGAAGCATTAGAAAGAACTAAACCTGAAAAAGATGTTCTGACTGTTCTTGATGCAGCCTGTGTAGGTTGTGTACCAAGCCGTATTTATGTTACAGACTTATGTCAGGGTTGCGTGGCAAGACCTTGCCAATCTGCCTGCAAGTTTGGAGCGATAGAAATGGTTGACGGCCGCTCAAAAATAGACGGTTCAAAATGTAAAAACTGCAAAATGTGTATGAAGGCCTGCCCTTATAACGCAATCGTAAAACTTGCAGTTCCTTGTGAAGATGCCTGTCCTGTCGGTGCAATCAACAAGAATCAAAAAAATATTACAAGAATAGATTTTGACACCTGCATAACCTGCGGGAAGTGTGTTGCAGCCTGCCCGTTTGGTGCTGTTTATGAAAAAAGTCAAATTGTTGATGTTATGAAAAACATCGTAAACGAAGAAAAAACCGTAATCGCAATGATTGCGCCATCAATCGCAGGACAATTCAATTGCTCAATCTTCCAGCTTAAATCTGCAATGAAACAAGCAGGTTTCGATGATGTTGTTGAAGTTGCACAAGGTGCAGATATAACAACAATGACTGAAGCAAAAGAATTTGAAGAAAGGATGAAGGACGGAGCACCGTTCATGACAACCTCCTGCTGTGCAGGTTACAACAACCTCGTTAAGACATCACTTAAAGATATCCAAAAATTTAAGTCTAATACGGGCACACCGTTATACTACACGGCAGAAATCGTTAAAGAAAAATATCCTGACTGTGTTGCGGTATTTATAAGTCCTTGTGTTGCAAAGAGAAAAGAAGTTCAGGAAAATCCTAATGTTGACTACCTGCTCACATACCCTGAACTCGATGCATTATTCAAAGGCAGAGATATAGCAGTTGAAGAATGTGAGCCTGAACAATTTGAAGTTGAAAGCTCAAAACAGGGCAGAAACTACGGTGTATCAGGAGGAGTCGCAGGTGCTGTTGTATCCGTACTTAAGGATAAAGACCTTGCAAAACCATATATTGTAAACGGTATTACAAAAGATACAATCAAAGATTTAAAACAGTTTGCAAAGAATTGCGAATGTCCTGACTGCAACCTTATAGAGGTTATGGCATGCGAAGGCGGCTGTATTGGAGGAAATGAATCAATCCTTCCGCAAAAAGATGCCAAGAAGAAAATCAAAGAATTGGTTGAAGAAAGTAAGGATATTAAAGGTTAAAAACCATATTTACCCCTACACATTATTATACAAATCGTGTTCATATTCATCATGCCAGTGTTCAGCAGGTTCAGGCTGTTCATCATTTTCATGTTCTTTAACATAATTTATGTGCTGAATTAAACGCAAGGTTTTTCTGCTTTCTTCTATTTTAAATACACTTATAAATGAAATTATTGAAAGTGCAAATAATATCGAGAAAATTGCAATATATGCGCTATGATGTGCAACTAAACTACCCTCTACCCTCAAATGGCTAAAATTATCAAGACAGAAACCAACGACACTTCCTAAGATTGCAACAACAAGATAAAATCCGCAGGTCATAACACTAATAGAAGTATTAGCGACTCTCTGTCCGTTATAATCGTGCAATAACGGAACCAACAACGGTGAAAGACTTGCCCCAAAAGATATTGTACAAAAACCGAGTGCAATCCACGGAGTTCTGAGATTAAAGCATACACATAAAAGCACTATCCCAAATACAAGTAATGTATTTAAGGCAGACAACCTCAAAAATATCGTTCTTCGGTTTAAAGATGCCTTACTTGCAAAAGCAATTACAGAACCTGCTATTGCATACAAAAAGCCCATTATTGACAGTACTGTTGCAGCCGTCATAACAGACATCAGGCAAAAATCTTCCAAAAACTTTTTCCCAATTACGGTTTGAATAACATAGTATAACCCGTAATTAAAACAAGCAAATAAATAAAGAACAAGGTTCTTTTTATTTGAAAATGTAGATTTAAAAAGTTCAAAGTCCATGTGGACAGTTTTATCAATCTCAACATGTTTAACCGCTCTGTCAAAGCATATAAACAACACCGCAAGAACGGCAGAGAGGACACCCGCAATAATAAACGACTCTCTCCAGCCAAGCTGATGCATACACACAACAAGCGGTGCGTTTGCGACAATTCCGCCAAGATACCCCACAAGTAAAATAAGCGATAATACAACCCCAAAGTTTTTCTTAGGAACAAGTCGTCTTGTTTCGTTTATCATGCCGAGGTAAAAAGATGCCGAACCCAAACCGATAAGCAACCGGCTTACATATAATAACGGCAAACTTTGTGCAAAAGGGAATAACAAACTTCCTGCGAAGAAGAGCAAAGAACCGACAGTTACAACCCTAAACCCGCCGAATCTTGCAATCAATACCCCGATTACAAGCTGACCTAACGCATAACTGTACATAAAAATAGAACCAAGTGCCGTAACAGACTGAGCAGTTACCGCCAAGTCATCAATGAGAGTGTCAAACATAGCACCCGGAACCGCTACTCTATGCAAATTCGCCATAAAGTAGAGCAAAGAACCTAATATTACCAGACATATCTCAGCCCATGGTTTTCTATTCATATTCCGTCTCCCTAACCTTGTCAATTATAAATCAAAGAAATTTATATTACAAAGCATTTTAGTCAATAAGGGAATAAAAATAAACAAATCTTATTATTATAATAATCTGTGTTTGAATTGATACAAGGATTGTTTTAATATAATAAAAAAGAGGTTTATATGATATATTCAAATGTGCTTGAACTAATCGGAAACACACCGATAGTCAGATATAACGACAAAATAAGTTTAAAACTGGAATTTTATAACCCGTCAAATTCCGTAAAGGACAGAGCATCTTATGCAATGCTTAAGAGTGCAATGGATGAAGGCAAAATCAATAAAGATACGGTAATAATCGAGCCGACAAGCGGTAACACAGGAATCGGACTTGCTATGTGTTGTGCGGTTATGGGTTTAAAACTAAAAATCGTTATGCCCGAAAATATGTCAGATGAACGCAAAAAAGTAATAAAAGCCTACGGGGCAGAACTTGTATTAACCCCAAAAGAAAAGGGTATGCAGGGAGCAGTGGATAAAGCACAGGAGCTGGCATGCCAAATAGATAACCACTTCGTTCCGATGCAATTTTCAAACCCGTCAAACCCGAAAGCACACGAAACAGGAACGGCACAGGAAATATTCAAAGACACCGAAGGGAAAGTCGATATAATTTGTGCAGGGCTCGGCACGGGCGGAACTGCAGTCGGAATAAAAAACGGGTTCAACAAGTTAAACCCTGATGTAAAAGTATACGGAGTTGAGCCAAAGGAAAGTCCGCTATTAACGGAAGGGACAGCAGGCCCACACAAAATTCAGGGTATCGGAGCAAACTTTGTAACCGAAATCTATAACTCGGGGAAACTCGACGGAATTATTGATATAAAAGGCGATATCGCAATAGAAAACGCAAGAGAACTTGCAAGAGAACACGGCATTCTCTGCGGAATATCATCAGGAGCAAACCTTGCGGCAGCAAAGTTTTTATCGGAACAATTCCCTGATAAAAATATAGTTACAGTAATATGTGATTTTGGCGAAAGATACCTTTCAACAGAGCTTTTTGACGAATAAGGACAGTTTAAATGCATTTTAGAACATTAAGCAAAATAAAAGACGATATAAAAGTAATCTATGAAAATGACCCTGCCGCAAATAACATATTTGAGGTTATCTTCTGCTATCCGGGGTTTCAGGCGCTAATGTTCCACAGATTTGCAAACAAACTGAAAAGAATAGGCGTTCCATTCCTGCCGAGATATATTTCATACCTTACAAGAATAATAACGGGAATTGAAATCCATCCGTCAGCAACAATAGGTGAAAGGTTATTTATTGACCACGGTGAAGGAGTTGTTATAGGCGAAACATCTGTTATTGGGGATGATGCGATTATCTACCAGCAGGTGACTCTTGGCGGAACTGGGAAAGAACACGGAAAAAGACACCCGACCATAGGAAATAATGTAGTAATAGGGGCAGGTGCAAAAATTTTGGGAAACATCACAATTGGCGACCATGTAAGAATCGGCGCAGGCTCAGTTGTTGTAAACGATGTTCCTGATAACTGTACCGTCGTCGGGATTCCGGGAAGAATAGTAAAACAAAAATTGGAAGACGAAAACGGCACTCTTATGCACAACAGAATACCCGATCCGATTACCTGCGAATTAAACAGACTAAAAGCCGAAGTCGCTGATTTACAGGAAAAAGTTAACAATTTGTAAATCGCATGTCGTTTTATCATGAAATATTTTTTCGGTTGAAGTACAATTGAGGTATGAAGAAACGTATTAGTATATTGGGTTCAACAGGTTCAATCGGTACGCAGGCGTTGGAGGTTATAGAGAGATTATCCGATAAATTTGAGATAATTTCACTTTCTGCCGGCGGAAATACAGATTTACTTAATGAGCAAATAGCAAAATTCCACCCAAAATCAGTATGTATATCAGATTCCGCAAAAATCAATGATATTACCGGCTGCAACAAAGTTTTAGCGGGAACGGAGGGGCTTGAAGAAATTTGTTCAAACAAAGAAAACGATATAATTCTTGTCGCTGTTTCAGGTAAAATCGGACTCAAACCGACAATTACTGCAATTAAAAACGGAATAAATATTGCTCTTGCAAACAAAGAAACTCTTGTTATGGCAGGCGATATTGTTATGAAACTCGCAAAAGAAAACGGAGTTGATATCATCCCCGTTGACAGCGAACACTGTGCAATTCATCAATGTATAAAAGATATTTCGCAGGTAGACAAACTGATTATCACAGCATCAGGCGGCCCATTCCTTAACAAAACCGTTGACGATATGAAGGCAGCAACGGTAGAACAGGCACTCGCTCACCCTCGCTGGAATATGGGAAGAAAGATAACTGTTGATAGTGCAACCCTTATGAACAAAGGGCTCGAAATAATCGAAGCACATCACCTTTTCAATATGCCGTACGATAAAATAGATGTAGTTGTACACCCGCAAAGTATTGTTCACTCTGCAATAGAATACGTTGACGGCAGCGTTATAGCACAAATCGGGTTACCTAGTATGCATATTCCTATTCAATACGCAATATGCTATCCTGAACGATTTGAGGGAATAAAATCAAAGAGTTTCAGTTTCTCAGAAATTGCACGACTCGATTTTCAGGCACCTGATTTTGAAAAGTTCCCATTCTTAAACCTCGCATACCACGCAGGAAGAACAGGTGGAACAGCAACCGTTGCGCTAAACGGAGCAGACGAAGAAGCCGTATTTGCATTCCTTGACGGCAAAATAAAACTGTACGACATATACGAAATAACAGAAAAAATATATTCATCACACAAACCTATCCTCAATCCGTCAATTGACGAGATTTTTGAAACAGATAAGGAAATTCGTGAGAAAACGAGAGAGTTAACCAACAGGAGTGTTCAATGTTTGAGTATATAAAAGGACTTTTAGCAGACAAATATTCAACTTCAACAGGGTTTTACTACATTGTTGATGTGAATGGGGTAGGCTACAGTCTTGAAGTATCAGAAATTGATTTTCTTGCTGACACTAAAAAAAACTCAGAAATTAAACTCTATACAAAACTTCTTCACAAAGAGGATAATATGTCCTTGTGCGGTTTTCTGAAGAAGGACACAAGAGATATCTTCAACTACCTCACCTCAGTATCGGGAGTCGGCACCAAAATGGCTCTGGCTCTGCTTGGCAAATTTGATACGGCAGACCTGATTTCACTTGTTATAAATGAAGAATATAAACAACTGACTTTGGCAAAAGGGGTAGGACAAAAACTTGCTCAAAAGATTATTCTTGAGCTTAGAGATAAACTCATTAAAGCAAATATCACAGCCGTGCCGAGCAAGATGTCAGATATTGAACTGACTCCGGCATGCAAAGAAACAACATCTATTCTGTTATCACTGGGGTATACAGAAGAAGAAATCAACACGGCCTTCAAAGTCGTGCTCGGAAGATGCGAAAACAGTGACGATTCCGAGGAATTATTAAGGGAATCCTTGAAATATTTATCAATGTAAATTTTTTTTAATTAAAAGATTAGGCACTAGCAAAAAAAATTTAGCAGAGGTATTAGATTAGTAGGCAAAGGTGCAAAATGATTAATTTCTCTTCCCATAATATCCAATTAAGCCGCAGATCAAGCGGAATAAACAATGTAACCTATAACAAAGGCGACAAAAAAGCTTCTGCGTCCGTTCAGCCAAATGAGAATAACAATCATTTAAAAATTTATAACTATGCTGAAAAGAGTGTAAAATCACCAAACCTCCAATATTTTGTATCAAACATAGCCGAACAGGTAAAAAACACTAAAACAGAAGAAAAATCACCTGTTTTACCTGACGGAAAAACAAAGCTTAAAATAGGTTACATCAATGATGTCCACGGGCAATACATTAAACTTGCAAAAATCGGCAGCGCATTGAGAGATTGTGATATCAGATTCTCAGGCGGAGACAACATGCTCGGTGATGACAGAAACCAAGATGTAAACAATTGCGTTCTCAAATATATGGACGGAGAGGACTTCGAATCTTCAGCACTCGGAAACCACGATGTTGATATGTCAGAAAAGAATTTCAAAGAACTCACAGACAACCTCAAAATGAAGTACTTAGCAGCAAACTTCAAACAGGAAGCCGACTCAAAGGTTTCACCTAAAGGCGAAAAAGGAGCTTATATCCACGATAAACTCGTTGACTCATACATAGGCGACTACAAAGGTGTAAAATACGGGGTTGTAGGGATTGCGCCTGTTGATATAAAAACAAGAATGGGACACCCTGAACTGTACGAAGATTTTACAGTTGACAGTATGGAAGATACTATTCAGGATATTCAGTCAGAAGTTGATGAATTAAAGAAAAAAGGTGTAAAACATATATTCCTGCTCTCACATGTCGGCCACCTCGGAGACAGAATAATTGCAGAAAACACATCCGGCATTGATGTTATCATAGGCGGACACTCTCACACCTATGTTGACGGAATCAAAGCAGGTGAAAACCTGTTCCTTTCAAAAGATAAAGAACCGGTACTTATTACCAACGCAGAAAAAGACGGTAATTACTACGGTAAAGCAGAATTAGTATTTGACAAAGACGGCGTACTCGTTGAAGCATCAAACAACCTTTACGAAACAAGCAAACGCCACAGAAATATGATTTACAAAAAAATGTTCAGCGACATAATGGGCAACCCTGAAAAACTTGGGGTTATTCGTTCTGCCCTCCCTTGTCCTAAACAAAGATTATCGGAAGAAAACCCTCACGCAAACTTTGTATCTGATGCTATCAGAAACGAATTAAATGTTGACATAGGTATCGTTAACGCAGGAAACATCAGAAATGTATTCGAACCGGGCGAAATAGATTCATCAGATGTAAAATCAATCTCACCGTTCGGGGACGGTATGGCTATTACAACAATCTCAGAAAAAGACCTCGTTGACGGTATAAAAGGCGGCTGTAAATCAGTCGTTGATAAAAACGGAAAACCGGGATTATTCTACGCATCAGGACTAACATATACGGTTAAAAAAGGTACAGGCGAACTTCTTGAAATGACCTATACCGCAAAAGACGGCGCTCAACGCAAGATTGATGTAAACAACCCTGATCCTAACAAAATCTACAGAATTGCGGCAGACGATTTCATCTTAAGAGGAGGAGACGGAATTGAAGCATTTAACCAACTCGACCACGCAGAAAAATTATTCGATTTCAGCGAAGATAAACTTATTGCTGATTACATAAAACATTTAAACAAACCAATCGACATTGATATTACAGGCAGAATTAATATCATCGATTAAAAAAGTTATATTATGGGAGAAATTATTGAAAGCGGCTAACAGACTTAACCGCTATTTTTTTGCAAATTCATTTGGATAAACTCATTGGGAGTATATGTTTTTTAGTGGATAGCGGATAGTTAGAATTTGCCGTAAAGCCTGTCATTGCGAGCGATAGCATTGCAATTCAGCCAACTTATTTAATAAAAAGTGGAAAATGAAAAATTTTTTAATTAGGAATGAAGAATTAACATTACTCAGCTGTATCATCAATCAGTTCTAATGCCCTTTGGTATAACTTAATTTTTTTATCGGGACTTGATAATATTTTAGAAACCAAATGTTCTTTAACCTCATCTAATATTGGTCTTTCAGAAGAATTAACCCCAAAATCTTTTAATGTCAAATTCAAAACTTCTATAATTCTTAAAAAGTTATTTACCTGTGGATATTGCCTGCCATTTTCTATATTACTGAGGTTTTTTTCGCTCATACCAAGTTTTTCAGATAATTCAGCCTGGTTAAGTTTTGCCTTTTTTCGTGCGTTACGAATAACTTTGCCTATAAATTTTTTATCATCATATATCATGTTTTATCCTTTTTATAAAAATACCTAATATATAATGCCTTATTAACCATACATGTTGCTTATTTTCTATAAATCAGAAACATGTTGCATAAAAACTTGTTTTGTGATATGGTAACCATGTTTCTTATTAATAAAAAAAGGGAAATATGTAAAACATTTGTGGGTTAGCAAAAATATATGTAATAAGAACTATTTTTTTTACTAAACTTCGCTCAAAAAACCATGAAAAATATGTTAGATAAAAGTATAGAAAGAAAGAAGGGGAATTTAAAATGACAGTATTTGACATTAAAGTGGACAAAACGAAAGATTTGGAATACTCAAATTACGAATCCGGTGATCAATTTAATTTTAAGGATTTAGATGGCAACTTTGTTCCGGTTGAAACAGAAAAAGTTGGTAATGATGTAAAATTATCAGCAGAGGTTAAGGTTGAATACAGATTAACAGGTACAGTAGCAGCAAATTCAAAAGTTGATGGATATGACGTTGATGCAGGGACTTATGAAATGTATCTTGTTAAG